>SIAJ01000092.1 GCA_009691845.1 Gemmataceae bacterium
TGCACGTGCGGTGCTTCGTGACTGTCCCCTTCGCCCTTCTCAAGCACTTCTCCGCTTTTGCCATAGGCCGTCCAGCGTGAGTTGCCACAGACGATGTAGCCTTGATCGCCGAACACGGCCGAGCCTTCCGATTCGCCCAGATAGTTGTAAGGAGCCCACACACGCATTTCGTACGTCAATAACCGGGTCTGCTTGCCAGTGCCGAATTCGTAATTGACTTGCATCGTGTCGGGGAATTCCTGGGCGTCGTCAAAATACCATTTGCCGCCGTTGGCGAAGATGGTTCGCGGCATGGCCAACGGCTCGTTCTTCTGTGCTTCGAGTGCGGCGTTGAAAAGTGCAACTGCCATGTCGAGACGATGCACGCCATCGTTGCCGAGGTCGCCGGTGCCGTAGTCGAACAGCCAGCGCCAGCGACCGTGGAAGCGATTCACGTTGAACGGCTTCTTGGGAGCGGAACCCATCCACATCTCGTAATCGACGCCGGCGGGTGCTTCGCTATCCTTGGGGAACCCTATCGCCCCCTGCTTCGAACTTTCCCAGGCCTTGGCAACCACGCACTTCCCGAGTTTCCCCGTCTTCACGAACTCGATCGCCGACTGTAGTCGCTTGGTCGAGCGGTGCTGCGAGCCCATTTGCACGATGCGTTTGTGCTTTCGCATCGCGGCCACCATGCGCATGCCTTCGACGATGTTGTGGCTGTCCGGCTTCTCGACGTACACGTCTTTACCAGCCTGACAGGCCAGGATCGTCGGAATGGCGTGCCAGTGGTCCGGCGTGCCGATGACGAGGGCATCGATCGATTTGTCGTCGATCAACTTGCGGAAGTCGCTCTCGGATCGGGGCTTCTTTCCCTGAAGTTTCTCGGCGGCTTCGAGCCCCTTGGGCAATCGACTCGGGTCGAGATCGGCGATGGCCACGACTTCGACGGACTTGTTGGCCGCGAAGGAATTGATGAGCGACAGGGCTCGCCCGCCGGCACCCATGATGCCGACACGAACACGCTCGCTGGCTTGTGCCCGGGCGGTATCTGCAATTTGATTCAGCAGAGCGCCGGTCCCGATAGCAATGGTCGAATCTTGCAGAAACTGGCGACGCGATGAAGTCGGCATGGCGGGTCCTCGTGAGTTTGTCGAACGGATCAGTCCTGTCAACATAGTAGCCCGCACACGCCGTGTGCTGGAGGTCGGCACACGGCGTGTGCCGACTACTATGAGTTACTTCTTCACCTTCCCCCCATCCGCCACGGTCATCTGACTATAGCCTTCCTTCCACGTGCCGCGAATTTCGACTTGGCCGGCAAAGTCGCCTTCGCCTAGCTTTGCCTGCCAGTCTTTCTCGAGTTTGCCGTCGGCATCGACGTAGACCTTGAGCAGATATTTTCCAGGCGATAGCGTCGCGCGAGCTGCAAACGATTTCGCACGCGTGCTGCCTGGTTCTGCGAGCAACGCGATGGTGTGTTGCCAGAGCTTTCCTTTGCCCCACACCTTGCGGTCGCTCGTGGCAATCGGTTTCGTTTCCCAGGCTCGCCTGGTTTCGTCCCAGGCATAGACATCGACTTGCACGAGTTTGTCGGCCCAGGCAGGCGGTGTGTCGGTCAGCTTCAACCAGGCCTCGGTGCCGAACTTCAACGGGCCTTCACTTGGCTTGGGCAGGTCGGCGGCCTTTGTGTACTTGCCGGACTTGATCGCGGCCACGTCGTCGATCCACTCGCGGAAGGCCTTGTGCCCTTGATCCCCGAGCGCGAACTTGATGCCCCCTTCGTGCTTCACCTTGCCCAGTGGCTTCAGCAACAGCAGGCTCTCTTCGGGATCGGCCGGGTCGATCAACTTGCTGGCGATGAGGTAGTCCATCGTAGCTTTCGCGCCGGCCTTCTTCACCCAGGCGACCTTGGCTCCGAATTCCTTGACGTGCTTGTCGTTCTGTGGCGTGCCTTCCGTGTGGCAACTCATGCAGCGAAAGCGCATAGCCCACACGGTTCGCTCGAACGATTCGAGCAGGCGATCCGAACGGGCGTGGCGGATGACTTCGTTCGGCTTCGCGGGCCTGGCCTGCTCTGTTGCTTCTAGTTTTGGCGAGACACGCAGTTTCTCGTCGCCGGCACAGGCCTTGATCCAGGCGGCGAAGGCTTCCAGTTCTGCCTTGCGGTTGGCCGCATGAACTGCCGGGGCTTTCGGGTCGCGATTTCCCATCGCGATCAGGGCGAGGATTTTTGACTTGTCGGGAGCATCGAGGTCGATGAGTCCTTGATCGCGTAGAGAACGAAAGGTCTTCTCGGCACTCGGCAGGATGTAATCTTTCAAATCCACGCTGGCGAGATGGCACTGCACGCAACTCGACGGATTCGGCGACTTGAAGATCGGCAGAATGCGCGACTCAAAGACTTGCTCGGGTGTGTCGGCCGCGTGAACGGACAATCCCGACAGCAGCAAAGCAAGGCCCAAGATGTGACGCATAAATCGCTCCTGGGAACGCCAATCTCCCGATTGGCGAAAGACACCACGCCAATCGGGAGATTGGCGTTCCCGGCTGTTAGCAATCAGTCGTATATCTCCTCTAAGTCTTATTCGAGTCATCAACCGTTGCGAGGAAACCGTCATGGCTCTTTGGCTGTGTAAGCAGGAACCGGGTTGTTACAGCTTTCAGGACCTCGAACGGGACGGTTCCACGTCGTGGGATGGCGTCGCCAACCCGCTGGCACGCAAGCATTTACGCATGATGAAGCCCGGTGACAAGGTGTTCTTTTACCACACGGGCAAGGAGAAAGCGGTGGTGGGTGAAATGGTCGTTTCGGCCGATCCCAGTTTGGAACCGATCGGGGAGGATAAAGCAGCTGTCGCCGTGGAGATGAAGGTAGTTCGCAGCCTGGCCAAGCCCGTCACGCTGGCAACCATCAAGGCGGATAAACTCCTGGCCACGTGGGACCTCGTGCGCTTGCCGCGTTTGTCCGTGGTCCCCGTCTCGGAAGCCCAGTGGAAGCGAGTCATCGCACTATCCGATAAAAAAGAATCCAAGTAGCCATATCATTCGCAATTATTCCGTGAACATTTGCCAAGCTTGGCGGGCGGGCCGAAAACAGGTAAAAGAAGGGGGTTCCTTTTCCGGGCCGATATAATGGACGGATGTTTATGCCGGTGTCGTGTACGACCGGCCCCCGGATGAGTAGAGGACCACGCACCATGGCGCGTCTCAGCGCCGAAGCTGATACCCTTTTGAACGGCTCCCACACTGGCACACGTCGGTCGGACCACTTCCTCGCGGGGCTTCGCTCCGCCTCGAGGGTTACGTTCGTATCACACGTCCAACCGGACCCGGACTGCCTGGGAAGCATGCTCGGACTGGCCCACTTGGTTGAGACACGGCTGGGAAAACCGACGCGACTGAGCCGGGACGGCTTGATCAATCGCGCCGAAAACCGGGCCATGGTCGAACTGCTCGGCCTCGAACTCATTCGCGTGGAAAATCTCGACTTCCAGCCCGACGAAGCGATCGTCATGGTGGATAGCCAGCCCAACACAGGCCGGCACACGTTTGGCGATTTCCCCTTGTATGCAGTCCTCGACCACCACACGACGCCGGGCGATCTTGACGACGTGCCATTCGTCGATGTCCGCCCGAGCCTGGGGGCGACATGCACGCTCGTCACCCGCTATCTGATTGAGCAAGATGTGCCGGTGCCATCCCGAATTGCGACGGCTCTGACTTACGGCATCGAAACCGAGTGCTCGGGCTACCCGCGTGAAGCAACGCAAGTGGACGATGGGGCCTTGCACTTCCTTTTCCCACTGGCGGACAAGGACTTGCTCGCCCAGATTCGCAACGCCCGCCTGCCGCAAAGCCACTTCGATGTGCTGATGCAGGCCTTGCAAAACTCCCTGGTTTACAACCGGCTCGTCGTGAGTTGGGTGTCGAACTTGCCCCAGCCCGAACAGGCGGCAGAAGTCGTGGACTTCATGGTCCGCTTCGATCAGGTCGATTGGGCACTGTGTGGCGGAATCTGTGGCAATCGCCTGATTCTGTCGTTGCGTACCAGTTTGCACGGGGTAAAGGCCGGCGACCTATTGAGATCAGTCGTCGGCACCCTCGGTCGTGCGGGCGGCCACGATCGCCGAGCCGGCGGCTTTGTCGATCTCGCCAATCGTTCCAAGAGCGATATCGAGGTCATTCAAGCGGAACTCTGCCGGCGCATCTTGAACGAGTTGAATTGGGAAAATGCACAACCGCAAAAACTTGTGCCGACAATCTAAGAAAACCGTCCCGAAGTGGGGACGGACCTCCGGTCTGTCCATTCTGCCATTTGCCCAGGCCAGCTTGGACAGACCAGAGGTCCCCACGGGTATGACCGTCGATAACGCCGCACAGCTAACGCGATGACTTTTTGGCCGCCTTGCCCGATGGCAGCATGGCGTGAGATGGAAAAGGTGCTGGAGGTCGACGCTCAAGGCCAGGACTCCACGCCGCTGACCGAATACGAGACCATCGTGGACAATCTGCGCGAATCGGTTGTGCCCTGATCTGCAATGTCCCAAAATGTCATGTCTTGTCATGCTGGGCAAAGATGTTACTGGGAAACTATCAGGAAGCGCCGAACGGGACCTGAGTCTCGAGAGTGGGTGTCGTGCCAAAGTGGCAGGTGCCCTGCAACATTTTGCACCGTAAAACAAAGAGAGTCATCAAGACAACCTGGCTTCCGCCCTTCCTAGTTCCCCTTGACCTCCTTTCCCGGTCGCTGTATGTCCCCTCAACTTGCGCGGCACCGTTCCGTGCTTCCCCGCGAAACGCTTGATCTGCTATCGCCGCAACCGGGCGAAGTGTGGGTCGATGCCACGGTCGGTGCGGGTGGGCATACGCGGCTGATTGCCGAGCGTGTCGGGCCTGCGGGCCGAGTGATCGGCCTCGATCAAGACCCGAGCATGCTCGAACGAGCAAAGTTGAATCTGGTTGGCTTGCCGGTCGAGTTGCTGCATGCGAACTTCGATCAACTGGTGGCCGCCCTGCGAAACCTGGGCGTGCAAGAAGTCGATGGCGTGCTGGCCGATCTGGGCTTCGCGTCGGATCAGGTTGATGAGGCCGAACGCGGGTTGAGCTTTCAGCAGGATGGGCCGCTCGATATGCGGCTCGATCCGACCTCGGGCGAGTCCGCGGCCAACTTGATTGCCCGCGAGAATGACTTTAATTTGGCGAAGATCTTTTTCGAGTACGGCGAGGAACGGCACAGTCGCCGGGTGGCTCGCAAGATTGTGGAAACGCGAAAACAGTCGCCGATCCACACGACGAAACAACTAGCCGACCTGGTGCGAAGTTGCGTGCCTCGCGAAAAGGGCCGACACTTCGACCCGGCCACGCGAGTCTTTCAAGGCTTGCGGATTGCGGTGAACGATGAGCTCGGTTCGCTGGAACGGCTGCTCGCTCAGTTGCCGCGAATCGCGAAGCCGGGCGGACGAGTCGGGATCATTAGCTTTCATTCGCTGGAAGATCGGCGCGTGAAGCAGGCGTTCCAGGATCGCGAGACCTGGGAGCCGTTGACGAAAAAGCCCGTGATTGCGGGCGAGGACGAAGTCAGAGACAACCCACGATCGCGCAGTGCAAAACTGCGCGTCGCAAGGAGGCAGTCATGAGTGGTGCCAATCCCGTCGAGACGAAAATGGAAACCGCGGCCAAGGTGGGCGGAGTAGTTGACGCGGCCGCCTCGTTGGCCGGACCCACGCCGCCGGTTGCCGCAGCAGCGAAGGCCGGCTGGTGGGCTCTGCGTAACCCGAAGCGATTCGGCATCGTCGCGGGGAGCACGGCACTCGCACTCGCGGCCGGGACTTTTGGCTGGAAATATCTCGCGAACTCGTCGTCGCCGAGCGCTCGTGCTCAGGACAACAAGACCGTTGTGGCACAAGGCAAGCCGGACGAGTTCATCAAGCCAGCGCTGGCCCCGACGAAGAACGACGACGTGAACCCGCTCCTCTTGGACCTTCCGTCGGTTCCTACACCCAAGTCGGATCGGGTTGAACTTGAACTACCGGCGATCGCGCCCCCAAGACCCGGTCCACGTCCGACAGAAACCGAACCGCCGCTCATCCTTCCACCTGCTCCGAGACTGGAGCCCAAGAAACCGGGCGAAGATCCCGATAATTTGTTCAAGGCACCCGATCTGCTGCCTTCGACAATCACCGATCGCAAGGACAAGCCGGTCACGAAAGAGACGATACCCATCATTCGCATCGGTGCCACGGGAGACGTAACACCCCCGCCGCCACCAAAAAAGCCAATGGTCGACGCACCGCCGTCGATTCTGGATGTGCCGATTCCGAAGATCAGCGATGTTCCAGCACCACCGCTGCCGATGACGCCGAAGATCGACGATCTTCCGCCGATTGTCGGTTCGCCAAGCATCGGCCCATCACCGGAGATCAAGACACCGCCCCTCGGCACTCCGATGAAGGAAAAACTTCCGGACCCACCACCGCTGATCAAGATCGACGAACCGCCGGTCATCAAGAACCCAATGATTCCGGACTTCCCGATGACATTGACGCCGCCGATCAATCCGGCGAAGAAAGACATGTACGACGAGGATTGGCACGCCCAGCGCGACGGGGACACCTACGCGATCATCAGCAAGGAGTACTACAAGACCGTCGATTATTCGGCCGCGCTCGAGGCGTACAACAAGGAACGCAAAAAATCCGGCGAGCGCATCGTCCGCGTGCCGCCGACGTGGGTGCTGGAAGAGCAGTTCCCGAACCTGGTGGGCACGAAGCCAGAGAAGCTTGGCGTGCTCGAAGTAAGGCCGACCGGCAATCCGAAATTCGAACCCGTCGCCGCGAAAACCTCGGGAGAGCGGCCAGCGCCGCTGCCTCTGCCGGCCAGTTCAAGCGACGAGTACAAGGTCAAGGTCGAAGCCGGTGAAACGATCCGCGACATCGCTCGCAAGGTCTATGGCGACCCGAACGCGTGGAAGAAGCTTTACGATTTGAATCCGACGCTCGATCCGACCCAGCCAATCCCGAGCGGGACGACGCTACGATTGGGGAAGTAACAACGGCTTTGCGAAACCAGAGCGATTCTAAATTAGCCCCGGCAATCGCCCGCTAAAGCGCTGCTGCTTCGACGTATGGCTTTCGCCGAACGAGTCGACTTTCGCCCCCATGCGGTCGAGCATCTCGACATACAGATTCGCGACCGGCGTGCCCTTCGGGAAGCTCAACTGTCGGCCGGTTTTCAGCGTGCCGCCCGCGTTGCCGACGAGGGCGATCGGGTAATCGTCCGTGCCATGTCCGCCGTCGGCCATGTACGACGTGTACATGATCAAGCAGTTATCAAGCAAATTTCCCGATCCTTCATCGATCGACTTCATCTTGCGAACGGCTTCGGCAAACAGCGTTGTGTACCACATGTGGATCTGCCGCAAGGCTTCACGCGCGATCGGGTCGGCGTCTTCTGGTCGACCTGCGTTGCCCTGATGTTCCAGCGTGTGGCAGTGCGTCTCGTAGCCAACGGTGACGACGCCCGCGAAAACTCGCATCGTCCGCCCCGACCGCAAGCGTGGCCACGCGGGTCGAATCGGTCTGGAACGCGAGCACCCAAAGATCGCACATCACGCGGATGTACTCGGCATGCTTCTCGGGATCGCGATAGACCAGGTCCTTCATCTTGTGAATCGGCAGCTTACGATCGGGCAAAGTCGGCGACACGAGCTTCGAGGGCCCCGGATCTTTCATATCCGCGGCCTCCATGCGGAGCCGGGCTTCGAGGCGTTCGACGCGAGATTGTTTGTTTTGAATAAATCGCCCTCTGGAAATTGTTCTTGCCCAAGGGCGGCGAGAATCTTTTCTTCGGATTGAATTCCCACCAATCGGCCTTCTTCACACCCGTCGATAAACACAATAAGTGCGGGCACACCCCCGATCCTAAGATAACTTGCCAGCCATTGATTGCTTTCGACATTCATCTTGGCAAACAGCACTTGCCCCTGAAGGTTGGTTTCCATGCGGTCAAGCAAGGGCTGGATACGACGGCACGGGGGGCATCCATCCGAGTACCTCTTTAGCGGATTTCGTTCCAGGAAATGGGCATGGGAGGGGCCTGGGGAAGCGATGAGGGACGATGTAGGTTTACGAGGCGTTGAGCGTAAATCTATGCCAGGCCGGGAACGCCAATCTCCCGATTGGCAAGTCCCGCGCCAATCGGGAGATTGGCGTTCCCAGGAGGAAAATTACAAAGTCCCCTTCACTTTCGCCTCCTCCAAATTACTTGTCTATCTGGGCGTCGGTACACGTGGAGGGTTTCGCCATGTGCGTGGGACAAAATGGAACAGAACGGAACATAAGAAAAGGATCCTTTCAGCTGCCCAAAAGCTTTGGCACGAGAGTTCGAGTCGGCGAGGGCCGAAAATCGCGCAACTCGCGTGCCGAAAGTCGTGCGCGCAACAAGAATCAACAATTATCAACAAATAAACAAAGATGTTTTCTACGGGCTTTGGGCGGGTGGCCCAAAATGTCCGCAAATGTCCGCGCCGGTAAACGATCGTTTTTCGAACGGGCAGGCCTGGAGGCCTACCCCACAGTGGCAGGAAATGTCAGGTTTTGTCATGCTTGGGAAAAGATCGTTTCGAGTCCCGGCCGCCCGACGGACCGAGGTCGGCTCCTACAACCGCCACAATCCAACCGGTTTGCGGACCTTTCCTTCTGGGTAATGTGGGCGAAATACCCGTTTGTCCGTTATGATTGCTACAAACTGCCCGAACTCTCTTCGCTGGCCACGCTTATGTACTCGCTTCGCACCTGGCTTGTTCTCGTTGCTTTTGTCTGTCCCGTCGCTGCTGACGAGCCGGAGAAGCCGAAGTCGCACTTCGATGGCTTGAAGTATCGCTCCATCGGGCCGGCCACGGGTGGCCGCACGACGCGGGCCTGCGGTGTGCCGGGTGATCCGATGACTTACTACGTGGCCTCGGCCGGCGGCGGCGTCTGGAAGTCCGTCGATGGCGGTGTGAACTTCAAGCCGATCTTCGACGACATGCCCGACTCGTCCATTGGCTCGATCGCGGTTGCTCCTTCGGATCCGAATGTGATTTACGTCGGCGGCGGCGAAGCCAATATTCGGGGCAACGTGCAAGCGGGCAACGGCATCTACAAGAGCACCGACGCGGGCAAATCGTGGAAGCATGTCTGGAAGCAAGTCGGCCAGATCGGCACGATGGTCATTCATCCGAAGAATGCCAACATCGCCTTCGCGGCCGTGCTGGGACACGCCTTCGGGCCGAATGCTGAGCGCGGCATCTTTCGCACCACCGATGGCGGCAAATCTTGGGAGCAGGTTCTCAAGAAGGACGTCGATACCGGCGCGTCCGACGTGGCCATCGACCCGAACAATCCACGCGTGATCTTTGCCGGCCTCTGGCAGACACGCCGTAAGCCGTGGGACCTGATCAGCGGCGGGCCGGGCAGCGGCCTGCATGTTTCCCGCGATGGCGGGGATAACTGGGAGCAACTCGGCCCCACCAAGGACGCGGATAAGGACAATGGCCTGCCTCCTGGCCCATGGGGCAAAGTCTGCGTGGCCATCGCTCCGTCGGACCCCAATCGCATCTACGCGATGATCGAAGCGGACAAGGGGGGCCTGTACCGCACCGACGATGGCGGCGAGTCCTGGCAACGCGTCTCGGACAATCAGAAACTTCGCCAACGAGCGTGGTACTTCTCGACCCTCACCGTTCATCCGACCATGCCGGACGTGGTGTATTGCCCGCAGGTCAAGATGCAAAAAAGCGTCGATGGCGGCAAGACTTTCAAGGTCATGAAGGGGTTCACGCACGGCGATCACCACGATTGGTGGATCGATCCAAAAGACCCGCGGCGAATGATCACCGCCATGGACGGTGGCGCAGACATTTCGACTGATGCGGGCAAATCCTGGCGTGGCGTCCCGCTGCCGATCGCACAGTTCTACCACATCGCTTGCGATCACTCGATTCCCTACCGCGTCATGGGCTGCATGCAAGATATGGGGACCGCGTGCGGGCCGAGCAATTCGCTGAACTCAGCCGGTATCCTGTTGGGCGACTGGCACAACGTCGGTGGCGGCGAGGCGGGGTTCGCGGTGCCCGATCCCACTGACCCAAACATCATCTATGCGGGCGAGTATGGCGGCTATATCTCGCGCTACGATCATCGCACCCGGCAATCTCGGCATGTGGGCGTCTATCCATACATTCAGTCCGGCCATGGTGCCGAAGACCTGAAGTACCGCTTTCAGTGGACCTCGCCGATTGTCATCTCGAAGCACGATCCGAAAACGGTTTACCATGCCGCGAACGTGCTGTTCAAGACCACGAACGGCGGGCAAGCGTGGGACAAGATCAGCGGCGACCTTACGCGTAACGACAAGAACAAACAGAAGTGGACGGGGGGGCCGATCACCGGCGACAACACCGGCGTCGAGATATATGGCACCATCTTCGCACTCGCGGAATCGCCGTTGAACAAGAAGGTTCTCTGGGCCGGCTCGGACGATGGCCTCGTCCATGTCTCTCAGGACCAAAGCTACACCTGGAAGAACGTGACCGCCAACGTCCCCGATCTGCCCGACTGGGGCTCGGTGTGGTGCATCGAACCTTCGCCGCACGATGAAGCAACGGCGTATCTGGTGGTCGATGCGCATCGGCTCGACGACTATCGGCCACACGTGTGGAAGACGACCGACTTTGGCGAAACCTGGAACAAGATCACCGAAGGTTTGCCGGCTGATGAGTACATCCGCGTGGTCCGCGAGGATCCAAAGAAGAACGGGCATCTCTATGCGGGAAGCGAACGGCAAGTGTGGCACTCGCCCGATTCCGGCAAGACCTGGCACGCCCTGAAGCTGAACATGCCTACCGTGGCCATCACCGACCTCGTGGTAAAAGACGACGATCTGGTGGTCGGCACGCAGGGGCGTTCAATCTGGATTCTCGATGATCTGACGCCGATTCGCCAATGGAATAAGCAGATCGGCGACAAGGCCGGCCACGCGTTCCCAGCACTTGCCGCGACACGCTGGAGCCAGCACGGACCCGTGAGCGATCACCAGGCCGTGGCCAACGGCAAGAACCCGCCGACCGGTGCGAGCATCACGTACTTCCTGAAAGAGAAGTCCAAAAAGCCCCTCAGCATTGAAGTGTTCAACGAGAAAAATGAACGCGTTGTCCGATTGGAGGGCAAGGAGAAAAAGGCGGTTGAAGAGGAGGATGAGGACGACGATGCTCCGCTCAAGTTCGAGATTCCTGGCGACAAGGGCATGAACCGCTTCGCCTGGGACTTCAAGCACCAGGGGGCGGAGCTGATTCCGAAAGCGATCTTCGATGCCGGCGGAGCCAAGCAGGGGCCCAATGTGGCACCGGGAACCTATACCGTCAAGATCATCGCCGATGGCAAAACGTACACCAGTAAGGTCGAAGTTCGGCTCGACCCACGGGTGAACGAACCGCGTGGGGTGGCCGGGCTAAGGCAGACACCGC
The DNA here is from genome assembly GCA_009691845.1 of Gemmataceae bacterium. Lineage (GTDB taxonomy): Bacteria > Planctomycetota > Planctomycetia > Gemmatales > Gemmataceae > SIAJ01. The sequence continues at coordinate 11,486 of SIAJ01000092.1, forward strand.
AGAAGATTGATGTGGCTCCACGCGTTGCGGGTGCCGAGGAAGCCAAGAACCTGGAAAAGGCCCCGTGGATCCTGCGTCGCAATAGCCTCGACCTTGTTCGCGAGGAGGCCAAGGAACAGGAGCAATTCGCACTCAGGATTCGCGACGATGTGACGCGGATCACCAAGGCCGTCACGGAGATTCGACTGATTCAGAAGCAACTCAAGCAGCACAAGGAGTTGCTGGAGAAGGACGCCAATGCGAAAGCCTTCCTGAAGCACGGGACCGCAATCGCGATGAAGCTGGACGACCTGGAAGCTAAGTTACACAATCCGAAGGCGAAGGTTCTGTACGATGTCCTGGCGCAAAAGGGCGGGGCCAAGCTATACTCGCAGTTGGGAGGCCTGTTCGGGTTCGCCAGCAGCGGCGACGGACCGCCGACGCAGGGGATGAACGACCTCGCCGACGAATGGGAGAAGGAGTTGGGTGAGCACGAGGAAGTGCACAAAACTCTCAAGAATGAAGACCTGGCCAAGCTAAACGAGTTGGCGCGGAAACTGAATGTGCCTATGATTTGGATACCCACACCGAAGAAATAAGATCATAGTAGTCGGCACACTCCGAGCTTATGCAGGAATCTATGTGGCATAGGCCTCCAGGCCTGTGCGTAAGTTTAAGAAAGACTTCCGGCAGGCCTGGAGGCCTACCGCCACACTTTTTGATTGCTGCACATGCTCTCCGTGTGCCGACTTTCAACGCACAATGACTTCCGCACACGGAGTGTGCGGACTACTATCCGGACCAACGCGATGCCTGTTAATCTGGAAATGCCGACACCCCCTGCCACCGCCGAGGAGTATTGCTCTCGGGGCATGGACCTTCTCAATACTGGCAACTGGAAAGACGCGATCGAGGACTTCTCACAAGCCATCCGGCTGCGACCCGATGTTGCCGTTGGCTACCGATTCCGGGCTCGTGCTCATGCCGAGTCGGGCAACGTAACGCGAGCCATCGCCGACCTCGACCAGGCCATTCGCCTGAATCCCGCGGACATCCAGGCCCTCTTCGATCGCGGACAGTCCTTTCTGCGTCAGAAGCAATACGAAGAAGCCCTTGTCGATTGCAACAAGGCCCTCAAGCTCGATGAAGGGCGTGCCGACGTGATCGCCTTGCGTGGCCGCGTACAGGAAGCCCGCGGTGCCTCCGAGCAGGCCGACACGGATTTTTCCCGAGCCATCGAACTCGATCCGGAAGGGGTGGCCAACTATCTGATCTGGCGTGGCGACTTGCGACTCCGCAGCGATGATCCCGCCGGAGCGCTCAAAGACTTCGACTTGGCTCTGTTCCGCGAGCCGGAACACGTATACGCCCTGAGTCGGCGAGCCAGTGCGAACTGGGCCCTGCGAAATCTCGATGCCGCCCTTGCGGACTACACTCGGGCGGTCGAACTCGATGGCGAATGGGTCTGGGTGCGCAATGGCCGCGGCCTGGTCTATCACGACCGCAGCGAGTACGAGGCGGCCCTCGCGGACTTCAACGAGTCCCTCAAGATCGACCCGACGCATGCCCCGACCTACGAATATCGAGCCGAAACATTCGACAAACTGGGCCGAAAGAACGAAACCCTGTCCGACATGAACGAGGCCATCAAACGCAATCCGGAGTCCGTGCGGTTGTTCAATCGCCGGGCCATGTTGCACTATTTCAACCGGCAATACGTCCAGGCGATTCGCGATCACACCAGTGCCCTGAAGTGCGATCCTGCGAGCGCCGTCACGTTCAACTATCTGGCCTGGTTGTGGAGCACGGTTCCCGATCCGACGGTTCGCAACGGTCGGCGGGCCCTGGAATGCGCCACGCGGGCCTGCGAGTTGTCCGAATGGCAGACACCTGGGTTTCTTGACACCCTGGCGGCCGCCCACGCGGAAGTTGGCAATTTCACCGAAGCCGAGAAATGGGCCGAGCGAGCCACCGATCTCGCGGAGACTGAGACCATCCGCAAACTGTATATGGCCCGTTCCGAGCAGTATCGCGAACGCGAGCCGCTGCGAGTCGTGCCGGGCGAAGAGTAATGCCGTCGTCACGCGGAGCGTGAGAAGTACATTGGGTCCCGCCAAAACTCTCTCCCCCCTCAGTGCCCATGCATCTTCAACCCTCCCGCCGTGATTCGTTCCGCTATGCCGCCTTGTCCGCACTGGGTGCGGGATCGATCGCGGACGCGGCGACGCCCGTCAAACCCAGGTCGGTCGCCGCGGTTATCACCGAGTATCGCACGCGCTCGCATGCGGACGTGCTTCTCGGCAAAATTCTCGACGGCTGGAAGCAGGATGGCGGTACCGGCCCGGCCCTCAAGCTCGTTTCACTCTACGTCGATCAATTCCCGGGCAACGATCTCGCTCGGCCTCTCGCCAAGAAACACGGCTTCCCGATCTTCGACACGATCGAGAAGGCCGTGACCGTTGGCGGCAAGAGCATCCCCGTCGACGGCGTGATTAGCATCGGCGAACATGGTGACTACTCCACCAACGACAAGGGACAGAAGCTCCACCCACGGCGTCGATTCTTCGAAGGAATCACGGATGCCTTCAAGAAGTACGATCGCGTGGTTCCGGTCTTCAGCGACAAGCATCTCGGCCCCGTCTGGTCGGATGCCCTGTGGATGTACGAACGAGCGAAGGCGATGAAGGTGCCGTTCATGGCAGGCTCGTCGCTGCCTTTGACTTTTCGCGCTCCCGACCTGTCGATCCCAATGAATGCGGAGATCGAGTCGGCCGTCGGCATTGGCTACGACGGACTCGACATTTACGGCAGCCACGCTCTCGATTGTTATCAAGGCATGGTGGAACGGCGTCGCGGCAGCGAGAAAGGTGTGAAGTGGGTGCAAGGCCTATCCGGCGAGGCGATGTGGAAAGCGATCGAAACCGGCGTGGTTGCGAAGGACGTTCTGGAGGCCGCACTCGCCGTGCTGCCGGGACACAAGGCCGGCGACATCCGCAAGGATCCGAAGTCGAAGCTGATTCTGTTTCAGTACGAAGACGGCTTTCAGGGGGCCGTGCTGATGCTGCCCACCTTTGTCGGCGGCACGTCGGTAGGCGTGAAACTCAAAGGAAAACCGAAGCCGCTGGCCACGCGCTACGAAGAGCGTTCCGAACCATACTTCCCCCACTTCGCGTTCTTGCTCAAAGCGATTGAGCGCATGATCCACATGGGAAAGCCCAGCTATCCCGTCGAACGCACGCTACTCACAAGTGGTATTCTGGATCGGGCCATCACATCGCTATTCGACGGACAAAAACGCCTGAACACGCCGGAACTGGCCATTACCTACACGCCGGTCGATTATCCGCATGCTCCGAAACCCGACTTGATGTCTGATCCGACAAAATAGTCCGCACAGTCCGTGTGCGGCACGAAGGGAAGTATGTAACACTTGGCTCCGATCTTGCCGTCGCCATCAATTAATAAACCTTGCCACTACTGCCGCCTCGGGCTCTGACTCGCTCATCGCGACTTCCAACACAACAGAACTGGACAACTTGTTCTTGCGTAGTGCCCTAGCTACTTGCCCAGTGTTTTCTCGCTAATCCTAGCGTGGCATTCCGTGTACTCTCCCTACCCCGGCAGCCCCAGGAGGTTGAACTGCCCGTCCACGAAGCTTGGAGTTTCGATGGCTCCCTCGATGATCACGGTGCCGGCCGAGCCGCCGGTCGTTCGGAATGCGAGACCGTATTTCGTCGAGTTCGTCGACGCCGGGTTCACTCCGGTTAGGGTCACATTCTGCAGGATCGCCGCCACCACGTTGCTGTCCACGAATGATGTCGAGTCGTCCGCGTCAGTCGCGCTGAACGGGGCCGTCGTCTTGAATGATCCGATCCGATGATTGGTTACCGACCAGTTGGCTGCAACCGGGTCCAGCGAGATGTCGCTTCCCTTGACGGGCCGGAAGCCAACCAGCAAATCGCTGGAAGCGAAACGCAACACACTGAACGAGGTCACATCGCCATCGGAGACGCGGAACAGGCTGTTGTTTGCCGTTCCGGTTGCGGAAAAGGTGCCCAGGCCGACGCCGGCCAAGTTACTCAGGATGTCGATGAAGCCACGATCGGCGGTGCCTGCAAAGCCGCGAGCGGTGTTGCCTTTCAGGTTGAACGTCCCGACATCCCTCGTCACGAAATCCGTCGTGAGGTTGATGCCGGCCTGTCCCCACGCCCCGGCTGTCAGGCTGCCAAGACCGCCAGTGAACAGACTGTAGCCGGCCTGGACGCGAGCAACGCCACTGAGTGCTGTGATGCGGCCGGTTACGGAGATCGTGCCGACCCGATTCGGGGCATCGAGTACGCTGTCGCTGAAGTCACCCGTCGCGGACAGCGTTCCAATCGCCGTGGGCGGAATGGTCGGCGTCGTCGAATTGACTGCGATCGTGCTGCCGCTGATGTTGCCGAGCAGGGCGAACGGAACGCTGCCGATCACTTTCAGGGTGCTCAGGCTGCCGGCCCGAATAGTGGAAGCGCTCACTTCGCCGAGCATCGCGGTGGCCAGGAAGCCCGCGGTCGGATTGGCCGGGTTGTCGGTCACGATCTGACTGGTGGATTGCACTCGTCCACCGACGGTTAGCGTCTTGATGCCGAAAGGAGCGTTCAGGAAACTATTCGTCTGGAAGTGCCGGGCCACGGTGAAGGTGCTGATGCCGGTCGGCGTAGTCGGAGTCGCCCCGTGAGCGAGAAACGTTCCGCCAGTCACGTCGCCGTTTTGGAAGCTGGCAGAAGAGCTTTCTGGGAGCAGATAACCGGTGATCTTGACTGTCCCGAATGTGTTCACCGAGACGCTCGAAGTGTTCCACGCTCCGGCAGTCAGCGAAGGAATGCGGCCGACGTTGATGGCCGCGACTTGCGAGTCGTCGCTGATGAAGGTGCTGCTACTCACGGTCCGACCGACGGACACCAGACCGAGCCCACGCTCGGCGTTGACCGTCGACGAGGCGAAATCTCCCTTGGCCGTCAGCCTGCCGATCGCCGCGACGGTGCCCGTGTTTTGGTAGGCGGTGATCGTGTCGGTATTGAAGCCGCCGAGCAGAAGCGGCGAAGCCGGATTCACTGCGGCTGCTCCGACCGAGGCCAGGGTGCCGATGGTCTCGGCCAGCACGATTACACCGCTGATCCAGTCGCCTGCCTGGATGGTGCCCAGCGTTCCGAATGCCGCGTCGGTCAACTGCACGCTCGTCGAGCCGATCTGCCGGCCGACCTTGAATGTGGTCAGGTTGCCGTTCTGGATGTTGAAGTTGGACGACCCGACCGTGCCCTTCGCGTCAAATGTGCCCAACCCGACTCCCAGGGCATTGCCGCGTGCCGTCACGGTCGAGCCGGTGAAGTCGCCGAATAGGCCCGCCGTCAGGTTGCCGTTGATCTTCAAGGAACCGACAGAGCGGGCGTCAATGGGCGTGTTCTGCCATTTGCCGGCCGCGATTGACTTGAGGTTCCCGCGCATGCCAGTGTCGGTGGCGGTGATGGTCGAGCCTGTCACCGTGCGGGTGACGGCGATGGATGTGACGTCGCCATCCAGGAAGTTCAGGAAGGAACTTCCCGACAGGTCCCCGGCAATGCTTAGGCTCTTGAGGGCGACGCCGGCAGCATTGCCCGTGGCCCGCAAGGTCGAGCCATTGAAGTTGCCGACCAGGCCGAGGGTGGTGTTGCCGCTCACCTTCACGGTTCCAAACGAACCGGCCACGAGCGTGCTCGACCCAACATCCGAGGTCGTCAAAGATTTCACGGCCCCCGTGGCATTGATTGTGGTACCAGTCACCGGCCCGAGGTTGAGCGAGGTCGCCCCCGTCAGCAGGCCGCCGTTGCGCATGTTGGCCGCCGCAAGCGTTCCCAGCGTCAAACTTGTCGTCTTGAACGCCTTGACAGTGCCGACAATACCGCGAACGTCCCAGATTCCTCCCAGAGTGCCGGCCACAGTCGCCGATGTCACAACCGTGCCCGTCGAGGTGGTCGCGCTGGTCAGCTTGGCATCGAAGTCGCCTGGATTCGGCAAGCCCGGAGCAGCCGGGTTCGTGCCAACCGGTCCGCCGGTGGTCGTCAGCGTGCCGAACTTTTGGGCCGTCAGATTAACAGTTCCCGTGGCCGACACGGCCCTGAAAGTGCCCAGCGCGCCGGCCAGGGTCGCGGTCGTGTTTTGCACGATCCGAGAGGTGATGGAGGTATTGACGGTCGCAGCCCCGCCATCAATCAGGCTGAACGGAGACACGGCAGTACCTAGGTCGCGTGAGGTCAACGAGGTCAAGGCACCGGCGGTCGTGAACATGCCGGTGAAGTTCGAGGTCGCCGCCGAAACTGCGACTGAGCCGGGAGCATGAACCATCAAGCCGCCAATCGGCAACTGGCCGTCGCCGCCGCCGGTTGTGGAAATGGTGAGCGTTGAAGCGCCGGCAGCAGTGGTGTTCCGCACAACCACGTTGAGTCGGCCGGCAACGTCCTCCACGGTCGCGAGGCCGGCCGCTGCTCCGAGCGAAGACTTCACGGTGTACTTGTCGCCGTCGGGCAGGAAGCCGGTGGCGATACCCGTCGGAGCGAGAGTGCCGCCGCTCATCACCGCGACTTGCGTGAAGTCGTAGGCGGGCGTGACGATATCGCTGCCGGCGAAGAAGTCACGCGGCGAGTCCGTCGCATCGACAGAGTTGGCGAAGTGGCCGACGAGCAGTGCCGTCTGCGTTTCCAGGACCGGGGACGCAGTCACCCCGGCGAGGCCGGAGCCGACAAGTTGGGCCGTCGCGCCGAGAGTGATGTTCCCGCTGCCAGTCTTGAGCAGTTTGTCGTTGGGGGTTCCGAAGCCGACGGCGAGGGCCCCGTCGATCGTCAAGGCGCCTGAGCCATTGTTGATCGCAACGGTCTCTTGGGCGGCAGAATTGGAACCGACCTGGAAGGTGCCGTCGGACAACACTTGGACAATCCCGTTGCCCGCCATGTCGATCGTTCCTCCGGTCATGATGAACCGAGCCGGCACTCCTAGACTGTCCCCGACCATTAGATTGGCCAAAACCCCATTAATCGTGAGGGCATTCGCACCCTGATTCCAGGTGCCCTCGTTCAACTGCACAAAGCCGTTGGCCGCTGCCGTGATCGCTACCGTCCCACCAGCGTTGACATCACCCCTGAAGTTCACATTACCTGCCGCTGTCAGAATTCGATTGCCCGTGAAGGCGACCGTACCCGTGTATGATTGGGAGCCGGAGGTCGTGACGTCCGTGCCGATCGTCGTGGAGAGGGCCGAAACGGTCAGCACGCCCAGGTTCGTCAAGACTGTCGGCAGAGTCAGGATGCCGCCGGAGTTGGCCGTCAGAGCGCCGTTGATCGTCGAACCCGCCATGAAGGTGAGGTCGCCTACCGAGCGCAGATTCGCCGTATTCCCGTTGACGACGTTGACCGTGCCACGCAGGTCGTTGAGTGCCGAATTCAGGGTGATATTGCCGCCAGCCGTATCCAGCGTGAGGGCACCGGTGCCGGTCGTCTGCACGATGCTACC
>SIAJ01000021.1 GCA_009691845.1 Gemmataceae bacterium
GTGCCACAACGAGAAGAAGAAGAGTGGCGAACTCGATTTGACGCGATTCACTTCGGCAGAGAAGGTTTTTGGAGACTTCCGCCAGTGGGAGCATGTTCTCACTTTCCTGCGGAAAGAGGAGATGCCGCCGGCCAAGGCAAAACAGCCATCGGCCGAACTGCGTGCCGACGTGCTGGCCACGCTGGAGAAAGTGCTTCTGACCGAGGCTCGCAAGTTCTCGGGCGATCCGGGGGTTGTGCCGCCACGCCGGCTGAGCAACGCGGAATTTGACTACACGATCCGCGATCTGACCGGCGTCGATATTCGGCCGGCCAAGTCGTTCCCCATCGATCCGGCCTCAGGCGAAGGCTTCAACAACACGGGCGAAGCCCTAACGATGTCCCCTGCCTTGTTCAAGAAGTACTACGCGGCCGGCGAACTGGTCGCGGACCACGCACTGCTCACTTCAACAGGTCTGAAATTTGCTCCGCACTCCGCGGTTACATTCGCCGACCGGCAAAAGTTCTACGAGCAGGCCATCATCCGTTTCTACGAATCGCATGCCGTCGATTACGAAAAGTACTTCACATCGCTTTGGCAGTTCAAACACAAGATCCCGGCCTTGAAGGAGCCAACGATTGAAGAGTGGGCCAAGGTCGCGGGCCTGAGCCCAAAGTACCTGCGTTCACTGTGGGAAGCGGTTCAAGGCGATTCAGCCGATAAGTTCCTGATGGCCTGGCTGCGACAGCGGTGGAATGCATTGCCCGCTCCCAAGAACCCGATAGAGCCGGTTGCACACTCCGAACTGCAGACGGCCGTGCGGGCGTTGGCCGTGGACATTCAGCAACTCAGCCAGCAACTTTGTCCAAAGGAAACCCCCGCCATCGTGGCGGATGCCGGCAATGGGCCGATTACCCACCTGGCCCGTCGAGGAATCACGGCCGAATCACGCGACACGTTTGATAAGGCTGCCGCGACTAACCAGCAGCAGTTGCTGGAGTTCAAGAACATCACGGAGAAGGCCACGATCAAACTGGTCATTCAACTCGCGGACCTGAACGACACGAAGGCGGAAGGAACCGTATTCCTCAACGGGACTTTCTCCACGAACAATTCGACAACGGACAACAAGAAAAAATGGTCGCTGCGGGCGGTGCTGGCCGAACATGCCCCGGACCAACTCAAGAAACTGAAGACGGAGGGAGAATCGCTCGTTCTCATGGCCCCGACAGTGGTGGAGTTTGACATTCCGACCAAGGCTTTCCCGCTCAAGGGGAAAGGGAACGTCGTGTTCACCGCGGACTACAGGATCGACAAGTCAACGACCGGCCTCGCGCTGGTTCGGCTACTCGACCACCGTCCGGCCGCCAACGATGCGGCGAGCCAAGGCCGACCGCTGATCGACCCGAAGCACCCGGTCGCGACACAGTTCGCCACCTCAGGTGATGCATTCTGCCGGCTGTTCCCGAATCGCTTCCTCTACGTTGATTCGACGCGCGGACTCTCGGCTGGTTTCCATCTGATCGAGGGCTTCTTCCGCGATGACCGGCCTCTGTATCGATCGGTGCTGAGCGACCCGGAAAAGCAGGAACTCGACCGGCTGTGGTTCGAACTCTATTTCGTCACCGGCATCTGGGATCAAATGATACGGGGGTTCGTGTTCTTCGAGCGGTCGGAGCGGAATTTCCTGAAGCATCCCGATTTCGATTCGTTCAAGGAGGAAGACCCGGAACTGGTCAAAGACGAAACGCTAGCACGGTTCAAAGAGGTCTACCTCAAGCGATCGAATGTCAAGCTCACCGGCGACGAACTGGCGAAGCATCCGGTCAGCGTCTTCTTCGAGGACGTGCGTGCCGGCCTGAAACGACAGGTAGAGACTGTGAAACAGTCGGAGCCACTCTACTTGAAGGACTTGCTTGCTTTCGCCGAGAAGGCCTATCGCCGGCCGTTGACAAATATTGAACGGCAAAAGATGACGAAGTTCTATGCCGACGTGGCCCGCGACAAAGACCAGGGGGTTGGAGCAGCCGTGCGGGCGTCGATCGTGCGCATCCTGGTTTCGCCACACTATTGCTACCATCTCGACGTCGCGCCGCTGGGCAATTCCGTTGCTCCGCTTCCCGATTTGGCGTTGGCCTCGCGGCTCAGCTACTTTATCTGGTCGAGCGGTCCGGACGAGGAGTTGCTCGCGCTCGCAAATTCGGGCAAGCTTCGCGATGAACGCGTGTTGCGTGAGCAAGTTCGCCGAATGCTGAAGAACCCGAAGGTGAGCCGATTTGCCCTGGAATTCTTCGGGCAATGGCTCGGGTATCGCGACTTCCTTACGCAGGAAACAGTCAATCGGCAGGCGTTCCCCGCATTCGACGACGCACTCAAGCAGGCCATGTTTGAGGAGCCGACGCGATTGATCACGCTCCTGATTCAGCGCGATCGCCCGATCACCGAATTGCTCAACGGCGATTCAACGCTGGTCAACCAACGTCTCGCAAACCACTATGGCTTTCCGTTTCGCGGCTCCGCCGACGAATGGGAAGAGGTTGCCGGGCTACACAAACAAGGCCGCGGCGGGTTACTGGGCATGGCCGTGTTCCTGACCAAGAACTCCCAACCGCAACGAACCAGTCCCGTGAAGCGTGGCTTTTGGGTTGTCCATAAAGTCTTGGGCGAACACATCCCCCCGCCGCCGGCGGACGTTGCAGTATTGCCCGCCAAGGAGACCGACACCAACGGCAAGACGATTCGGCAGTTGATGAAATTGCACGTGGACGATATGAAATGCGCCCAGTGCCATCAGCGGTTCGACCCGGTTGGCCTGGCGATGGAGGGCTTCGATCCAATTGGCCGGACCCGGGCGAAGGATTTAGCAGGCAGAGCGATCGATAATGTGGTACAACTTCCATCAGGGAAAGAGGCCCGTGGCGTGCCCGAATTCGGGGAATACCTCGCGAAACATCGCCGGGCCGAGTTCGCGAAAACGCTGAGCCAGAAGTTCCTTGGCTATGCCCTGGGTCGGTCGCTCCAGTTGTCGGACCAACCGCTGCTGGACCAGATGAACGCGACGCTGGCGAACGATGATAAACTCTCCACGCTGTTCGGACTCGTGGCCACCAGCCCGCAGTTTCGAAATCAACGCTGTAAAGATTTCACGCCGTCGAAATTCAAGGCTGAACCACCCACAGGACCGGAAAAATGATCGCTGAACCCAAAGTCTCACGCCGAGTACTGCTCAAGGGCCTTGGAGCCACAGTTGCCCTGCCGTGGCTGGAGTCCGTGTCGCTGCTGGCTGGTGAAACGGCGAGCAAAGCGAAAGTATCTCAGCGGTTCGCGTGCCTGTTCATCGGCGACGGCATTTCGCCGCCGCACTGGTGGTCGAAGGGCAAAGGTGCGGACATGGAGTTGGGATCGAGCCTTCAGCCGCTCGCCCAGTTCAAGGAAAAGATCAACGTAATCAACGGGTTGCACAACAAGGAAGGGGACGGCGGTCACGCGAAGTGTACGGGCAATATTCTTTCGGGAGCATCGTTGCAACGCGGGCGCACCATCAAGGGCGGCGTCAGCATGGATCAGTTGCTGGCCAAGCACTACGAGGAAGAGACCGCCCAGCCGAGCCTGGTGCTGGGCTGTGAGCAACCGGTGAGCGGATTCCACGAGAGCCAGTACTCGATGGTGTACGCCTCGCACATTTCGTGGCGAAATCCCGATTCACCGGTGCCGATCGAATTGTACCCGGCGCTCGCGTTCGACAGCTTGTTTGGCGGCAAAGCCGGCAAGCTGCAAGGAAGCATCCTGGACGACGTGCTCCAACAGGCGAATGACCTGACCGGAAAGGTCAGCGGATTCGACAAGACCAAGCTCGATGAGTATCTGTCGAGTGTCCGCGAGACGGAACAGCGGGTGCAGCGCCTGAACAAGATGGCGAAGGAAGAGTCCACCGTGAAGCCGGGCCAACGCCCACCCGCGGGTCAGCCGAAGGACTTCCGCGAGTATGCCAAGCTCATGTGCGACATCATCGCCCTGGCCTTCCAGACCGACCGCTCGCGCGTTGCGACACTGCTGTTATCACGCGACCTGTCCGGGCAGGTCTACCCGTTCCTTGGCGTCCGCGACGATCACCACAGCTATTCGCACTCGAACACCGAAAAGGAATATCAGTCGATCGTGAAGTTTCACGTTGAGCAGTACGCCTACCTCGTCGGCAAACTTGAGAAGATGCAGGAAGGGGAACGCACGGTGCTCGACAACTCGTGCATCATGTTCGTATCCGAGCACTGGAACGCCCACAACGGAAACCAAGTGCCGCTCATCCTTGCCGGCGGACTCGGCGGAACACTGGCGACGGGACGTTCGCTGGACTACTTGCAGGCGGGCAACGGCAAACGCAAGCTGTGCAGTCTGTACCTGTCGATCATGGACCGGATGGGGCTGAAGCAGAACGAGTTCGGAGATGCGAAGGAACGGCTTGCGGGAATCTGACTCCTCAGCAAGGCTCAACTTGTCGTGGCCGATTCGAGTTCCTCGCACGCCGGCACGCCCTTCTCGATCGTGCGAAGTTCGGCACCCTCAGCCATGACGTGGCGGACCAAGTACCTTGGGAGCCGGCAGCGAAGAACGACCTTGCCGTCCCGAAATTCCTGGCGATAAACCTCTGCGTGGGCAGCCAGGTACGCTTGAACCTTTCCGTTCGCGGCGTCGGCGGTCACTTCCGCTTCGACGAAGTCCGCGGTTAGGGCTTCGACGACGGACGCGGTCAGTTGATCGATTCCCTCGCCCGTGGCACTGCTGATGGCGACTGCCTTTGGGTAACGGGCGAGCAGCAAGTTCAGGTCTCCACGATCCGCGATCTTGTCGATTTTGTTCAAGACCAGAAGCGTTGGCTTCGTGTCGCATTCCAATTCCTTCAGGACGCTGTTGACCGCACTGGTGTGTTCTTCCAGATGCGGATTACTCGCATCGACAACGTGCAGTAACAAACGGGCCTGCCGGGCTTCCTCGAGAGTCGCCTTGAACGAGGCCACAAGATGGTGAGGTAAGTCCCGAATAAAACCGACCGTGTCGCTGAGCAATATCTTGCCGAAGTCCTTGATGTGCCACTGCCGCGTACGCGTGTCGAGCGTGCTGAAGAGTTGGTCCTGAACGAACACATCCGAGTGCGTGAGCCGATTGAGCAGTCGGCTCTTACCAGCATTGGTGTAGCCGACGATGGAAACGGTGTGCTCCTCGGCCCGGGTGCGAACTTCTCGTACTTTACGCGCCTTCACGACGTTGAGTTTTTCCTTCAAGTCGCGAATGCGACCACCCACGATTCGGCGATCCTCCTCGAGCTGCGTTTCACCCGGTCCACGCGTGCCGATGCCGGCCTGATACCGCGACAAGTGCGTCCACATCTGCTTGAGCCGCGGGAGCGAGTATTCGAGTTGGGCCAACTCGACCTGCAACTTGGCTTCCGGCGTCCGTGCCCGTGTGGCAAAAATGTCGAGGATCAACTCGCTGCGGTCGATCACTTTTACGCCAGTCGCTTTTTCCAGATTGCGAACCTGGCCCGGGGAAAGATCGTTATCGAATATGATCACGTCCGCGTCAGTCATCTTGACCCGCTCGACAATCTCATCGACCTTGCCTTTGCCGACGTAGGTGCCCGGATGAATGTTTTGCCGTTTCTGGGTGACTTCGCCGGTGATGGCGGCCCCTGCTGTTTCCGCCAGGCCGCGGATTTCAGTGCAGGGATTTTCGGCCGAAGCCCAGGGGCGATCCGGAAGGGCAACACTGACCAGGACGGCACGCTCCTGGCGGACCGAACTCTCCTGGCGTGTGCGTTCGAACGAAGATGCAATGGCGATTGCTCCGTGAGTCATCCAAGGGCAATGAGAATTATATGCTGAGTTTATTTTCGAGCGGACCTGTCCGTAGAACCTAACGACTTCCGACGCCTCGTCGGCGACCGGCGGCGACAATGTTTGCCCTCATCCTTGCGGGCTGCGACTCCAGGTCGTTTAGTAATCTCTCAGATCCGATGCCTTCGACGCGGACCAGGAACAGAACCACAACGGCCGGGTCATTCTCCATGAATGGCCCGATCCAGTACGGCTTCGAATCATGAACTAGAGCGACTCATGCCGCGAGGGCCAGGCGGACAGACTTCTGGGACTGTCACAGCGTTCCCTCTGGTCGGCAGTGGGTGGAAAAATCGCACGGACACTCCGGAGCCAATCGGTGCAAGGCCAAAGGGATTGAGGTAGTCGATGAGCGTTACCAAGCCGCCCGATAGACCTCAAGCAATTCCACTTCCGTTACCGGTCGGGGGTTGAACTTGGCGGTCCATTGCTCGCTGGCTTCGAAAGCAAGAAGTGGCAGAATTGAGTCGCTAACTCCACAATCGCGCAATCGTGTTGGCTGCCCCGCGACAGCCACGAGTTCCGTGATGCGTCGTGCCAGAATTTCGGAAGCTGGAACCCCGTTGAGTGGGTGGGTCAAGGCCGCAAGTTCGGCGTAGAGCAGTTCCGCCGCTGGGGCGTTAAAGCGGATCACGTGTGGAAGCAGCACACCGATGGCTGTACCGTGCGTGATGCCATAGTGGGCGGAGAGTGGGTTCGCACAGGAGTGGCAAATGCCGAGCATTGCGCTTTCGATGGCCGCCCCCGCCAGATTGCTCCCGACTTGCATGGCCGAGCGGGCCTCGAGATTCCCCGGCTCGCGAAGCACGATTTCGAAGTTCGGCTCCAGATGTTGCCAGGCCGAGAGCGAGAACGCCTTCGATTCCGGGTTCCGCTTCGTGCAGACGTACGACTCGATGGCATGAGCGAGAGCGTCGATCCCTGTGACGGCCGTCAGGCTTCGTGGTTGCGAGACGGTCAACTCTGGATCGAGAATCGTCACGCGGAACGCGGCTTTCTTGTCGCCGCAAGCCATCTTCATGTGCGTACATTCATCCGTGATCAGCGCGTAAGATTGCGATTCGCTGCCCGTGCCTGCCGTGGTTGGCACGCCGATCGAGGGGAGCATCGGCCTGGTCGCTTTGCCAAAACCCCTGTAGTCGGCCATGCGGCCGCCGTTGGTCAGAAGAAAGTTGACCCCCTTGGCACAGTCCATGGATGAACCGCCGCCGACTGCGACAATCAGGTCAATCTTGCTGGTGCGAGCGAACTCGACACCAGCCTCAACATCCAGGCTGGTCGGATTTTGATGGACTTCATCGAAGATGTGAACTTCAAGTCCGGCGTCGGCAAGAAATTGCTCGGCACGTTGAGGGTGGCCGACGGCTTCCAGGCCATGATCGGTCACGAGCAGGATGTGAGAGCCACCGAGTTCCCGGGCGATCTGCCCAAGCTGAGCGAGTGTGCCCGGTCCATGGACAACGCGACTCAACGAGGAAAATTCGACGTGAGGCCGTTCGGCAGCGGATGCCTTAAAACACCCGCTGCCGGTCGAGATCGGTGGTGAGGCAGTGCCCTTCATTCCGTTCGTCTCACGTCGATTCGCGTCGTCAAAGTCTGGCTCAACCCGTCACGGGTCCCTCGTGCTGGAAGGCCCGGGCCCGGAACAAGAAATCCACGATACTGCCTTCGTGCGGCTGAAGCCAGTTCAACTTAATGGTCGGCATCGGCCCGATATTGAGACGGTCAATATGCGTGGCACCGATGAGAGCCCTCTGAAACTTGGGGTCTTCCGTGATCGCGGAACAAACCAGCGTTGGCCCGATCTTGGCAAGCATCTGGTCCTGAGGACATTTCACGACGGTCGCAAAGGGGAACATGTATTCCTTCTTGGCCATCGCCGTATCCGGCGAATCGCTGTGCATGATCGTCGGCCGCATGTAATCGCACCGTTCTCGCTTGTCGAGACGATTGCCGTATTTGGCCGTCATGTCGGTGACGCCGGCTTCTTTCAATGCCGCTTCAATGTCGTTGTTCACGCCATCCGCTTGCTTCGGCACCGTGAACGGTGCAAGAGCGGACTTGGGGTCTTCGGGAGGCAACGGCATGATCGGGCCGATCTTGGCGGCAATTGCTTCCGCAATCTTCTCCGTGTGGCGCGACGCCCAGATGCCCGAGCAATTGATACATCCGCGGCCGCTGTTGATGTAAATGCTGTCGGCCATGATATCGATGTATTTTTCCCACTGATCAACCTTGTCGTCGCCGAGGATGAACTTGCTGAAACCGGGGCCGTGAGCCTGTACACGCGGATTGCCCTTGTACTGCTCGACCGTGGCCGTGCCGCCAAAGATCAAACTTCGCGGACACTCTTTCAGCACGGCTGCGCCGATGTCACCCAGCCCGGGATAGATCGACATCGCTTGCTTCGGCACGCCTGCTGCGACGAACGCGCTGAACATGCGGTAAGGCGTCCACGGTTCCTGCGGGCCTGGTTTGAGTACGAGGCCAACTTGCATCGGGATGATCGGTAGCCAGAGGGTATGCACACCTGGCGAGTTCGATGGCAACACCATGCCGAGTACCGGTGACTGACATTGATAACTTACGGGCACACCACGAGCTTCGACGCCGTAACCACGAGAGAGGATGTTCAAATCCAAGCCGCGAGTTAGCGAATCCAGAATCTTGTCCATGTTGTTCAACACGAACTGATTCTTCTCCATGTTGAACTTGCACATATGCTCGGGCAGGCCCGTGGTGGCCGACTGCATGCGTGCGAATTGGTCGGGAGTTTGCGTGCCATCGCCGAGCGGCAGTTCGGCCGTGGCGTAGAGGTCGCCGGCCTTCTTCATCATCTTCATCAAGTCGGCGATGGGGATCTGTCGGAGCACATCGCGGGCACGGTGGGCATGACGCATGTCGCGTTCGACCATGGCCGCGTTGGCGCGACCGACTTCGGCCATCACTTCGCCCGTGATGAAGTGAACGACCTTGTCGCTCTCGAGGCTCTTGTAAGGCTCGCCCCAACGCAGGACGGGAATGTTGATCATGGAATGGTTCCGTTAAGTAAGTGAGATTCGGTTAGCAAGTAATTCGCGGGCCCAGGTGGCATCGGGTTCACACATGGGGGCGCCGGGGGCGCCGCATAATCGAGTTGCTCAGCATGGCGGCCAAAATCGTACACGTGGTCACTGAAAGATTCGATCACTGTCCCAATCCGGCGTTCCTCGGCATCAATGATCTTGATGTATCTCTGTTTGCGAATGACACCCGGAAGTATCGTGTTCCCTGGTGCCGCAATCGTAGCGAGACCTCCGCCCGAGGCAACCGAACCGCGATCGCCTACACATACATCTAGTGCGCCGATGGGCAATCGTTCCGTGTTATCAAGTCGCCACACGACCAACTCTGTCGAAGCAATAAATCGCTTGGGCAATCGCGGATTCAGCCGATCACAAATGGCAGTGCTCAAGCCCGCATCCAAGCTCGGATAGATCCACGATTCGATATACGGGTCCACTCCCGGAAACTGCGATGGCATGTTGCACCTCACCCTCAATACACCCCAACCGTCGTCGTCGCCGCGATTTCGTGGAACGGCCGCACGCCGCTGACGCCGTGCCACGGATATTTCGCGGACGGTGCCTCACGCTCGCCCTCGTCGCGTTCCGCAAATCGCGGGACAAAAAACTCTTTCGTCAGAGTTGTCAGGAGAACTCGACCCGTCCCGCCGACAGGCACGTGCGTGCTGTAATCCTTGAACTCCACAACCTCCGCAACGGCTCGCGGTTGCGGAGCGTAGTAGGCGATCTTGAAATTTTGCTCGGCGGTCGGCATCTCGGAGGCCGCAAGGCCCATGAGCGTGTTGCCGTAGGTTGGGGCGATATAGACGTCCGGCCCGAGGTACTCTTCCATCGCGAACCGGATCCACTGCGAAGTCATCTCGGTCCCGCCGCAGAAGACACCCGTGATGCCAGCCTTGCTGATGCTCGATCCTTCTTTCTCCAATCGCAGGCAAAGGGAATCGAGCAACTTCGGTGTCGTGAACATGCACTTGATCTCGTGCCCGGCCGAGAGAATTGTCATGGCCTGGTCAACGCAATGTTCCTGATATGCCTTCAGGTGCTCCATCCAGCCTTTCTTGATCGTCTTGACCACCCAGCGTGGGTCCAGGTCCACGCAGAAGCAGATGCCGCCACGATATTGGGTCAAGTGTTCGATCGCCAGCCGCAATCGACGCGGGCCGCTCGGCCCGAGCATGAGCCAGTTGCTACCCCTAGGGAAGAATTTGTCCGGCAACGTGTCCGAGAACATCTCGTAATCGATCTTGAAGTCGTCGATCACAACTCGACTCTTGGGAATGCCGGTCGTACCGCCAGTCTCAAACACGTACACACCGCGATCAGCGTAGCCCTTCGGCACCCAACGGCGAACCGGGCCGCCGCGAAGCCAATCGTCCTCGAAGAATGGGAACTTATTGATGTCTTCCCACCCGTTCACGTCCTTGAGTGGGTCGAAGTTGAAAGTCTTGGCCTTTTCGAGCCAAAATGGTGTGCCGGTGTCCGGGCTGAAATGCCAGCGAACTACATCTCGAACCTGTGCATCGAGCTGAATCTTGGCGTTTTTGATCTTTTCATCGAGAGTGGCACCGGTGACCGGTGTTGGCTTGCCAGGCGTATCTTTCACAATGGCTCCAGAGAATTTGCTCGAGGGTGAAACTGGCCCATCGATCGGATGGGATTTAAGGCAGGAACAACTCGGTTAAGCATATAAGCATAGGCAAAAGGATGCGAAAAGGCCCGTCTATCTGTGGAGACCACAAGGAAGTTCTGCCCTTACAGAACAGTTGTGGCCGATCGAGCCGCCGCCCCAGCCTCGTAAAGTCCGGAAATAGCGATTCCGAGACTTGAGTAACGTGCAAAAGCTGAGATAACTCACTCGCGCCCGGCTCACGAACTCAATGTCCGCTCCTGGCCAAAGTATGCGGCCTCGAAACCAAGCTGGCCCGCCTGAAGGCGATCCGCCAAGAAGATGCGGGCACAGAGCATCTCGCGCAAATTCGCAGTTTCCTTGCCGACAAGTCCAACTTCGCCGTCGCGGAAGCTGCGGAGATCGCCGGCGAGCGATTGCTCACCACCCTCGCTCCCGATCTGGAGGCGGCATTCCAGCGATTCATGATCGACCCGGTCGAGACCGACAAGCTCTGTCGGGCGAAGTTCGCCCTCATGGAGGCCCTGAACAAACTCGAGTTCGACGGCGATGAGCTCTTCTTGACTGGCTTTCGCCACGTGCAACCGGAGCCGGCCTGGGGAGGATCGACAGATACGGCCGGCCCGCTGCGTGGAACGTCGGCATTCGGACTGGTGCGGATTCGTTATCGCGGCGTGGTGAGTCTGCTCGCTGAATCGCTGGCCGATCCAGAGAAAGTTGCCAGGCAAAACGCGGCACAAGCACTCGGAGCGTTGGGGTCCGAGGCAGCGATTGTCCTGTTGCGTTTCAAAGCCAAGGCGGGCGACCAAGAGTCCGAAGTGATCGGCGACTGCTTGACGGCGTTAATGACGGCGGAACCCCAGGAGTCCTTGCCGAGGAGGCTGCTCTGGCGATTGCCGAATCACGAACGCCCAAGGCCCTCGAAGTGCTGAAGCAGCATTGGCCGGCGGCACGAAATCGCCCGCTCCAGAATGTGCTACTCTTGGCCATCTCGATCACACGGCAGTCGGCAGCGATCGATTTTTTGCTTGAGATTCTCGCAGGCAGGGACGAGGGGGCGGCCGCTGCCGCACTTTCAGCGTTGGCGATTCACAAGCATAACCCCAACGTCCGGGACCGGATTGAAGCGATCGTGAAAAAGCGGTCCTCGCGGGTCTTGCAAGAGGGATTTGCGAAGAGCTTCGCAGGAAAGGAGTAGAAGCCTCACTCCTTTCGCACCGCCAAGCGATAAACGAAATTCGCCCCACCTTGGTCGAATCCTTCGAGGACCGAGATGAAAAAAGCCCCGGTTTTCGGTAGCGACAGTCGCACAATCGGGTCGCGGCCTCCGACGGGCACTTCGCCAGTTGCGATGGTTGTACCATCCGCATCATAGATCGTAAGCATGGCATCCGCAGGGGAACCGAAACGCCCTGCCAAGATTTCGATACGAAACTTCTCGCCGGCCTTACCTTCAAGTCGAAACACGTCCACGTCCTGATTCTGCTTGAATGAAGACTCGACAATTTGCGGGGCGGTCACGGGCATGGCCTGCTTGAAGCCATCATTCGGCTCTTTCTCCTGAACTCGAGGCGTGTCGTCATTCACGAGCAGCGTCATCGATTTGCCTTCACCACCGGGACCGATCAGCGTGAACGGGACCTCGCCGCCGGGAACCTCTTTCGGCAGCGTCACTTCGATTTCGATCTCGCTATCACCCACAACTTGAGCGCTCATCTGATTCGGGACGGTCACCTTCTTGCCCTTGCCGACTACTTTGCCCGAAGATTTCGGCTCGCCAACGCGGACTTCGGTGGCCGAGTCGAGATTGAGTCCTCGCAAAGTGAGCTTGGTTGTTTTTCCGGGATCGACCGCGAGTTGAAGTGCGTACAGCGGCTGAGGAGGCGGGTCTTTCGGCTTGTCCTTGAGCTGTGCGAGAACGACAACGAACGACAGCAGTGCTGCAAATAGGCAAGCGACGAGTCGCATTAGAACAATTCCTTGACCAGTTCACCCTGATCAAGAATCTCAATCGGTCGGCCATCCGGAGCCACGAGTTGCTTGCGTGGATCGATGCCAAGCGAATCGAAAACGGTGTACGCGACGTCGGCAGGCGAGACCGGCCTCCTCGTGGGGAACGCTCCGAGTTTATCCGTTGCTCCGATCACGTTGCCAGGAAGTACGCCTGCCCCGGCAAAAAGCAGTGAGCCGGCACCGGCCCAGTGATCGCGGCCATTATCCTTGTTGATCTTCGGCGTGCGGCCGAATTCACCCATGCAGACGACGAGTGTGTCTTCGAGCAAGCCGCGTTCGGTCATGTCGTTGATGAGCGCCGAGAAACCGCGATCGAACTCGGGGAGTTTCTTGTCCAAGCTTTCGAACACCTTGGCATGGTGGTCCCAGCCGCCGTAGTTGACAGTCACGAAACGCACGCCCCCCTCGACGAGACGCCGAGCGAGCAGGCAACTTTGGCCGAAAGTGGTGCGGCCATAACGATCGCGGAGCCGATCCGATTCTTCATCAATCGCGAAGGCCCTGCGGGCTTCACCCGACAGAACCATCGCCGACGCTCGCTTGCTGAACTCGTCGTAGGTCTCGATCTGATCGTTCGCCTGAACCTTTTTCGCCAGGCCATCGACCGCATCAAGCAGCTTGCCGCGTCGTTCGAGGCTCTTCGCAGTCATTGCTTCCGTCGGAGAAACGTCCTGCACCTTGTAATTCGCCTGGCTGGGGTCGCCGGCCTTGAAGGACTCGAATCGCCCGCCGAGATAGGCGCTCTTGCCGAGTTCCCAGGTGAACGACGGGTTGCGAGGGATCGACACATACGGAGGCAACGTGCCGCGAAATCCGGTCTCGTGAGCGACCACGGCCCCGATGGCTGGGAAATCGCCAAACGCCGAGCCAAAGCGGCCCGACATCACCCAGTTGGTGGCCGTCTCGTGATGGTCGTTGTTGTGATGCTGCGAACGAATGAGCGAGACTTTGTCCATCGTCCGCGACATCAGTGGCAGCAACTCGCCGACTTGCAGGCCCACCACGTTCGATGCGATCGGGTTATACTTGCCGCGAACTTCCGGTGTCGCATCGGGCTTCAGGTCGAAGCTATCGTGGTGCGAAATTCCGCCACCCAGATAGATGAGCACGACCGACTTCGCCCGATGGAGGCTCTTCTTCGCCGGTGTTGCTTCGGCCCGCAGTAGATCGGGAAGGCCCAACGAAAAAGCGGACAGCCCGCCCACGCGGAGAAAATTTCGGCGATTGAACTGAATATCGAACATCTGCATTCTTCCTATAACGGCGAAGCCGAGACACAACTATTTTTTCAATCGCTAGTCGTCGCTTATCTACGCTATCTTTCACAGGGGACTTCGGGTCGCTCATGTTGGATTATCCAAGAAAATCACGCAATGTCAGCCATTGCTAGCGAAGTTTCTGAAATTAGCGTGATGAATTGGCCTGCTCAAATCAGCCAAATAGATCAGCAACCGGCTTTCCCGTGCTCGCCGGCAGCGTGAACCCATCCGGGCTGATGCGAGTTTCGGCTGGAATGTCCATCGCGTGCAAGACGGTGGCCGAGAAATCTTCCAGTGCGACCGGGCGGTCTTTTACGTACGCCGCCGTCTTGTCGCTGGCTCCGAAAATCGTCCCGCCACGAATGCCCCCGCCGGCGAGCATGGCCGAGTAAACGTGCGGCCAGTGGTCGCGGCCAATCGCGGAACCACCCTTGCTAATCCGGGGTGTCCGGCCAAACTCGCCGATCAGGACGACGAGTGTGGAATCGAGCAAGCCGCGAGTTTCGAGGTCGTCGAGTAGGGCGGAGACCGCGAGATCACACCGCGGCAACGCCCAGCCGAGGCCATTCCAGCCGTTTCCGAAGATACTGATGCCCGCATTGCCGTGCATATCCCAGGTTTCGATGGACATGAACTTCTCGCTCGGTGCGAGGCCCGTCCAGGCAACAACGCTCACCAGCCGTGTGCCCGCCTCGATCAGCCGGCGTGCGAGGAGTAAATTCTGCCCCATCGGATTGCGACCATAACGATCGCGGAGCGAGGCAGGCTCGCGTTCCATGTTGAAGGCCTCACGTGCTTTCGTGCCCGTGAGGAGATCGGCCGCCTTCTCTCGGTAGCGATCCATACCACTCGATTGCGTCGGCGAATCCATGTCGTTGAGCAGACGCAATCGCTCGCGAACTCGATCGGGCGGATTGCCCTCGGCCGTATCGAGGGCACGCACGCGGTAGCCAGGCATGGAAAGATTGTCGTCGTGACTGTTGCCGATCACGAGTGGCGACTGGCTCGGCCCGAACATCCCGCCCGTCACATAGGTTGGCTCCGGCGGCATGGCCCCGCCGCCGAATTTTTGCAGCCAGACGTGTGAGGGAACGCTTCCGGTCGCCGGCTTCAGCTTGGTGATGATCGCCCCGACTGGAGTGGCAGACATCTCAGGAGGCTTCGATTGACCGGCCAGGAGCATCCGGTTCGCAATATCGTGGGTCGGCATCTGGTGCGTCATCGAGCGAATGATCGCGTACTTGTCCGCTCGTTGAGCAAGTTGCGGCATCAGTTCGCCGACGCGAAAGCCAGGCACGGTGGTCGCGATTGGTTTGTATGGGCCACGCAGTTCTTCCGGTGCGTTCGGCTTCGGGTCCCAAGAATCGAGTTGGCTGAGCCCGCCATACTGGTAGATGAAGATGCAGGACTTCGCTTGACGGGTCGTGCCCGCATTGGCTTTCAAGAGAGCGGGCAGCGAAAGCGCACCGGCCGCCCCGGCTACAAGAACCTGGCGACGAGACGGGCGATTCGAGAGCAGCAGGTCGGGATTCATCACTTCATTTGATGTTAACGTGGCAGGCTTCTCGATGCAATTTCGATCACGATGGATTTGTGGAAACGGACCTCCGGTCTGTCCGTCCATTGACCGAGTGCCTGCCTGAATCAAGCCGAACTTGGCGCGTCGAATTCAGACATACCGGAGGTCCGTCCCCACGAGCCTATGGTTCGTCTACTTGAACCGCAGCGGGTGGTGCAACGGCATCAAGGTCCGAAGTATCGAGCCGGCCTTCCTTCGCCAGCTTCCGGAACAATTCGAGCGTTTGGCGAATTCCCTCTTCCAAGGTTGTCTTCGGCATCGGGCCGATGTCGCGCAGGATCGCAGCATCGTCCAGGTCGTAAGCGATCGCAAGCTGACGATCGCCATGCGTGACCAATGCGCGTGCAGCCGGTTCCACGGTACACAGTGCCTTGTGGAAGACTTTGATGTCCACGACCGCACCACGCAAGTTGAACGACTTCGCGCCGCTGAATGGGACATCCAGACAACGAACGAACCCCTTGGCCACATCGTCCACGTATTGCAAGTCTTGAAAGCCGCCGTAGCTAATGTGGTACTTGCGACCGAGTGCAACTGCCTTGATTGCCTTGGTCGGTTCGCTGGTCATGCCGAGATCGCGGCCTACCCCGTAGACGGTCCACGGCCGCAACCCAATGCTCGAGATGCCGAAATCTTGGAAGTAGACAGCGGCGTTGCCTTCGTTGCAGACCTTGAAGTGGCCGTAGTGCGTGGCCGGCATGAGATGCACATCATCCGAAAGAGGACCGGCGGGATATTTGTCCGGCGGGCCGAACACAGCCGCGGTGCTGGCATAGACGAGTCGCTTGATCTGATCGCCCGCGAGACGAACGGCTTCAAGGACACAGAGCGTGCCGACGACGTTGACCGTGGCTCCCAGGATCGGGTTGGCCCGACACGTAGGCACTTGCAGGCCGGCCAAATGAATGATGTGCGAGATCGCATGTTGAGCAATCGCGTCCTGGATTCCCTTCTGGTTCGTGACGTCGCCTTGCACGAAGACGACCTTGCCAACTTCCACTTCCGTCATGATCGGCTTCAATCGTCGCGCGTCTTCCTTGAGATCGTACACCCAGACACGGTCGCCCTGGTCCAGCAAGTTCTTGATGATCCAGGCACCCAGGAAACCGTAACCGCCAGTAATGAGCACGCGCATAATGAGCCTTCGAGAAACAGGGATCGGGCCAATCCTGTTTTTTACAGGTCGGCGGCCGAAGGGAAATGATCGCTTCAAGGCGAGTGGAGTAGCGTAAGCCGCCCGATACTGACACCAACGGGCGGCTTACGCCGCTTCGCTCGTCTGGACCTTAGCGTGCCTTCTTCAACCGCTCCCTCACCAACTCCGGTAGGAACTTCACCGGCACGGTGCCGTGATCGAGCACGGCTTCGTGATATCTGCCTAGGTCGAACTTGTCGCCGAGTTCGCGGGAAACTTGCGTTCGGAGCCGATAGAACGCCATACGGCCGACGAAGTACGTGGAGAGTTGGCACGAACTCTGTTTGGCCCGCACGATCTTGCCGAGGGCTTCGCCTTCGGTTTGAAAGCCTCCCTCGACCAGCAGCTTCAATGCTTCCGTGTCGGTCATTTGCTCGCAGTGCATGCGGTGATCGAGAATCGTGTTGATCACCGCACGCAGGTAGAACTTGAGTTGATGCAAACGCAGCGAGAGGTCGCCGTTGCCGAAGCCCTGGTCGAGCATCATCTGTTCCGTGTACACCGCCCAGCCCTCGGCAAACGTACCGGACGAGAGCACTTTGCGAATCAGCGACGGGTGACGATTCGAGTATTCCAGTTGCACGTAGTGGCCGGGATAGGCTTCGTGAATGGACAGAATCTTCATCATGGCCGCGTTGTATTCTTCCAGGTACGACTTCACGCGGCGATCGTCCCAGTCTCGTGGCGGCGGGCTCACGGCATAATGGCTGCTCGCTTTCGGATCGAGAGGCGGGGCCGGATTTAGAAACGCCGTCGAGTTGCCACGCTGAAATTCGGGCATCTCGATGATCTGACAGCGATCGGGGTCGGGCAGGCGCAGAATGTCCTTGGCCTTGATGAAGGCCTTGATCTCGTCCGAGGTTCGCTTGGCGTCGGCGACCATCGTTGAAACTTCGCCGTGCTCCTTTCCGAGTTCGCCCATGACACGGCGGATGCACTCACGGCGACCATCGGCATCGTCGGGCGGTAGTGGCTTGCCGACAATGAGCTTGAACCACAGTTGCCGGGCGATGACGTACATCTCGTTGCGAACGCGGTCGGCCTCCGCGATGGCGAGTTTCAAGACCTCGTCGGCTTCCAGACCTGGCCCCGCATCCAGCTCGGTTTGCAACTTCTCCGCGAACTTCTTCTTGCCGATTCGCCATTCTCCAGTCGCCTTTGGCTGCTGCTCTTCCAGGAATTTTTGGTAGTCCTTCAATGCCACCACGGCGGATTTGCATGGCTCGGCCAACACGCTCACGGTCGGTGTTTCGCCAGTGATCTCGAAAATGCCCTTCTCGTAGAACGCGATGGCTCCGCGATTCATGCGCACGGCCGTATCGAGCATCACCCGCGTCGGATTCTTCAAGCTCTCCTTCGCCGAGCGAACCGTGGCGGGAATGTACGTGATCCGCGAGGCGGCATCGCGAACGCCTTTCGATTTCTTAGCGGTCGACTGCGTGAGAATCAGGTACACGCTGTCCGTGATGTACTCGTTCCACACCCGCGGATCTTCGGCAAACGGGTTGGTGTTTTCGGCGAGCCAGACCGTGCGCGTGAGCGAGTCTTTCAGGATTTGGCAATCAACCTTCCCTTCCATCGAAAGCTTTTCTGCGGCGACGGCCTTCGACAACGCCTCCAGGGCATCGCGTTGCCGCTGCACATTGGCCGCCCGTGCCTTGGCCGAGAGATCGTCGAGCCGATCGTCGTAGCGATGATCGCCAAGCCGGCTGGCATCAAGAGGGGCATTCTTCAGGAAGTCTTCGAGATAGGTCTTGAAGAAAGTCGCGAGCTTCGCGTCCTCGTCGGCCCGAACGATTGTGGAGCCGGCTAGAAGAAGCACGATGGATACCAATCGGTTCATGGGATACCCCGCAGATGACACGCTCCCTGGCGTTGGAACAGTTTATTGAGTTCTGTTTGAACGGACCGGATGGCCATTCGTCGGGCTTTTATCACGGAAACCGACCCGCACGAGACTCCGAGATCGGTCGGAAAATGAACATTGCCGCCCCATCGCATCAACGATTGCTATTCATCGTGCGACTGGGGGATTCAGTTGGAGCGCAATCTGGACGCTCGATGTGCTCAGTTTTCGGCATCACTCGATCTCCCGTCGCTTTCAACTTGCTCGCTCGTGCTGCTGGGTGCAAGTTTGGTATTCACGATCATCAGGGCCCATCTCAGCCCGCCACGCGTTCCGCGTCAAGCCGCCGGAAGGTTGCTGAGATCGGGGGGAGCCGATCACGGCTTTCCCCCAGCGATCGACTTGCGAATTGCTTTTGCCGTTGCGTCCGCTCGCAAGTCGACGATCTTCTTGCCCCATTCGATCGTTTTCTCGGCTGGAGCCAGTTCGATACCGTTGATGCGAAACTTGTCGGCCGCGATGCGTTGCTTCATACGTACCGAGTTTGGGTCAACGGTCATCATCATGGCCGTGATCGCGAAGTCGTCGTGATGGCCCTCATCTTTTTCCACGATGCCCTGAGCCTTCAGCCACTTGGCAACATCCGGGTAGTTGTAATATCCCGCGATGTAGTGCAGGCGGGTCTTGCCCTCGCCCGCCCATTTCTCGTTGAGCTTCTTGGTCACGGCCTTCAAGCCTGTCTGATTTCCGCCGCTGTCGCCGATGAGGATGATGTGCTCAAATCCATGCTGCTTGAAGCTGGCAGAGATATCGATCAACAAGCGTTGATATGTTTCCTCGGTCAGGCTGATCGTGCCCGGATACTTCATGTGAACCGTCGGCGGATCGATCTCCCCTTCTGGAACAAACGCGATGATCGGGGCAACGAGCGCATTGCCGAGCTTGCGTGCGATGGCCTCGCTGGTCGCCTTTAGCACAACATTATGCTTGCCCGTTACCAAATAGGGCCCGTTTTGTTCGATGCCGCCCGTCGGGATGATGACAGTCTTCTTGCCGGCCTTCATGGCATCACGGACTTCCAGCCAGGTGAGGTCCTCGATCCACACGGAGTCGACGGCCTCGATCGGACGTGGAGCATCGAGTTTGGGGAATTGCGCGAAGAGTGGGTTCGCGGAGAGAAGGGAGAGGATTATCAGGCTACGGTACATGTTGGCTCCTGGGTGATAAGTTCTTTATGCCCCTTCGTTCTTAGGGAAGGGGGCCGGCGGGTTAGGTTCTTCGATGAGGAATAACCAACTCACTTCGGCACATAAACCAAATACAAAGCCGGCCGATTGCGAATCTCCTTCGCTTCGCGCGACCAGGCTCGGCCGAGCCAATCGCGTGAGTCGCCGTGCAACATGAAGCCGTGATTCTCGTGCTTGCCATCGGTCCAGTAGCGAACGGCATGCGTGAAGTCCCAGGCGTTGATCATCCCCTGGCCTTGCCCGTGTGCAATGTAGATCGGCAAGAAATCCAGATCGGGGCCATAATGCCGCCCGCCGATTTCCTTCCAGTATTTGTCCTTGGCGTACTGGTACGCGTTCACTTCGTACTCGTCCCACGGACGATTGCACGGCTCGGCCACCCACATCGTTGGCCGGGCGAATGGGTCGTTATCTTTGGAGTACTGCTTGCTCTCACGCTGCACAACCAGCTTCGCGTGCAGAATATTGGTGCCATTCGGGATGCTGGAAAAATCGATCCGCATGAGTGGGCTGCGATGCCGCATGAAGATCTCGTGCGTCTCGCGTCTGCCGAGATTTTCCGCCCGATCGAGAGTGAGTCCGTCGGGTCCGTGGCTCGACCAGTAGGCATCTTTCCAGCCAGAATAAGCTTTGTCTGGGTTGCTCGTATCAAAACCTTTCTCGCCGTCGCGGAGGACCACCTTGATCGCTTTCGGATGAGTCTTGCGAAGCTTGTCGAACTCGGTCGTGAACTCGTCTTCGATCTCGGCCAGCGTGCGTTCCGTCGGCTTCACCCATTGTTTTTCGAGCTTCTTGCCGAGTTCTTGAACGCTCTCGACCACGAGGTCGGTGCCAAGAACGGGGAACTTCGTGCGCTCCGGGCGAACCTCAAGCCGGCGATCATTCACGCGGATGCTATCGATGAAGATCGATTCGCCCTCGTGCGGCTGGTACATAAAAATCTCCAGGCTCACGATGTCGCCGAACCTCGGGTGCAAACTGTACTCGTCCTTATGTAGGCTGCCCATGATCGTGTTCTTGCCTTTGTTCAGGAAGGCCGTCTTCGTCCACCGCGAGACGCCCGCATCCCAGCCCTGGCCGCGCTGGCTCTTCTCTTGCATCACCGTGAAGCCGACAACACAAGTTCGCTCAACGGTCACGTCGGCCTGAAAATTGTGGAACTTCGCCCAATCCTTGGGGACATCTTTTGTGGCAACGGTTGGCCAGGTGCCGCCCGCAAACGTGAGTTTCAGACTCTGTTTTCCTGATGTCGCGTTCGTATCGCTCACGGCAATCTTGACTGCGGGTTCCTTGGTCTTGCCGCCGAAATTCGCCCAGGCCATCGCGGCATCGGCCGTTTCGAAGTCGAACAACACCGTGTCGGGCTTGGGTTCTGCGGCAGGGATCACAAAGAGCGAGCCAAGTAGAAGAGCGGAGAGCATGGAGCAACCTTCGTTGAGCGATTGGGCACATTTTTCGACTCTACTCTTCGCTAATCCCCATGAATGGACCCAAGAAAGGCTTGCGTTTTCGCGTTTTATTAGCGCAGATCAGTGAGGATTAGCGTTATGGCAGTGAGAATGAGCATACCCATGCGGCATTCGCCCGGCAAAGCCAAACTTTCCTGATTCCTCGGAATTACCTGTCACAAACGGGGCCCTCAATCGTCTAACTAGTGAACTCTCAGCCCGCCATTTCATGTCCGGGGGGGCAACGGATTTTCACCTCTTCGAGAATTGCCATGAACCTGAACAAATCGCTCCAATTTGGCCTTCCTCTCATCGCCATCCTGGTGGCCATTGCGGCATTCTTTACCTCGCGGGGCGAGTCGGCCCCTTCGCCACAAGAGCCCAGAAACGAACCGGTCGCTCAGCTGAAACCGGCGGTCACGCTACCGATCAGCCAGGTGATTCTGTTCAACAGTGGCGTCGGGCACTTCACCCGTTCCGGCGACGTCGAGGGCGAGGCTCGCGTTGATCTCACGTTCCCCGAGGACGACATCAACGATCTCATCAAGTCGATGACCCTTCGCGATCTGTCGCCGAACGGCAAAGTCGCGGCCGTCACTTACGACTCGCACGATCCGATCGATCGCACGCTTGCCAGCTTCGCGATCAATCTGAACAACAGCCCGTCGTTGGCCCAGATTCTGACGCAGGCTCGTGGCGAGCAAATTGAAGTCACGCTGATCAACACCGCCAATCAACCCGGCAATATCACGGGCAAGATCATCGGCGTCGAAGCACAACAGGTCGCCACAAAGGATGGGCCGATCACGACCACGGTGCTGAACATGTGGTGTGCCGAGGGCGTGCGGGCCGTGAAGATGAGCGAGATTCAGAAGCTGCGGTTTGCGAACCCTGTCATCGAGAACGAATTTCGCCGAGCTTTGGAAACGCTGGCCCTTTCGCACGACTCGCAGAAGAAGGCTGTGAGCCTGCATTTCTCGGGTGAAGGCAAGCGCAAGGTCGAGGTTGGCTACGTGATTGAGAACCCGATTTGGAAGACGACCTATCGGCTCGTGCTCGACAAGGAGGGGGCCAAGAAGCCGTACCTGCAAGGCTGGGCCGTGGTCGAGAACCCGACCGACGAAGATTGGAACAAGGTCAACATGGCCCTCGTGAGTGGCCGGCCGATCTCGTTCAAGATGGATTTGTATAACCCGCTCTATGTGAGCCGACCGACCATCGAACCGGAATTGTTTGCGAGTCTGCGGCCCATCGCGTATAGCGGGGCGATGAAGCGATCGGGGACATCGCCAGAAGTGATTGAAGAAGTAGAAAAATTACTCGATGGAAAGGAAAGCAAGAAGAAAGCAGTCCCACAGTCCGGACTCTTGGGTGGGGCCGGCAACGGCGAAGTCGGTCCCAACGACATTACACACAAGTTTCGCCACAAGGATGTCGCATGGAATGTCGATGCCGTTCAGCTGAAACTGGGCGACCGCCTGGACCTCGCACGGAGCGTCGAGAGTGTCGCCACTGCCTCCTCCCTCGGCGATTACTTCCAATACATCATCGATCGCCCTGTCGATCTCGCTCGGCAAAAATCGGCACTCTTGCCGATCATCAACAAGGATGTCGAGGGTAAGCGCGTCAGCATTTACAACCCCGGCGTGCAGCCAAAACATCCGCTGCTCGGGCTCAAGTTCAAGAACACGTCCGGCATGCCGCTCACACAAGGGCCGATCACCGTGTTCGAAGGCTCGGTCTATGCCGGCGATACGCGGGTGCTCGATTTGCAGCCGGATGAAGAACGGCTCGTGAGTTACGCGATCGATCTCGGCACCGAGGTGAGGGTTAAGCCCGGCAAGGATTCGTCGCGGATTACCAGCGTGAAAGCTGTGAAGGGCATCATCTACACGAACACCCTGGTGCGAGAGGAACGACTTTACGACATCTCGAATCGCAGCACGACGGATCGGAATCTGTTGATCGAACACCCGAACCGCAAGGGGCAAGGCTTCACGTTCAAGGGAACGAATCAGCCGAAGGAGGAAGCAGCCGATGTGTTCCGCTTCGAGGTTCCCGTGGGTGCCAAGAAGGACCTGAGTTACACGGTCATCGAAGAACGCGATGCCGGCTCATCCGTGCACCTGACCAACAATGCCAGCGATCAGATTTCGTACTTCATCAACCTGAAAGAAGCCCCGGCCTCGCTCAAGGAGAAACTGCAAGAGGCGCTGAAGGTGAAGGGAGGTTGGGACAAGGTGCGTTCAGACATCACGACTTCCAATCAGCGTATCCAGACCATCACGGCCGATCAAAAGCGGCTACGCGACAACATGCGGGAGTTGCCGAAGGACAGCGAGCTATTCAAACGATACCTTAAGACGCTGGAAGAACAGGAAACTGAAATGGACACGCTGCAAGCCAAGCTGAAAACCCTGCAAGGAGACGAAGCGAAGACGCGGCTGGCTTACGACCATTACCTGGCGAATTTGAGTGCGGAGTAGAAGGACTTGGAAGTATCAGCCATAGTAGCCCGCACACTCCGTGTGCGGGAGTTCGGCACACGGAGTGTGCCGACTACTATTCGAAATGCAAGCGGCCCCAGGTAAACCTGGAGCCGCACCGCCCAGGCGTCGCCCAAACACCTGAAACGGCAACTTCGTTGTATCACTTCCGTCAGGCGAACGCAAAGAAAAACCACCAATCATGTGTCGAAGTTCGCCAATAAGATTAGGCCGATCATTCACCCCGTGTCCCAGATCGAGAATCGTCATGGGCTTGCGTCAACTTGCGATCGTGTTCTTGGTGCCGCTGGCACCTGTTGCCAGTGCGTCCGATTGGCCCCAATTTCGTGGCCCCGGTGGGACCGGCGTGATCACGGACAGCACACTGCCCCCGCAACGCTGGACCACAACCGAGAACGTGGCCTGGAAGTACGAGGTTCCCGGCTACGGTTGGTCCTGTCCCATCGTGGTGGGCGGACGCGTCTATGTGACAAGCTGTGTGGGCCAGACGAAAATGCCAGCACCGAAGACCGGCTACTACGCTCCCCGGGACACGAAGACGCTGACTGGCGAACATCGCTGGACCGTGTTCTGCCTCGATGCGACCACCGGCAAAGTTCTGTGGGAACGAGTCGCACACAAGGGCCCGCCGCAATATCCGATTCACGTCAAGTCGAGCTATGCCTCGGAAACGCCGGTGAGCGATGGCGAACGCGTGTATGCCTATTTCGGCAACGTCGGAATTTTTTGCTACGACCGCGAGGGCAAGGAACTGTGGTCGAAGTCGTGGGGTGTGTATCCCACACGTGTCGATTGGGGGACCGGGGCCTCGCCTGTGTTGCATGGAGATCGCGTCTACATTGTCAACGACAACGAGAGGAGTTCTTTCCTCGTGGCCCTCGACAAAACAACCGGCAAAGAACTTTGGAAAGTCGAACGCGACGAGAAGAGCAACTGGGCCACGCCGTTCATCTGGGACAACGGCAAGCGGACCGAGATTGTCACCACGGGTACGAAGAAAGTCCGCTCGTACGATCTCGATGGCAAGCTCCTCTGGCAACTCGGCGGCATGTCGTCGATCTGCGTGCCGTCTCCGATCGCGGCACACGCTCTGCTGTTCGTGAGTTCCGGCTACGAGTTTGGCCGACCCCGTCCGGTGCTCGCAATAAAGCCCGGCGCATCGGGGGACATCTCGCTGAAGAAGGATGAAACCAGCAGCGAGTTCATCGCATGGTTCCGCGATTCGGCCGGGGCCTATCACCCCACGCCCCTGATTCTCGGCGACTATCTTTACATGCTCTACTCGACCGGGTTTATTTCCTGCTACGAGGCAAAGACCGGGAAGCCGGTCTACGAACGCGAACGCCTTCCCGGCAGCTTCACGGCCTCGCCCTGGAGTTATGGGGGCAAGATTTTTTGCTTGAGCGAGGAGGGGGTCACATACGTGGTGAAGGCCGGTGCCAAGTATGAGTTGCTCGAAAAGAACGTGCTCGGAGAAGTGGCCCTGGCAACGCCGGCGATTGCAGATGGCAGATTGTTTATTCGGACCGTGACCACGCTGTATTGCATCCAAAAGCCAACAAAGTAGCACTCTCGCTCCGCAAGTGGGGGCAGTGTTCGCCTTGAAATGACGGCACCGCACCCACCGCGTCCTGCCTCCCTCTCGCGGAACGACAGGGCTACCTTTAGCGGCCCATTTCGCCCGCGAACCTCCTCGCTTATTTTGGTGTCTCAGACGGGATCGCCCGGGTTGTTTTCGACAAGGGCGGTGGATCATGCAAAGCAGGGACCTCGAACACTCCTTTCGAGACGATGAGCAAGTGACGGAAAAGATTCCCTTCGGAAACGAAGGGCAAACGCGGCGAACGAATTGCCCACGGCGACAAGGAACTAGTGGAAAAAGTCGGCCACAATGACCCATGCCCGTGCGGATCCGGCAAGTTGTTCAAGAAATGTTGCCGAGACTCCGGCTGCTTTCGATGGAGTGAATCGGGACCACTACTTTTAGGGAGTGAGTTGTAATCAAAACAGCTAACGCGAATCTTCAATGATCTTCACTAATCCGAATACAAGATGCCGTATCTGTGCTCGTTATTAGTGGAGATCAGCGAAGATTAGTGTTCAAAAAATGCAGGGCCTACGCGATCAAGATTCCTGCGAAGGCCGTTCGTTTTTCCGCATCTCTTTCTTCAAATACCCGGGGCAACGCAGAACCGGTTGCCCTGGGTACTTGGGGAAATCAGGTTCCGAAAGTGCCAGTTCGCAAAGCAAGAAGCGCGAGCCTTTTCCCGTCAAGACTTCGCGCATTTGCTGGCAGCTTTCGCAGAGGCTGGTGTTCATGCTGAGTCACGACCGTGCAATTCTCTTCCCGGTAAGTCGGGATTCTCTAGTCTCACTGTAACTGTCAACGTCCGATATGCGAGGCCCAAGAGCGATGGACATCAACGGCGAAGAAGTTGGAGTAGACCCGTTTTTGCCGACCATGTGCAAAATCGGCGACATTATGGCCCCGGCCGCACCGCACGACAAAGAGTCGGTTGAAGGGGAACTCGGAGAACTCACCGACTTGATCGTGAAACTCGTCTCAACCGTGGCCCGGTTCACAACGGACTGGGTGTCCAAGCAACTTCGACTGTCCATGCCGCTGGTCAGGGTATTGCTGGACAGCCTGACTCAAGAAGGTCTGATCGAGGAACTCTGGCAGACCGGTCAAGGAAGTGCTCACTACAAGATCGCGCAACAAGGTAGAGACCTTGCGGTTCGACTAATTGAAGCTTGCGGCTACATCGGTCCGGCTCCCGTACGGATGGAGACCTATGCGTCCATGCTGCGCTGGCAATTCACGAATACGCCGCCAGTTCGGCCCGAACATGTCACGACCGCATTGCAGACCATGGTATTGCCCAAGAAGTCTGCGCAACTGGCCGGCCTCGCTGTCTCTTCCGGACGAAGCCTGTTCGTGTACGGGCCTTCCGGCAATGGAAAAAGCAGCTTGGGCCGCTGCATTCACTCGGCCTTGCCTGGCGATTACTGGGTTCCTTACGCCATCAGTGTCGGCAACAGCGTGATCCGGATGTTCGACGATCAATGCCATCAGAAGGTCGATCTCGGTGCGGACAAGGCAGATCTGATCGACAATCGCTGGATCCGCATCCGTCGTCCGATGGTCGTGGTCGGCGGCGAATTGACTCTCGATCAGCTCGACTTGATTTACAGCCCATCGTTCCGGTTCTACGAAGCCCCGGCACACTTGAAGGCCAATGGCGGCGTGTTCCTCGTCGATGACTTCGGCCGCGAACGTGTGTCGCCGGAGCAATTGCTCAATCGCTTCATCACGCCGATGGAACATCAGATCGACTACTTCACGTTGCGAACCGGTCAGAAGATCCAGTTGCCGCTGCGGCATGTGCTGATCATCGCGACCAACCTGAGTCCCGAAACCGTGACCGACCCAGCCTTCTTACGTCGAATGGGTTATCGACTCTACCTCGGGCCACCATCGGAGGAACAGTATTCGAAGATCTTCCAGGCGTATGCAAAAAAAATGGGTGCCGCCGTTGCTCCCGAGATGATTGAGCGACTGCTCAATCGTTATCGCGAGTTAGGGAAAGAACTGCGTGCCTGCGAGCCTCGCGATCTCATCGAGCGCTCGAATGACGTTTGCAAATTCCACAACCGTCCGCTGGAATTGACCGCGAAGGTGCTCGACCTGGCCTGGACCGGCTATTTCGGCGACCAAGCCCTGCCAGCCGCGAAGCAGGAAGAGGCCGCTGAGTAGCCGCGTTCGTCAGAATGCGGGAGAGACCCCTACACTTGAAGTTTCTTTCAACGGGCACGCTTCCCGCACTCTTACGAGTGCGGCTATGAGTGGTGCGGCTACGAATGCCGAGCGAATCTCCTGCAAACCCCGTATAATTCACTTTTCGCTTCGTGATTCCGGGGTTTCGTCATGCCTTTGCCCGTTGTGGCTATTGTTGGTCGGCCGAATGTCGGCAAATCTTCGGTGTTCAACTGGCTCGTCGGCAAGCGTATTAGCATTGTCGATCCGACGGCTGGCGTGACACGCGACCGCGTTTCGTCCATCGTGGAAGAACATGGACGATTCTTTGACCTCACAGATACGGGCGGCATCGGCATCGTCGATTCGGACGACCTGTCCGAAGACGTCGAGCGGCAAATTCAACTGGCCATCGATCAGGCCAATGTGATCCTCTATGTGACCGATGCCCGCAGCGGGCCCGTGGCACTGGATCAGACTGTTGCCGACCGCTTGCGGCCGATCGGCAAGCCAACCCTGTGCGTCGTAAACAAGTGCGATACAGACAATCTCGCGCTTCAGGCATCCGATTTTCATAGTTTCGGCTTCCAACCCGTCGTTGCGGTGAGTGCCGAGCAGAACCGTGGCCATCGCGAATTGCTATCGGCCATCGTGAAAGCTCTGCCTCCGGCAGAAGCGGACGAGAAGGCACCGACTGAAGCGACGTTGAAGCTCGCGATTGTGGGGCGACGAAATGCTGGCAAGAGCACGTTCATCAATGCTCTCGCCCAGGCCGAGCGCGTGATCGTCAGCGAGATCCCCGGAACAACTCGCGACAGTGTGGACGTGAGATTCGAACGTGACGGCAAGACATTCGTGGCTATCGATACGGCAGGCGTACGGAATAAGAGCAGCCTGGCGAACTCCATCGAGTTCTACAGTATGGCTCGGGCCGAGCGTTCGATTCGCAGGGCGGACGTGGTAATGCTCTTCTTCGATGCCGAGCGTTCGATTGGCCGCATTGACAAGCAATTGACCGAGTACATTCTCGAAAATCACCGGCCGGCGATCTTCGTGTTCAACAAATGGGATCTGGTGAAGGGGCAAGTCGAGACCGACGAGTTCGTGGACTACGTGAAGAAGTCGTTCCCGATGCTCGACTATGTGCCGATGGCCTTCGTGACCGCGAAGGAAGGCAAGAACGTATTCCGCGTACTGAACTTGGCTCAGCAGTTGGTCAAGCAAGCTCGCGAACGGGTGACGACCGGGGAACTCAACCGCGTGCTGCGCCACGCACTCGACATGAACCCGCCTATTCAACGAGGGAAGAAGTTACCCAAGGTGTATTACGCCTCGCAGGTCGCAACCGATCCGCCGACGATTGTGCTGTTCACGAATGGCCCCGACCTGTTCGACGGCGTGTATAGACGCTATTTGCTGAAGCATTTCCGCGATCAACTGCCGTTCTCGGAAGTGCCGATCAAGCTCGATTTCCGAGCCCGTAACGACGTGAAGGGCACCCGCGACACCGACGATGACCCGGACAGAAAGAACAAAGTCACGAAGCAACTTCAGCCCAAGCTGTTGCCAGCCCCAAAGCCACGCAAGCCGAGCCGAAAGAAGAAGGATGCGAAGGCGGAATTGTGGGATGTGTGACCGGCTAGACCGAGGTGGCCGCAAACTGCTCCAGCACCGTCAATTCACCGGCGTCGAGCCAGACGAGCTTACAGCGATAACACGAATCCACGACCGCGTTGTCGCCTCGAGGGCCGCACCGCAGTTTGGGCGGTTCATGCGTCGATGCCCGCTTGGCCTTTTTCAACCATAGAACGGCCTGTGAGCGAAGCACTCTCGCTCCGTTCTATGCCGATAGCCCCTTCATCGTGCCCTTGCTAGTCGCGAACCGATCGACTTCGAGCCCCAGACGTTGCAACATGCTCACGTACAAGTTGGGCAGTGGATAATTTTTCTTGGCGTCGAAGGCGAGGTGGCCGGCGTGCTTGAAGCCACCGCCTGCCAGGAGCACGGGCAAGTTCGTGTTGGCGTGCGAATTGGCACTGCCCATCGGCGTGCCGTAGAGGACCATGGTGCGATCCAGTAGTGTCTCGCCCTGTTCTTTCGCGGAATTCAGCTTGCCGAGGAACTCGGCCAGCACCTTGAATTGGGCCGCCTCGATCGTGAAGAGTTGATCGAGAGCCTCCTTGCGTCCGCCGTGGTGGGTGATCGAGTGCGTCTCGTCCTTCACGCCCGGGAGGTCCGCGACGATGCTGAATGTGTTGATGAACAGCGTGACAACTCGTGTGGAATCCGATTCGAAGCCCAGGCGGGCGATCTCGAGCATCAGCCGAATCTTGTCAATCAGCTTGCGGTTATCGGTCAAATCCGTGGGTGCCGGTGTGGTCGTCGTCGGCTTCGGTTTTCGCTCCCACTCCTGGGCTTGTTGAAGCTGGACCTCCAGGTCACGAACAGCCGAGTAGTACTGGTCGAGCCGATCCTTGTCGGCCGGGCCAACCGACTTGCCGAGCCGTTTCGAACTATCCGAGACGAAGTCGAGCAGGCTGCGACCTCGACGAAGATCTTCCAGTCGGGCATCCACTTCCCCGGGCTTGCCCTGAACGAACATCTTGCGATAGAGAGCGGCCGGGCTCTTCTCGGTCGGAACACGGACGCCGGCACGCGAGAAGACCATGCCCTGCGTGCCTTCCGCATTCACATCGAGAGCCAGCGAAGAGAAGCGAGTCACGGGCCCGAATCGCTCGGCGACGAATTGATCGAGCGAGATGGTGCTCTTGTATGCCGCACTTCCGGGATGCGGCGTGGCGGAGAGAAACGCCCGTTCGGCCTCGTGGGCACCATCCACGTCGGGATGCGAGACCCCGCTGAACACCGTAAAGCGGTCCTTGTATTCCTTCAAGATTTCGAGATATGGCGTGAGCTTGTAATCTTTGCCGGCCTCCGCGGGAAAGAAGTGCTGCGGAAGAATGCCCATGTTCGTCTGGATCGCGATCAGCCGTCTCGGCGCGGCGACGGGTGCGGCGTTGGCGACCGGGGACATTGCATCCAGCAACGGCAGCGCGAGAGCCACGCCCGAACCGCGGAGGAAGCTGCGGCGGGAGAGTGGTCGATGAATTATTGAGGAACTCAAGGTCGTCTCCAGAAGATCACAACCTTGTAGCTGAATTCGTGAGAATTCAGAAGCGGTTGCCAGGCTGAAGCCCTGAATTCTCACGAATTCAGCTACAAGCCAATTTGAGCAACTCATTTCGCCAAAAACAACCCACTTTTCACCGTCTCGTAGATCAACGAACGCACGCGTGCTCCGTCGCCGCCGGCCTTGTCGAGAATCTGTTCCAGGGCCGCACGATCGGCGAAGCGGACGGGAATTCCGGTCGAGTATACCACGAATTGATTCGCCAGGTTGCGAGCCAGCCCGCGTCGATCCGCGTGAAGGAGCTTGCGGTATTCTTCAACATCCGCGAATTTCTGCCCGGTCGCAGTTTCGCCGCTTGCATCCACCGGCTGGCCCAGGCTAAAAGTCGTGTGATAAATTGCGGTGGAAAACGCCCCTTCCGGGTTCAAATGAGCCCGAAACGTCTTGATCAGGTCCGGCCGCTCTTTTCCTTCGGTGGCTCGGTACTTCGTTCGCAACCCGCCGATCACATCGAAGCTTTCGAGTGCGAATCCCGGCGGGTCCATTTTTGCATGGCAACTGGCACACGTGGCATTGTCTCGATGTTTCGCAAGTTGTTCGCGGATCGTGGTCGCACCGCGAACGTCCGGTTCGACGGCTGCGATGTCAGGAGGAGGAGGCTGAGGTGGCGTACCCAATATCTTGCGGTTCACCCAGGCTCCGCGTTTGACGGGCGTAGTTGTCGTGCCGTTGGCCGTCACTTTCAAGATGGCCGCCTGCGTTAGAAATCCGCCACGATGGGTATCCTTGGGAACCGGCACCGGTCGAAAGTGTGTGCCCGAAACATTGGGGATGCCGTAATGTTCGGCGAGGCGTTGATTCACCATCACGAAATCGGAAGCGACAAGATCCGAGGCCGAGCGATCCTGAGCGAGCAGTTGCCGAAAGAACGCGTAGGGTTCGCGTCGAATGGCATCGCGAAGGTACAGGTTGTACTCGGGATACAGCCGGCGATCCGGCGTGGTCGCATCAATGTCGCGAAGGTCCAACCACTGATCGAGAAAGTCCGAGATGAACCGTTCCGACTTGGAGTCGGCCAACATGCGGTCCACTTGCTTGCGAAGTTCGTCGGGGTCGCGGAGACGGCTCTTCTCCGCTATTGCCGTCAAGGTGGCATCGGGTATCGAGTTCCACAGGAAATACGACAGCCGCGAGGCCAGTGCGTAATCATCGAGTGGGCCAAGGGGTTCGCACAAGAACAGGAACTCAGGCGAACAGAGTGCGGCCTTGTAAGCAGCCCGCATTCCGTCCTCAAAGCAAGCCCCCGTTGCGATTCGTTCCACTGCCAACAGCGTGAAGCGTGCGATTTCGTCGGTTTTTGTCGGTCTACGGAATGCACGGGGCAAGAACTCCGTCAGCAATCGCTCGGCCTCGGCAGCAGGGGCTGATGGACTCACGGTGCCAAACGTCAGTAGGCCCGGGCTGTTGCCCGCATCGTAAGTCTTCACGCGTCTCGGTGTGGTTCGTTTTGGTTTAGGTGCGTCCGCCGGCAACTTGCTGAACGGGACGATGGGCAAGTCGCCGAACAATCGCTTGTGACTCGCGGGTGGCCACTCGTCGTGCAGAGGCCCCTCGACCTCGAGATAATCGATGGCCACGCCTGGCCCAGTGAAGCCTGCCGCTTTGTCCTTGTGGTGGTACGGATGAACTTCCCACAGGGAGGCCGCGTCGAACTTCAGGTAGTCATCTGGATCAAGCCAGACTTCAAGCAGGTGCCCCGTCGGCTTGAGGGAAGGAGCGTCGAGGAAACCCAAAACCCGACTGCCGTAGTAGATTCCCGCCGCCTGCGTTCGCGGTGAGGGTTTCACTTCGCCCTTGTCCCACCAGAACGATCAGACCGAGGTGGAGACGCGATAGCGACCGGAGAAATTCGGCGAAAACCTACTGAATCGCCCGGCGAACGATTCGCCCAGGCAGCGGAATAATCCTGCCGTGCCGGGTTTCTCTTTCCAAACGCCCGATCGTTCCAGTTCGCCGAGGCCCTTGTACTTTCCGCCGGCGTAGGCGTCTTTTGGGATTGGGAACCGCGAGTCGTCGTACTTGAAATCCTTCAGCATCACGCCATCGCCATTCGGGATGACGACGCCGAAGTCGTAGTTCTCGTTGGCGTACATCCGCGTCTTGAACGGAACCGGCGGTACGCTGTACTGGGCGATCGCCGCATCCAGGGCCACATCGGCGGCCTCCGCGAACTTGGCCATCAGAATCGGCGAAACATCCAGAGCCGACGACGACTTATCATAGCCATGAACTCGACCATCATCCGGCAGGAGATCCTTGATGTTGAGGCCGGGAAGGTCCAAAAGATCGCGAAGTGTGTTCTCGTACTCGGTGCGATTGAGCCGGCGCATGGAGGCTCGGCCAGACAGCGCGTCGCGTTTTTGTTCGCCCGCGGCAATGCCGCCGGCAACTCCTTCTAAAAACTTGTCTGCATTCACCTTGGCCGGCCGAGGCTTCTTCGGGGGAGGCATCTCGCCAGACTTCACGCGGTCGTAAACGCGAGCCCATTTCTCGATGCCTCGCGGGTCGCTCAGATCCATCGGCAAAATGGCGAGATCGAACCCGCCAGATTTCGTGTCGGCATTATGGCATGTCGCACACTGCGATTCGAGAAACGTTCCGATGTGGGCGGAGTTGGCCTCGGCCGCCACGAGCGGACCGGAAAGCAAAAGCAGCGCGAATAGCGTGGACCGCATGATTCTCCCAAAGCAAACGTGTGTTGTCAGGTTATGACAGGCAATCCGGGAGTCGATTGATCCAGCCTGCTGAACGGCAGAACTTACCGGCGTGATCGGGGCGAGCCGACCGCCATTTTGACAGCCTACTCGGAGTCAAAACCGCTCGCTTGTGGCCAATTCTGTATACATTTAAGCCAGAATAAATGGGCACGAGAGTTGCTTCCACCATTACTGAATGGGAGTAACCAAGCATGGATATCAACCGTTTCACCGAGAAGGCACGCGAAGCACTACAAGGCGCGCAAAAGCTCGCCATCCGGATGAGCCATCAGCAGATCGATAACGAGCATCTCTTGCTCGCCCTGCTCGACCAAGCGGGGGGCCTGACAGCGGCCATCCTGAAGAAGGCCGGCGTCGCTCCGGAAGCACTCAGCATTCGCTTGCAACGCGAACTCGAGACGCTGCCGCGCGTCTCGGGCTCAAGCGGGTCGCCGGACAATTTCTATCTCACGGGCCGGCTCAACAAGCTACTTGCGAATGCCGAGGACGAAGCGAAGAAACTGAAAGACGATTTCATTTCTGTCGAGCATGTGCTATTAACCCTCATCGACGACAAAGGGGCCTCGGGTTCCATCCTCA
Source organism: Gemmataceae bacterium (assembly GCA_009691845.1). Classification (GTDB taxonomy): domain Bacteria; phylum Planctomycetota; class Planctomycetia; order Gemmatales; family Gemmataceae; genus SIAJ01. The sequence continues at coordinate 33,900 of SIAJ01000021.1, forward strand.
AGGAATTCGGCGTCAACCGTGAACGGCTCATGAGTGCCTTGAAAGACGTGCGTGGCAGCCAGCGTGTCACTTCGCAGAACCCCGAGGAGACGTATCAGTCGCTCGAAAAATATGGCCGCGATCTCACGCAGGCCGCCCGGCTCGGCAAACTCGATCCCGTGATTGGCCGCGATGAAGAGATTCGCCGCGTGGTGCAGGTTCTAAGCCGGCGAACCAAGAACAACCCGGTGCTGATCGGTGAGCCAGGCGTCGGCAAAACCGCCATCGTCGAAGGATTGGCTCAGCGGATTATTCGTGGCGACGTGCCGGAAGGGCTGAAGGACAAGCGAGTGATGTCGCTCGACATGGGTTCGCTGATCGCGGGAGCCAAGTTTCGTGGCGAATTCGAGGAACGCCTGAAGGCCGTGCTCAAGGAAGTGACCGAGTCCGGTGGCGAGATTATTCTCTTCATCGACGAACTTCACACGGTCGTAGGCGCGGGCAAGGGCGAAGGTTCGATGGATGCCGGCAACATGCTCAAGCCGATGCTGGCACGCGGGGAGTTACGCTGCATCGGTGCGACTACACTCGATGAATATCGCAAGCACATCGAGAAGGACGCCGCCCTCGAACGACGGTTTCAGCCCGTGTTTGTCGATCAGCCGAGCGTCGAGGATACGATTTCGATTCTGCGTGGCCTGCGGGAAAAATACGAAGTGCATCATGGCGTTCGTATCAAGGATGCCGCCCTCGTCTCCGCGGCCGTGCTGTCGAATCGCTACATCACGGATCGGTTTCTCCCCGACAAAGCCATCGACTTGGTCGATGAAGCGGCAGCAAAGTTGCGAACGGAGATCGACTCGCTCCCGGCCGAGTTGGACGAGAAGAATCGGCGCGTGATGCAACTGGAGATCGAACGGGAGGCCCTGAAGAAGGAGAGCGATTCGGCTTCCCGCGATCGCCTGAAGAAGCTGGAGAAGGAGTTGGCCGATCTCAAAGCCACGGCCGACGCGTTGATGGCCCGCTGGCAGAACGAAAAGAACGCGGTGCAAAAAATCCGCGAAGTCCGCGAGCAGATTGAGCAGGTGAAACACCAGATCGAACAAGCGGAACGCCAATACGATCTGAATCGCGCGGCCGAGTTGAAGTACGGCAAGCTGCCGGAACTGGAACGCACGCTGAAGGCGACCGAGGAAGCGGCCGCTCAATCCGGCGATGGTGCCCCGCGTTTGTTGAAGGAAGAAGTCGGCGAAGAAGACATCGCGGCCGTGGTCAGCCGCTGGACCGGCGTGCCCGTCACCAAGCTACTTGAAGGCGAGAAGGAAAGGTTGCTGCATCTTGAGGATGAACTGCACAAAACCGTGATCGGCCAGGACGAAGCGGTGCTTGCCGTGTCGGAGGCCGTCCTTCGCGCTCGTGCCGGGCTGAAGGATCCGCAACGGCCGATCGGCTCGTTTATCTTCCTGGGGCCGACCGGTGTCGGCAAAACGGAGTTGGCGAGGGCACTTGCCAAATTCCTGTTTGACGACGAAAAGGCCATGATTCGGATCGATATGTCGGAATATCAGGAGAAGCACAACGTGAGCCGCTTGCTCGGCGCTCCGCCCGGCTACATCGGCTACGAGGAAGGGGGCCAACTCACGGAAGCCGTACGCCGTCGTCCGTATTGCGTACTTCTACTCGACGAAATCGAGAAGGCTCATCCCGACGTATTCAACGTGCTTCTGCAAGTCCTCGACGATGGCCGGCTGACCGATGGCCAGGGCCGCACAGTCGATTTCAAGAACACGATTGTGATCATGACCTCGAACGTCGGCAGCCAGCGGATCCTGCAATACAAGGACACTCAGATCGGCGAAGTCTTCGACCGCATGAAGAACGCCGTGATGGACGAACTACACAAACAGTTCCGGCCCGAGTTCCTGAACCGCGTCGACGAGATCATCGTGTTCCACACCTTGAACGAAGCGAACCTGAAGCAGATCGTGGAGATTCAACTGAATCGGCTACGTGATCGGCTCGGCGAGCGGAACATCCAACTTAAGCTCACGGAGGCCGCCAAGGACCACATCGTCCAAGTCGGCTACGATCCCGCCTTCGGTGCCCGACCGTTGAAGCGAGTGCTTCAGAAAGAAGTCGAGACGGCCCTGGGGCGAATGATCCTGAAGGGCGAGGTCAAGGATGGCCAGACGGTCCTCGTGGATTACGACCTGAGCCGGGATGGGTTGAGTTTTAGGGCCGAGTGAGCTTTTGCGAGTAGGCTTCTGGTAAGTTCGCGATTCCGATTGTAGCAGCGCCTTGGCCCGCTTCCACGGATCCACTTTGCCGCTAGAATGGGCTAAAGAAGGGAGGGCTTCATGTCAGGTTCATCCATAACTATCACAGAACAAACGCTAACTCCCCGCGAGCGGGAGGAACTCGCCGAGCGTCGCAAGGACTTCGCCCGGAATTCGGAGTGGTTCGAGAAGCATGCCATCGAAATCGGACGAACGTATCGCGGCAAGCATGTTGTCGTCTCTGGCGGTGAACTCGTCGTGGGCGAGACGTTCGACGAGGCAAGGGAATTAGCCAGGGACGCTCATCCTGAGGACAAAGGCGACTATTTCGAATACATCTCAGCAGAGCAAGGGCCACGATTGTATGCTCATCTCAGGCATCTGGCGCGTTGATGCGGACGGTGTCAGGCGTCCATATCTTCGTTGCGAAGTCCGCAGCGAGGGTGGCAATCGGCAAGAACTCTTTCGCCCGATCGATTCGGGCGCAGATCGCACTATTCTCACCTCTTCGGCCATTCAAGAACTGGGTTATCAGGTTTCGACAGAGACTCTTTCTTTGAGTGGGCTCGGAGGAATGAGTACCATGGTTGAGATGGACACTGCGCTTCGACTATTTCTTCAGGACGATTCGGCGATTATTCTGAATGGTACGTATGCTGCGGCCGTTTCTCCTACCGGTTGGATGCCTGTGTTTTGGGCCGCGACGTGCTGAATATGTTCGCGATGATTGTTGATCGAGCCGAGAATCGAGTCATCTTCCTGCGTGCCGCACCGATACGCGGTTGAAAAATCCTAAGGCCCATGCCCACTTTCCGCTATCCCGTTCTCATCATCCGCGATCCGGCCGGGGCCTTTACTGCCGTTGGCGTCGAGGGAGATGGTCTTGCCGCGTTCGGGCTCACGGCTCGGGAAGCGTGCGATGAATTGCAGGACTATCTGCTCTGGCTGCGCCGCCAAACGCCCTGGCTGCCCGAGCCGGATTTTCTGGAACCGGAACTGCACACGTTCAAGGTCAACGTCCGATCCGAATATCGCACGCCGCAACGGATCTATCCATCTGAGGAACCGATAACGATCCAGGTGCCCTGCGTGATTGGCAAGCAAGCCAGTGGCCAGATGCTTGCGTCGTTGCCGCTGTTGGGCATTCGCTTCACTTATCACGAACCAGAATCGCTCAAAGGGTTGGTGCAGCGATTTGTGTTGCAAAAACTCGAAGGGCTGACGCCGCAGGAACTGGCTCGGCACCTGGCCCTGCCGCAGTACGAACTGAATGATGTGGTCGTTCGTGTGCCCGATAAAGAACTGGCAACGCCGCCACCTGAAGCCCCTCGTACATTGGGCCGCGTGGCCGAGCCGCTGGGCGATCGGGCCGTTCGCAAACAGTTCGCGCGTGCCTGGGAACGAGACGCGGATGTTTTGATCCTCGTTCGCAAACTCCATTGGGAAAAGGCGAACGTGCTACTCGTCGGCGAGCCTGGTGTTGGCAAGACCACATTGCTCGTCGAGGCGGTTCGCGAGGTCGAGAAACGCTTGGCCAAGGAGGCGACGAGGGAGGAAGCGACTCCACTGCCCAGACGCTTTTGGCAATTGACGGCCGGCCGCATCATTGCGGGAATGAAGTACCTCGGCCAGTGGGAAGAACGAGTCGAAACGCTCATCGGCGAACTCGGCGAGATCGAAGGCGTCCTGTGCGTGGATCGGCTGCTCGATCTCGTTCGCACGGGTGGCCGTGGCCCTACCGATAGCATTGCGGCCTTTCTGCTCCCCTTTTTATCGCGTGCCGAGATGCGAATGGTGGCCGAGGCCACGCCAAGCGAACTCGATGCGTGTCGCCGACTGTTGCCAGGCCTTGCTGATGTCTTTCAAGTCGTCCACGTGCAACCATTCGATCGAGTCAAGGCCCTCGCGGTCCTGGATCGACAGATCGAAACGACCAAGGCAAATCTCCACATCAACGTGGCACAAGGCGTGAGCGATCGCGTGATCCAGATGTATCGCCGATTCATGCCCTACTCCGTCTTTCCCGGGCAGGCCGTTGGATTCACCCGCGACTTGCTGAATCGATGTTCGCGCGAACACTGGCCCGAGGTTACGCCAGCCCACGTGGTCACGCACTTCATGGAGCGCACCGGACTGCCCGAACTCTTTCTTCGCGATGAACTCACGCTCTCCAGGGAAACCGTTCTCGACGAGTTTCGCAAGCAGGTCATCGATCAACCGGAAGCCAGTGAGGCCGCCGCGAACGTGGTGATGACGTTCAAGGCTGGGCTCAACGACCCGAGTCGTCCGCTGGGCGTGTTACTGTTCTGTGGCCCAACCGGCGTGGGCAAAACCGAAATGGCCCAGGCCTTGGCTCGCTTCTTCTTTGGTGCCGCGACCGCAGAGCAAAAAAAGGATACCAAGAACGCCCGGCTCATCCGTCTCGACATGAGCGAGTACTCCGGGTTCGATGCGGTCGAGCGTCTGGTCGGACCACCCTACGGCGAGCCGAGCGAGTTGATCCAAAAGATTCGGCAACAACCGTTCACCGTGCTGCTACTCGATGAGATCGAAAAGGCAGCCGACGATGTGTATGACGTGCTTTTGAGTGCGTTCGACGAAGGGCGGCTCACGGACCGCTTTGGCAGAGTGACCAACCTGCGCAGTGCCTTGATTGTGATGACCTCGAACCTCGGGGCCGACAAGCAATCGACGTTCGGCTTCGACGAAAGATCGCGGCCACGATACCGCGACGAGGCAATGGCTTTTTTTCGTCCCGAATTTTTCAATCGGCTGGACGCGGTCGTTACATTTCTTCCGCTCGGTGCTCAGACCATTCAGGCAATCACCCGGAAGGAACTCGGCGCGATTGCCAGCCGCGAAGGCCTGGTTCAATCTGGCATCGCGATTCGTTGGAGCGATCGACTCGTCGAGCACCTCGCCAAGGTCGGTTTTGATCCGCGATACGGAGCCCGGCCGCTTCAACGCACAATCGAACGCGAAGTCGTAGCTCCGCTCGCAAAATGGCTTCTGGAACGGCCATCGACGGCAACCAAAGACATTCAGGCGGATTGGGAAGCAAACGCAATCGTCTTTCGAGAGTAGCCGGCGACTGGTTGGTTCGGGATTCTGCGGTTGACGTGGCCTGACTTCGTCGCTTCAATCTACCATTCCCCGAACTTTGGAAGGGACATCCTGATGAGCGATCTGTGTCTGGTCACCGGCGGAGCCGGGTTCATTGGCTCCCATCTTGTCGATGGCCTCGTGAAGAAGGGTTACGCGGTTCGAGTTCTCGACAACTTCAGCACGGGTCTTCACGATAACCTGCATCATCATGGCTCGCGAATCGAGATCGTCGAAGGCTCGATCACCGATCCCTCAGCCGTCGCCAATGCTGTTCGTGGCGTGCAAAAAATCGTCCACCTCGGGGCACTCGCGTCGGTGGCTCGCAGTGTGGAGGCGCCCCTCGTCAGTCATGCGGCCTGTGCGACCGGGACCGTGATTGTTCTGGACGAAGCCAGAAAAGCCGGCGTGAAACGGGTCGTCTATGCCGGGAGTTCGAGTGCCTACGGTGGCTACTCGACGCCGGATGGCCAGACGGAAGACTGGCTGCCAAATGCCTTCTCGCCTTATGCGGCCGCGAAGCTGGCGGGCGAATACTACATGCAAGCCTTCGCGGCGACCTATGGCATCGAGACCGTGCGTTTGCGATTCTTCAATATCTTCGGGCCGCGCCAGCGGGCGGATTCGCCGTATTCGGGCGTGATCGCACTGTTCATCGCGGCCATGCAAAAGGGCAATCCACCAACTGTTCATGGCGACGGCCTGCAATCGCGAGACTTCACCTACGTGGCAAACTGCGTGCAGGCGATCATCAAAGCGAGCGAGGCCCCGAACGTTTCGGGCAAGGTTTTCAACGTCGGCACCGGCAGCAGCGTGACCGTGCTGCAACTCATTGAGTCGCTCAACAAACTCATGAGCTTGCAACTCGAAGCGAAACATGCGGACCCGCGACTTGGCGATGTTCGATACTCGCAAGCGGACATCTCGAGGACCCGAAAGGTCGTCGGATACGAACCAACGGTGAGCTTCGAAGACGGCCTGGTCAAAACACTGGCGTGGTATCGTGGCGAGAAGTGGGATTAATCTGGCGAGCCTGAAGCGCAAGCGAAGGAGGTTTCCTTCGCTTGCGCTTCAGGCGCCGTGCCTATCCTTTCTTCTTTTTCCCTTTCACCGATCCCAGCAGCGCATCCAGTTCTGGCGGAACGCTGGTCGCTTTCTTCTTCAGCGATTCGGCAAGCTTCTTACCACCTTTTACAAGCCTCTTGTCCGCGAAGACCTGGGCCTGCAGCAGGGACACTTCGTCCGCACTCACGACGCCATCTTGAAGAATGTGGTCCTCGATGGCCTTCAGGAAGAACTTGTCGAGAGCATGCGTCGCCTTCTTCTTCGCCTTATTCACCACGGCGTTTCGTAGTTCGGAGAGAAACTGGATCTCATCCAATTCGATCCGGTCGTCTGCATAGAGAGACTTCTTTAGAACCTTGATTCCGCTGCTGACAATCTTGCCATTGGCCGCGATGAGGTCGATGCTGAGCTTGCGAAAATCCGCCATGAGAGCGTTCCCGTGTGATGGGTGATCGAGCGGCTGGTCGAGTGTCGGCAACCCGGAAGAAGGTCAGATTGCGAAAGATTAGCAAAAGAGTTCGTGAAGGAAAGAAGAAACTGGCATAAAGTTGCGTCGCAATTGTGAAGATTACTTCTTGGGACGTAACTGCTTGTCTGCCGCCTCTGCTTCTTCGACGGAAATGAGCACATCACGGTTCGTGTCGAGTTTGTCGAACTCCGCTTGCGAGCCCGGAAATTCGTTCCGCGAGAGTTCACTATCGCCGTTGCGATCGAACTTGCGAAACCAGGCCGGGCCACGTGTCGATTGGCGGTTCGGCGTCTGCGTGTACATTGTAACGGGGTTGAACGAGAACACCTCGTTACTACGACCGAAACGGATCGCACCTTGGGGCGTCAAGGCCGCTCGAGTGACCAGGCTCTTCTCGGTGGTTTCCATCGCAATCAGACGATCCCACGACGTTCGCAACTCGCGGACACTGAGCCGGCCATCGCTGTTGACGTCGAGAAACTGAAACAAGCTTGGCGTCTGGGCGGCGTAGACCAGTGAAAGAGGAAGTGACGTGAAGCTGCGCTGAAGCGTGAAGAATGCATCGTACTCGACCCGGCTCATCTTGCCGTCTGCATCGCGGTCGATCATGTCGAAGAGCACACGTAACGCCTGGAAATGCGGGCCGGCGATGTCCCCCTCTAGCAAGTAACCCTTGCCGCCATCGGGAAAACCGAACGGCGCGAAACGCACGGGCTGATTGTAGACGCCACGCGGTGCGTACGCGGCCAACTGCACAACCTGTTTTCCGATCGTGAGGATGGCCGTTCCCGGGCCTGTCGACTTGAAACCCTCCACGAGCGGATTCGTCTTGCCACTCGAGCGCAATGTGATTGCTGAATCTTCCTGCTTTTCAGCGAGCTTTAGTTCAAGTTCCAGATCGGGAGGCATGTCTGCGAATGCTCCCATTTCCGTCACGGTCAATTCACCATCGCGGTTTTTGTCGAGGGCTGGAAACACTTCCCCGGAGAACGGGTTCTCGGCCTTGCTCATGCTCCCATTTTTGTCGAGGTCGTAGCGGGCAAGAAAAGTCTGAGAAAGTGTGTTGGGGGCCGACCCAGGGCGAAACGCCAACATGATATTCTGCTGCGGATTCGTCGCTGGGCGTGGGAATGCGATGCGTCCGTTGAACACGTTAGGAGCCAGTTCCACGGGGGATAGACATTCGTCCTCATCCGTGTCAAGCGTCGCGAACAAGCGCTCAACCGAGTTCAATTCGGCTCGGGAAAGCCGGCCATCTTTGTCCGTATCGAACAGTTTGAAGAGTTCGTCCGTCAACGTGTCCGCGTAAAAGTCACGCGTCGGATTGCTAATGGCCGAGATAATCCGGCTTGCGGCAGGCGCGTAGAAAGCCGCGAACTCGTCGAAGTTGATTTTGCCGTCACCGTCTACATCCATATCCACGAACGTTTGGATTGCATCATCCGGGCGTTGAAAAGCAAATCCCGACTGGATCATCTGGCCCACGCCGTTGGCCGAGAAAGCGAACTCGGCTTCGTAACGATTGAGTTCACCATCGGCATCGCGGTCAAGAAACACGAAGTACTTGCGAATCTGTGCGGTCCAGCGTTGAGGGAGCGATTCGCCGGAGCCTTGCAAGTAACAGCGGAAGCGAACTGCACGTTTCTCCGCGAAGAAGATCACGTCTTGAACATTGGCGATGCCCAGATCTTGTTCGGGAATGCGGAATGCTGGCTTCACGACGCGAATGAGCGGAGCGGGACGTCGAAGCTCTTCTCTTTGGCCAGGCAACTTGAGTCCAGAAAAAAACTCCATCGCGGGAGATGCCGTCATACCCGAGGCTTCGAAACGCGGGCCATATGGCTTCAGACCTCCCCGTTCGATGCGAATGCGCGCGGAGGTCGCATCGAGGCCGTTCGACACATGCGTCGTGTGCATCGACTGTGCGACAGCGATCGATGGCACAACGAGAGCGAGGAGGAGATGACGCATGATGCTGTTCGCTGATTGTTTGGCGTGGAGCCCAGCGGGCTCCACGAAATGAATTATGCCACAATGTCCTTGATGACCTTGGCCGAGCTATCAACGATGCGAATCGGCCGTCCCACGTTCGATGGGTTTGTCTTCTCGTGATTGATGCCAACCGCCTTGCACAACGTCGCCAGCAAGCTGGGAACGCTCGTCGGCTCACCCTCAACCTTGGTGGCATCGTCGCTGGTCTTGCCGTAGGCCTGGCCACCCTTGATCCCGCCGCCAGCCAGCACGGCCGACCATGCGTTCGGGAAGTGATCGCGCCCCTTGCCCTGATTGATTCGAGGAGTGCGGCCGAATTCTCCCATCCAGATAATGGTCGTCGATTCGAGCAGGCCACGCGATTCCAGATCGGTCATCAAGGTGCCCCAACCTGGATCGAGAATGCCACACAGGTTCTTCACCGCATCGAAGTTGTTCTGGTGGGTGTCCCAGCCACCGAGATTGACCTCGATAAACGGGACGCCACGTTCAACCAATCGGCGAGCCAAAAGACAGCCCTGGCCAAACAGATTGCGGCCGTAGGCATCGCGAACCTTGATGGGTTCTTCCGAGAGATCGAACGCCTTCGCACCAACCGATTGCATCAGGCGAACGGCCCGGTCGTAGGCGGACACGTGACTTTGGGCCACGACATTCGGATGCTCGGCAATGAACGCCTGGTCCATTTCTTTGAGGATGTCGTAACGCGATTCGGCCTGTTCGGGAGAGACATTTCCCGGACGACTCAAGTCCTGCACTCGAAGCGTGCGATCCGCGTCCTGGCCCGGTTGCGGGGCACCGAAATTCCCTTCGCCTACCACGAGAGGGGCATAGTTCGGCCCGAGAAAACCTGGCCCGAATGCTCCCTGGCTGAAAGCACGGAACGGCGACACACTCACAAAGTTTGGCAACTCCGATGACGGGCTGCCAATCTCCTTCGAGACAAGCGAACCGATGGTTGGGAACTGGATCGCTCCTTGGGGGAGGTTGCCGGTTCGCAAGTAGTAGGTGCCGCGACCGTGATCGCCTTCCTTCGTGGACATGGAGCGGACGACAGCAAGGCTCTTTCCGTGTTTAGCGAGACGTGGCAAATGCTCGCCGATTTGCAAGCCGGGTGCGGATTCAATCTGACGGAAAGGTCCGCCATTCGCGTGGCCAGGCTTCAGATCGAACAAGTCGATGGTCGCGGGTCCGCCGCTCATCCACAGGAGAATGACGGAGCGTTTCCGCTGCGGATTGCGGGCGGCGTCGGCCGCGAAGGCTGGCAGCCAGCCCGAGGCTGCTGCACCCAAGCCGGCGGATACGTGGAACAAATCGCGACGGGAAAATTTGGAACGCACTTGGTTCTCCTTTGATCGGTAGCCGCACTCGCCAGAGTGCGGGTTTGCCCGCGTTCTGGCGAACGCGGCTACTTGGCAGAAACTAGTGATTCAACATGAATTCCGAAGAATTCAGCAGTGCCCAAAACAGATCGCCGATTGCCTTATCCCTGTCGCCGGAGTTGCCGCCACGATCGATGTAGCTCGTGTGCTTAGCCAACTCTTCAGGCGAGGGATATCGGCTTATCGAAGCGAGATACAGAACTTCCAGCTTCCCTTTCACGTTCAGGAACGGTGCATCGATCACGCCGGCAAGAAACTGGCTGCGGTCGGTACTCGTCGCGTCCGCCATGAATGACCCGTTCATCATCGTGAGGGCTTGTAGGATGCTCGTCTGCTTCTCGGTCAGTTTCTCGGTACTCGCGAACTTGGTCAGGAATTGCCCGCGGACCCCAAACGAGAATTGCCGTTGCTGGGCAGGAGTCGGATCCTGGAAACCCGTGGCCTGTGCCAGGCTGTCGAAGAGTTGCTCACCCGTCATGCCTTTCACGGACATGCGAGCAAACGTTTTCACATTCGCCTGCGACTCGTGCGTCTGCCGACTGGTCAGTTGATAGGCCCGGCTGCGTGTGATCGTCTGGATCAGGAAACGCAAATCGTAGCCGCTGGCGACGAATGCCTTCGAGAGATCTTCCAGAAGTTCAGGAATCACGGGCGGGTTGTCTTCGCTCGGCTCATCGATCGGCTCAATCAGCCCGCGCCCCAGGAAGTGCGCCTAGGTGCGATTCACGATGTTGCGGGCAAAATAATTGTTCTTGCCGGAGGTCAGCCAGTCGGCAAACGTTTCACGCGGGGACTTCTTCTCATCCCAAGGCGGTTCCTGGGCATCATCGAAGAATCGAGCAGGAACGACCTTGGCCGTGTCTGGAATCTTGATCTCGCGTTTCACTTTCACATCGCTGATATTGGCGATGGCAGGCTGAACCTCGACGAAGAACGCGGCCAGTTCCCAGAACTGTTCCTTCTTGTAGGGAGCGAAAGGATGATTGTGGCACTGGGCACACTCGATCTTCACGCCCATGAATAATCGGCTCGCAGCCGCCGCCACGTTCTCGGGTTTGAACTCGTTGGCCTGGAGGAACAGAAACGGCGTATCCTGCTGATTCTGTTGAAACGTCTGGGCTCCACGTGCATTGAACAGTGTCTTGACGGTCAGGATTTCCCGAACCATCTTGTCCAATGACGTGTTGTCTTTGAGACGCGAACGAATCCATTGCTCGAACGGGGGAAACGCAAACTGAAGTTGGGGATTGTCCGTGACTTGCGGAACCCATGTCTGCCGAAGCACGCTGGCAAAATGGTTCAGGTGCCCCGGTCGCCCGAGCAGTTCGTCGATTTTTTTGGAACGCTTTTGCGGGTCCTTGTCCGCGATGAATGCCCGTGCCTCCGCGGGAGTCGGAATCTTGCCGACCAGATCGAGCGAGAGTCGGCGAAGAAACTCGCCATCGTCTGCCGATGGGGCGACGGTGATGCCCTCGCGGGCCCAATAGTCGGTCAGGTGCTGGTCCAGATTGCGGACCACGTCGGCCAGAATAGGTTTGCCGACCATCTCACGCGGCGCAGGACCGCGCTCCTGCGTAAAAGCAGGGGCAGAGGCGATGAGCAAAGCGGTCAGAGCAAAGATCCGGGACATGGGGTCTCCCGAAATGGCGACTTCCAGGCTCAGTCTACCCCCAAGTAGCCGTAGAGGCACGGCGATTTTATGGGCAATTATTAGACGATTATGCGAGGGAGGAATAACCGCAAACCCGAGGAAAAATACATATGTGGCCGAGGGGACCAAAATCGGTCGGCTTGGCCCGATAGGTCCTATTTCCACCTGTTGACTTGCTCTTGCAGTTGTCTAAATGTCAGGTTGATCCGTGGGCCGACTACCTTTGCCGTTTTGGGAATGGCATGTTTCCAGAAATGCTGGCAGGTGCCCCCCATCACAAGCAAGCTGCCATGTTCAAGCACGATCTCGTGCTTCTCCACCGTTCGATTGTGCTTCAAGACAAATCGCCGAGCAACTCCGAGCGAAACCGACGCAATCACGGGGTTTTGGCCCAGTTCGGGTTCATCGTCCGCGTGAAAGCCCATCGAATCACGGCCATCGCGGTAGAAGTTTAGCAGCACGCTGTTAAAACCGGCTTCCGTGGCTTGCTCGATGCGTGCACGTATTTCGAGCAGTTCGGGAGTCCAGGGTGACGACGTGTGCGTGATGCCGGAGTAGGTGTAGACGACGCCCGGATCGGCATACCAGGCGACCAAACGCGGAAATAATCGACCGCGAGATCCTTCTCCGTGCCAGGGGATTGTGTCGCGGAGTGTGGTGAAGAGCGAATTTGCTCGTTCCGGAGCAAGAAACGTGGCTTCGTACTTCAGGCACCCATCATCGAGCAATGTGATCTGTTCCATTTTGAATCCATGCCGTGCAGGTTTCCTTCGGCACGACGTCCCGAGCTTGTGAAGGAATCCGACCACTCATTGTCGCCTTGACGAGCGTACTCAGCGAAACGGATCCGGGTTCGCATCGAACCGCTCCAGATCCCGGTCGGTCCAACCAAAATGATGGGCCAACTCGTGGACGACAGTCTTGCGAATCTCCGTTCGCAGTCGCGTTGAATCGGGGAATTCTTCCTCGTGAGCGCCTTTGAAAATCCACAGCTTGTGCGGATGATCCGTGAAATCGATGCCGTCCGTTGGAATATCGAGCGGTTCGAATAGGCCCAGCAACGATTCGCCTGCCTCGATCTCTTCTTCCGTAAAGCCTGCACTTGCGAGCAAATCGTCGTCGGCCCAGTCGGCGACTTCCACCACCACGTTATCCATGAACGGGCGAATCGCGTCGGGCAGCGTCTCCATCGCGCTCCGAACGAGGCTCTTGAATTCCGACATCGATAGCTCGGCCATGCTCGACATTGTAATGGTCCGTAATCGCCGGGGTATAATCTCTTACACTCATCGAACTCGGAAGGAGCCTTCATGTCTCTCCCGCGAATCGTCGGCAAACACTTTGTCGCCGGGCACTGGCTACCCGCTGGGCAGGATACGTTTGCAAGCATTAGTCCCTCGAATCGTAACGAAGTGATCGGCATCTTCCCGGCCGGCACTCCGGAAAACGCGCACGACGCAGTCGCAGCCGGCAAAGCTGCCTTCCCCGGCTGGAAGCGCACGAGCCGAATTCTACGGGCGGAATGCTTCGATCGTCTCGCCCGCATCATCGACCGCGAGACGGATAGCTTGGCCCGCCTGATGGCTCACGAGTGCGGCAAAACTCTCGCAGAATGCCGGGCCGAGGTGATTGAAGGCCTGCACATGGTGCAGTACGTCTTCGGCACGGGCCGTATGCCGATCGGCACCATCGTTGCCTCGGAGATCGACGAGAAAGATGCGTTCGTTCGGCGAAAACCGAAAGGCGTGGTTGCCGTTATTACTCCGTGGAACTTCCCGTTTGCCGTGCCATTGTGGATGCTCGGGCCGTCCCTGGTCGAAGGAAATACGGCCGTGTTCAAGCCTTCGGAAGACACCCCCGGCATCGGCCAGCGATTGGTGGAACTGTTCGTCGAAGCCGACTTTCCGGAAGGAACAATCAATCTCGTGCATGGTGATGGCAAGGTCGGCGAGGCCCTGGTTCGCAACCGGGACATCAGCGTCGTTTTGTTTACGGGCAGTTACGATGTTGGTCACCGCATCCAGCAGCTGTCGGCGGATTTTCCGGATCGCATTGTCGCGGCCGAAATGGGGAGCAAAAGTGCCGTGATTGTTTGCGAGGACGCAAACCTCGATCTCGGCGTAAACGCGGCCATTCTGAGTGCGTTCAAAACCAGCGGTCAGCGTTGTGTTTCTGCCGGGCGAATCCTGGTTTCCGACAAGATCATCGACGAGTTCGCCAAGCGTTACGCGTCTACAGCCAAGCGGTTACGGGTGGGCGATCCACTCGATCCCCTCACGTTCACCGGCCCGCTGATCAATGACACGGCCGTGCAGAAAGTCCTAGGTTACAACCAATTGGCGAAGGACGAAGGAGCGACCGTCCTGGTTGATGGCGGGCGAATTTTGGACAGCAAGCTCAAGGATGGCAACTTTCTTTCGCCGTTCGTCTATCGTTTGGAACATAGTTCGCACGTTCGGAGTCTAAGAGAGGAAGCGTTCGGGCCCCATGTCGCGCTGATCCCGTTCAAAACGAACGACGATGCGGTGCGAATCTATAACGACACAGATTATGGCCTGTCGATGGCCGTGATCACGGAAAATTATCGCACGATGCGGCTATTTCGCGAGGAGTGCGAGTTCGGCATGGGCTATGTGAACCTGCCGTGCATTGGGGCAGAGGTGCATCTCCCCTTCGGAGGGGTAAAGAAAAGCGGCAACGGCCACCCGAGTGCCGCGGGACTGGTGGATGCTGTTACGCACAAGGTGGCCTGGACCGTGAATCATGGAACGGAAATCCGCATGGCTCAAGGATTGAGTGCTTCGGTTTAGGTACTCGATACCCAGAACGAGCCAACATCATGACCAACAATCTTCAAGAACTGAATAGGGTACTTGGCGAGATGCCGAGCGAGATGCAGCGTGAAGTGTTGAACTTCGCGATGTTCCTGCAACGTAAACACGCCCAGGGCGAACCCGAAATCGAGGACGACAATGATTCGCGTTACGGGGCTTCGGGCGAGGGCTTCGATCTAATGAACCGCTGGGATGCCGTGGAGTCGCCGATGACTCGGGACATTGTCTAGCAGGCGAGCGGGCCGTGCGTAAGCACCCCGCCCCCCTACCAACCACGCGACCGCGCCACTCTAAACCCTTCTCGCTACAATCACTTCCTCGAAATCGAGTTCGCGTGAACCCTTCCGCGTCCCGAACGTAACAAGAACTCAGCCCACTTGCGCCGTGACCACTGACGATGGAGCCTCCCGGAATGTCCGCCACCGCAGTTGCCGAGCAACCCCGTACACACTCAACCACGGGATCCGATTTCATCGTCGAAACCCGGAACCTGACGAAGACCTACAAGGATTTCTGGGGGCGCAAGAAAAAGACGGCACTCAATGCCCTCGACTTGCAGATCAAGCGGGGTGAAATCTTCGGCCTGCTCGGTCCGAACGGTTCGGGGAAGACGACAACGATCAAGCTGCTCCTCGGTCTACTCTTCCCCAGCAACGGGGAGGCGACGGTTTTCGGCAAGCCGGCTGCCGACGTGCGGAAGAACGAGCGCATCGGCTACCTGCCGGAAGAATCGTACCTCTACCGCTTCTTGAATGCTGAGGAGACACTGGATTTCTACGGTCGCTTGTTCGAGATGTCGCGAGAGCAGCGGGAGAAGAAATCCGCCGAACTCATTGAACTGGTCGGGTTGAAGGAAGACCGCAAACGGACACTTCGCGAATACTCCAAGGGCATGCGTCAACGCATCGGCCTGGCCCAGGCGCTCATTAATGACCCCGAATTCGTCATCCTCGATGAGCCGACCTCCGGCCTCGACCCGATGGGCACCATCTGGATGAAGGATCTCATTCGACAGTTGCGAGACCAGGGCAAGACGGTGCTCATGTGTTCGCACCGACTGGATGACGTGCAAGACGTGTGCGATCGAATCGCGATTCTCTTTAACGGGGATCTCCAAGAACTTGGCGACGTGGACAAACTCGTTGAAGATGCCGCGCGGGTGGAAGTCCGAGCGACGAACGTGCGGCTGACGCCCGAATTGAAGCAAGAACTTGAAGCGGTGATCACCAGGCACGGTGGCGCGTTGGAATCGTTCGGCCACCCGACGACGACGCTCGAAGACTTGTTCAAGAAAGTGGTCGAGGAGAGTAAGGCTCGGCCGGGACGAAGATACCTGCCGACAACTGGAAAATGAAGTACGAAAAACGCTCGTCTTCGTCCTTGATCCATTCTTCAAAAGGGAACCGCAACCGTGCAGGCGTCATTCTCACCCGTGTTCGGGGTCATGAAATTCGAAAGCGAGCCGTTGTCGTTCGACAACTGGCAGCGACTGGCTTGGCTAGGTATCGACTGGCTGCAGGATGCCGGCGGCTTTGCCATGGTCGGGTTGTCGCTCTGGCTTCTCACCACGTTTCTGAATCCCGTTTACGATCTTCTCCCAAATGGTAAGAAGCGGAATCGGCTTATCACTCCGCTGATGGTTCTGGGAGCAACTGTTGCTTCGTGCATCTATCTGATTGCGTTAGCGGCAGTGTATCTTTCCGCCGACGACAACCCGACCACGCCACGCGTGACCGTGCTGGGGCTGGCTTTTACGCGCTGGGGGATGGTGCTGCAGTTTTCGCTGGCTGCGGCAGGACTTGCTGCCATCGTCGGCTTTGGCGGCCCATTCCTTCGCGACTGCTTCAACATGCGTTGGAGGCGAATTTACGCACTGGCGAAGCTTTCATTCAAGGAAGCGGTTCGTCGCCGGGTCGTCTGGGTATTTTTGAGCATCCTCATCCTCTATCTGTTCCCGGCTCGCTGGTTCTTTCAGGAGAAGCCGGAGGACGAGATCAAAAGCATTGTCGGTGTGACCACTCGGGGAATGAACGTTTTGCTTGTCAGCGTTGGCATGTTGCTGGCCGCCTTCAGCATCCCGACCGACATCAAGAACCTCACGATTCACACGATCGTCACCAAACCCGTCGAGCGATTCGAGATCGTCTTGGGGCGATTCCTTGGCTACCTGGGACTGGTGACAGCCGCACTTCTTGTGATGACGGGTCTTGGACTGATTCTCATCAACGCGGGGAACGTGTCGTCCGAGGCCGAGGACGAGAGCATGAAAGCTCGCGTCGCCAAGTACGGCAGGATGGAGTTCGGCAAACTTGGCGCCAATCGCCAACTGGTCTCGTCGGACGAGTTCAAGGGGGTGGATATCGGCCGCGAGGACACGTACCGAAAATACATCGCGGGGCATCCTACTAGCCCCCACCGCGCCGTTTGGAATTTTCCGTCCCTGCCCACGCGTTTCGAACAGTCCGACAGCGTGCCCCTGGAGTTCGCGTTCGATATCTATCGAACAACAAAAGGCGAAGAAGGCACCGGAGTGCAAGTCACGTTCGAAGTGGTGACTCAATCCTGGAATCCAGGAAAAAAAATTGACGATTCGCTTAGTCCTGGCTCAGAGATCAGTATGCAGGATGCCTACGATCGAGATGCCAAGGGCTTAACGAACGTGACGCCCGGCAGCCCAAACTGGGTGAAGGTGAACGCTCTCGCGGAACGGTACGGGCGATATGTTTATCAGAACTGGCAGATCTTCGATTATCACACGTCGCGGATTGCCGTACCTGGCGGACTCTTCCGCAATGCCTCCACGTTGCCGGAGAGTGCAAGTTCAACGCAGGGCCCGGGTGGATCATCGCGGCGCGTGCAAGTGCGTGTGAAATGCGAGACGCCGAGCCAGTTCGTGGGGGTGGCTCGCTACGATCTGTATTTCGTGGAATCCGAGGGGAATTTCAGCCTCAACTACTTCAAGGGGGCGGTCGGAGTGTGGTTTCGGCTCGTCATCGCGATCTCGATTGCCATTACGCTATCGACGTATTTTGCCGGGGTGCTCAGTTTCTTGATTGCGATGTGTTTGTTCGTCCTCGGCTTCTTCCTGGAGTTCATCCGCGAGTTTGCTTCTGGAGCGAATATCGGCGGTGGACCACTTGAGTCCCTGGCCCGTCTCATCAAGAACAGCAACGCCACGGCGGACCTGGATATCACGCCGACCGTCCGGGCATTGCAGATGTTCGATGGTGTCAGTCGCTGGATTTGGCGGCGAGTGACAACGGTCATTCCCGATGTGGATCGATACGGGCTCACCGACTATGTGGCGCAGGGGTTCAGTATCGGCCCCGAGTTTCTGCTCATGAACTTCCTGACGCTCGTGGCTTACGTGTTGCCTTGGCTGGTTGCGGCGTATTACCTGATGAAGGTGCGAGAAATCGCGGCGTAGGTGTGAGTTGGACCGGCGCGATTCGCGTTCGGTCGCACGAAGCTACCCCGACGTGGTGAAACGATCATGGCCAATGTCTATCAACGAGCGGCGAAGCAGCGCAAGATCATTTATCTTGCCTCGATCGGCGTGCTACTGTTGCTCAGTCTCGTCGTTCGCGGGACCTTCTTCCGCATCGATCGCAAGAGTGCGGACGAAGTTCAGGGTTCGCCGATGCTGGCGCTGACTCTGGATGGACGTGCGAATGTCCACGAGTTGACGGAACTCCAGCAAGGGGACAAGGAACTCGGCGGTGCCGCCATCCAACTCTTGCTGACCGGGTCACGTGGGTTTGCAGTTTCCGCTCTCTGGCTCAATGCGATTGACAAGCAGAAGAAGCACGAGTGGAACGAACTCGATATTTCGGTGAACTCGATCACCAAACTTCAGCCCCACTTTACCGCGCCTTGGCTGTTTCAAAGCTGGAACCTTACTTACAACGTGTCGGTCGAGATGGACCGTCTGAACGACATGTATTTTTACATCGCACGCGGCATCTCGGTGATCGCGGAGGGTGAATCGCTCAACCGCAACAATCCGGACCTGCGCTACAATGCCGGGTTCTACTTCCAAAACAAGTTTGGCGTCTCGGATAAAGTGACGACGCTGCGTTGTCTGTATCAGCTTTCTTGCATTCCCGATGAGGATCGCGATCCCGACCGGCTGGTGACGGTGAACTCCGATGGCACGCGGACCGTAAACCTGGCCGCCTTCGAGGAGTTTTGCAGAGCCCACCCGCAGTTGATTCGCCGATTGAAGGAGACCCGTATCTCCTCGGATGGTAGCGACGAGCGTTCCCAGCCACTGGCTTCATCGCCTGCCGCTGTCGTTTCGTTCCTGCGAATGAACCGGAAGATTCCGAGTCGATACCGGCCTGCGACGCGAGAGTTGCATCGAGATCGTCTCAAGCAGTTTCCCGTGCTGCCCGACATTCGCAACCCCAATCTTCCCATTCCGACCCGAAGTGAGTTGGACTTCGAATCCGACCTGGCCGATCACGATCAGGATGCGTTCCAGGCGGCTCGGGCCTGGTATGCCCTGGCGAACTGTGCCTTGCCGCCGCCGAGCGAGGTCCCTTCGGCGGATGGCTCGTTCAATCCCGATCCGCTGAAGTACAGGATCCCCAAACGCCCGGCGACTATCATCTTCCGGCAGGGGCCGCCCAGAGCCCAGACTTACATTGCCGACCGCCTGACCAAAGAGGGCTGGTTCAATGCTCAGCCGTGGGAGATCGACAACCTGATCGATCTCGATCGGGTCTGGATCCCGAAGACCGAGGATGGCAAGCCCGTCAGTGTTCGCCTGACGACGCAGATGAGTGCGCAACAAGCGTGGCAAGTAGCCTTCCGGCGATGGCAGGACCACGGTACCGCCAATGGATTGCGCATGGATGCGGCACGTCTGCAAACGTACGTCTCCAGATCAGAAGAATACTGCCGCATGCATCCGGGCAAGCTGGTCGGCGACATGCCGGGCCCCCTGACACCGGAAGAACGGCAGGACGATTCGCTCTTCTCCCTGTTCGAAGCCCAAACTGTGGTCAACGCCTGGGCAGCGAATCGAAACATGACCCAGTTCGAGCGATTCGAATTGGAGTCGGCGGCGATGCAGACAGACCAGGCCATGCTGGCTCGTTTGCGATTCCTTCAGGCCGAAAAGACCGTTCGCGAAGCAGCCCAGTACTCGGACGCCATCCGGCTGTACAACGAAGGATTCGATGCCTGGAAACAGGTCTTGGTTTCTCATCAAGACTGCCGCGCTCGTCGCGGCAACGAGGCGGCGATCTACGCTCAACGTTGCCAAGATTTTCGGGACATCGACCTCTATCAGGAAGACATGTACGAACGTAACATGCGTCAAGTGAAATTGATGCAGGACGTTCACCAGCGGAAATTGCGTGAGGCGACCCCATGGCTCCACGATCTCGTGTTTCACATCGGAGCCAGCACGAGTGGTAACCCATTTCAGTTTGCCTGCGATTTAAACGTACTTGCAAACGACGCCGAACGAGTACGCGAGAAAAAGGATGACCCCGTCCGAATCGAGACCCGAGCCCCCCAGCTAAAGGGAATTCCCTCGCTGGCTTTGCCCGGGCCACTCGACGGGCTGGCACCGGACGGAACGCCTTGGATTAAGCCAGATGTACAGTTCCGCATCAAGCAGAAACTTGGCCTCATCAAGCAGGCACCGCCATCCGCTCCGCCTGAGATTCCGGGTGGCGAGGCCCCGCCGAGGGGTGCCGGTATGCCATGATGAAGCCTCTGTTCCTCTGCCTTTCCTTCGTTAGCCCCCGGCTTGCCGGCTGGCATGATCGCGTTTCATTCCGGGCATAGTAGGAGAGCAAGTGATTTGCCTTCCTCCGGATTGGCTTGACGCCAGTATGCTTCCCTGAGTGCTTTCGGCCTCCGTCTCACCCATTCGAGTCGATCGATGACCGCTCCCGTGGTTCTTGCATTGGTTGCCCACCCCGATGACGTGGAATTTCTGTGCGCGGGCACGTTAATTCGGCTCGTCCGCGAGCACGGCTGGACCGCCCATCTGGCAACGATGACAGCCGGTGATTGCGGATCCGCCGAACACGGTCCCGATGAGATTGCAACCATTCGCAAGAGGGAAGCCCGGGCCGCGGCGGATCGACTTGGGGCCGCCTATCACTGCGTCGGCGCTCTCGACCTTCGCGTGTATCTGACCGACGAACTTGTGGAGCGCGTTGTCCGCCTGATGGCCACAGTTCGGCCCAGCGTGGTGCTGACACACAGCCCGGACGATTATCACATGGACCACGAACTGACGAGCCGCGTGGTGCGGGCGGCAAGTTTCGCAGCCCCGATCCGCAACTTTCTGCACGGCCGCTGGGAGAATCTCCAGCCGCTCGATCAAATTCCGCACTTGTACTACTGCGATCCCGCGGAAGGCAAAGACCTGTTCGGAAACCCGATTCTTCCGACCTTCCGCATCGACATTTCAAAAGAGATCGAAGAAAAAGCCAACATGCTGGCCTGTCACAGGAGCCAACGCGACTGGCTGCTGAAACATCACGGCATGGACGACTATCTGAACGCGCTGCGCGATTGGTCGGCCAAGCAAGGCCAGGCTGCGGGTGTGGCCTACGCCGAGGGATTTCGGCAACACCTGGGACATAGCTACCCTCAGAACAACATCCTCGCGGAGGTCTTGGGTGGCATTTGCTCCGGAACACAAGTCTCCTGATTGGTGTTCCCAGTTTCTTGTTGCGCTCACGTTACACAATCGCTCTCGCTCTTCGCTCGTCTAATTGGGTAGGATACTCACATCAATTAACCCCAAGGGGGAACGAGTCATGTTGCGTATTGGTTCAATCGCCGCGATTTTGTTGTCAGGCTCCACGTCTGCGTTCGCTGCTCCGCTCGAACGCAAGGATGCGAAGCCTCAAGTCGAAGTCGTGTTCTGCCTGGACACCACCGGCAGCATGGGCGGCTTGCTCGAAGGGGCCAAGCAGAAAATCTGGTCGATCGTCAATCAAATCGCCAACGGACGCCCCAGTCCGGATGTGAAAGTCGGGCTCGTGGACTATCGCGATCGTGGCGACGCCCACGTCACCAAGGTCTTTGACTTGACAACGGACCTCGACGAAGTTCACAAGAATCTCCTCGGCTTCAAGGCTGCCGGCGGCGGCGACACGCCGGAAAGCGTCAATCAGGGCCTCAACGAGTCGGTCGTCAAAATCAAATGGTCCAAGGACAAGGATACGCTGCGAATTATTTTCCTCGTGGGGGATGCCCCGCCGCATTTGGACTACAAGGACGATGTGCATTATGCCGAGACGTGCAAACTGGCGAGTGCCCAGAACATCATCATCAACACGGTTCTTTGTGGAAACGATGGCGAGGCCAAGAAGGTTTGGCTAGACATCTGCTCCAAAACGGGTGGGAGTTTTGCCCAGATCGCACAGGATGGCGGTGTGAAGGCAATCGACACGCCATTCGACAAGGAACTCGCCGAGATTAACGGCAAGCTTCTCACAACGAACGTTTGTTACGGGTTTGAGAAAGACCGCAAGGCCGGTGAAGTCAAAAACTTGGCGGCCAAGGCCCTCCCTGGCGCGGGCGGCGTGGCTGCGGACAGTGCTGGCTTCCGGGCGAAAGCGTCGCGCCTGGCCGCGAACGATCTGCTCGACGATCTCAAGGAAGGCAAAACAAAGCTGGAAGACGTGAAGGGAGATCAGCTTCCCGATGAGATGAAGAAGATGACTGTGGCCGAACGCAAAGCCCACCTCGAGAAGCTACAAAAGGATCGTGAGGAACTCAGAACAAAGGTTTTGGATCTCGACAAGAAGCGGCTCGAGTTCATCCAGAAGAAGCTGGCCGAGGAGAAAAACCAGGGCAAGGATGGGTTCGATAATCAGATTCTCGAGACACTCCGCAAGCAAGCGGAGAAAAAGAACATCAAGTATTGATCGGCCGTTGAACTCGTGGGGACGGACCTCCGGTCTGTCACAACTCAGAGTGCCAAATTCGGTCTGGTTCAGGCATTCTTCGGGCATGGGACGGACAGGCCGGAGGTCCGTTCCCACAAACCCGTCGGGAAGATGTGGCTTTTCTTCAGAGCTATTCACAGGAGTTTCGTGATGTCGCAAAGAATCATGGCTGGTTTGGCCCTACTCACTTTCGCGGCGTTCGTGAATGCCGCACCACTCGGTGTGAAGGATAAGCAACCGCAAGTCGAGGTCGTGTTCTGTCTGGACACGACGGGCAGCATGGGTGGCCTGATTGAAGGGGCCAAGCAGAAGATCTGGTCCATCAGCAACCAGATCGTCGCAGGCAAACCGACTCCGGGCTTGAAGGTTGGTCTGCTCGCGTTCCGAGATCGCGGGGATGCTTACGTGACCAAGATCACACCATTGACCGACGACCTGGATGCCATCTACTCGAACATCAAGGAGTTCAAGGCCGAGGGTGGCAACGACACGCCGGAAAGCGTGAACCAGGCGCTGCACGAATCGGTGACCAAGTTCAAGTGGTCCGAGGACAAGACCACGCTTCGCATTATCTTCCTGGTGGGCGATGCCCCGCCGCACATGGATTACAAGGACGACGTGCCCTATTCCGATTCATGCAAGCTCGCGGCCGAAAAGGGCATCTTGATCAACGCAATTCAATGCGGAATCGATGCCGATTGCAAGAAAGCCTGGGAGGACATCGCCTCGAAAGCAAGCGGGTCTTACGTGAATATCGCGCAGGACGGCGGGACGGTGCGCGTGCTCACTCCGCAAGATAAGCGTCTCGCGGAGATCAACGCGGAGTTGGAAAACAGCACGCTTGTCTACGGCAGCCGGGAGAAACAACAGCGGGATCAGGATGCGCGATTGAAGGCCCTGGATGGGGCCAAGACCGAGCCCGCGAAGCCCGGCGACCCCAAGGCAACTCCCAGCGTGACGGTAACAGCCCCCAAAGCCCCGGCTGCCGCTCCCGGAAGTGTGGTACCAACGACCGGCGCTGGACCCGCGGGTCCAGGGATTACGGCCGGTGCGATCGCAGCCGATCGTGCAGTCTTCAACGCTATGCGAGGCAATATCAACAATTGGGATTTGCTCGGAGATATCAAGTCCGGCAAGGTAAAACTGGATTCTCTGAAGGACGAGGAATTGCCAGACGAACTCCGAAAAATTCCAAAGGAGAATCGCCAGGCGTTTCTCGGCGAACTCGAAAAGAAGCGGGGAAAACTACGCGAAGAAGCCCGTGACCTCGCCAAGAAACGCGAGGAGTTCACCAAGAAGAGGCTGGAAGAAGAAGGCAAAAAAGGGAAGGAAGGATTCGACCAAAAGGTCGAAGAGTTGCTGAAGAAGCAGGGGAAGAAGGCGGGAATTGATTACTAATGCCGTTTGCTGAGTAGCCGCACTCGCCTGAGGGCGGGTCTTCCGCGTTCTGGCGAACGCGGCTACGCCCTGAGGCGGGGATTGATTACTAAGGGCTGCTCCCACACTAACCCGACGCGTAAGCGAGGGCCACTCTCGCTTACGCGTCGGGTTAGTGTGGGAGGGCTCGAATCTAGCTTCAAAACCGCACGCCTTCTTTTTCGATGGCTGCGTTCAGCAAATCCAAATAGTGCTCGCGGGACACTTCGAATGCTCCCAGGCGTTCGGTGTGTTCCGTGAGCATTTGCGTATCGACGAGAGCAAATCTCTTTTCTCGCAATCTTTCGAACAGCGCAATCATCGTGACCTTCGACGCATCGGTTCGCCGAAAAAACATCGATTCCGCGGCAAAAAAAGCATTGATCGAGACGCCATAGATCCCGCCAGCCAGTTCGCCGTCCTGCCAGGCTTCGACGCTGTGAGCGACGCGTAGGCGATGCAATTCTTCGTAGGCGGCCACCATGTCGCTCGTGATCCACGTTCCTTCGGGTCGATCGCCGCAGGCTCGAATCACTTGGCCAAACGCCTGGTTGAATGTGATCTGGAATTTACCCGAGCGGTAGGTTCGTGCCAACCGTCGGGAGATGTGCAGTCCCGTTTGAACATCGAAGATGGCACGCGGATTCGGAGACCACCAAAGGTAAGGGTCCCCTTCGCCAAACCAAGGGAAGACGCCTTCGGCGTAGGCACGAATGAGGTAGGTTGGGCTTAACGATCCCCCCACGCCGACGAGGCCATGCTCGTCCGCATATTCGGGGGGCACCCAAGGAACGTCATTTTCGCGGTCCCAAGCTTTCACTGGCCGATTCTCTTCGGATTGACTAACTCTGAGAGCGGAAGCGAGCCTCCGGCGTAGGCCGGGGGAGAACTCCGCCAAAATATTGAAGATTTCATTGGTGCGAGCGATTCCCCGGATTACGCCGGAGACTCGCATCGCCTCGGTTTTTGCCGTAAATTATTTCCCAATTTTCTCTAGCAACTTCTTTGCGTCCGCAGCAGCCTTCGTGTCCGGGTATTTCTCGATGATCTCTTTCAGCGTGACCATTGCCTTCTCGGTCTGCTTGGTGTTCATCTGGAACTTGGCTTTGGTCAACATTTCGGCAGCGGCCTTATCGCCATCGCCGGTCTTGGGCTCGTCCTTTGGTTTCTCCTTCGGGTCGTCCTTCTTGGCCACTTCCTTCGGGCCAGTTCCTTCCTTATAGCCTTTTTCCTTCGAGTTGGTCGTCAAAAAAATGGCCCCGTCCTTCTGATCTCCCTTCGGGGCATTGTTGACGTACCAGCCCCAGGACTTATCCTCGCAGATCTTGTTGAGCACTTCTTCCAGGGTCATTTCGCCCTTGAATGGGCCAAAAGACGATGTCAACGTTACACCCTGGCCAGTTGCGATCTCGATTTTCTGAGTGAGACCGGTGGCCTCTTTGACGGCAGCGGGAATATCGTCGCCGATCAGCGGCCGCAGCATTTTCTTGTCGATGTCCAGCTTCAACTTCACTCTGAGCTTCTTTTCAAAGGTGATTTTGGCACCCTGGCTCAAGGGAACGTCGGCGGCGGGAGTGAACGGAACGGCCAAAACCAGCGTGAAAATAGCCGAAAGGGAGAGGCAAGAGAGTCGGCGGGTCACGGATTCATCTCCGGAAGAGGGTATGGCGGGTGGGGTTGATTGTACCACTCTCTATTCGATCGTGGGGGGAAGAAATAGTTCCGTTTCGAGATTGTCTGGAACCTGGGTTGAGAGGATCAATTTCCGTAGAATATTGAAGAGAAAATGGAGTTCCACCGCCAACTACCTCGCCCGTCGGAAGTTGCTGTCCAACAGTAACTTCCGACGGGTGAGGCGTTGTGAAATTCGCTTCCCCGAACTCCGAGGATCATTCCCTTGCCGACTGAGAAAACACCGCCGAGCGATCCCCCAACTCCTCCGGTCCCTCCAGAGCAGGGTGGGCTCGCGCCGATTCCTTCGCTCGATATCGAGATCGAACTTCGCGATAGCTATCTGACCTATGCGATGAGCGTCATCGTCAGTCGTGCGTTGCCGGACGTTCGCGACGGATTGAAGCCCGTCCAGCGTCGTGTTCTCGTCGCCATGAACGACATGGGCCTGAGTCCAGGCTCGCCAACCACGAAGTGTGCCGCCATCGTCGGCCGCACGATGGAGCGCTACCACCCGCACGGCGACATGAGCATCTACGACACGCTCGTTCGCCTGGCCCAGGACTGGGTACTTCGCAATAAGCTCGTTCACGGACAAGGAAATTTCGGGTCCATTGCCGGACTTCCGGCCGCTGCTCCGCGTTATACCGAAGCCCGTCTGACACCGCTCGCGGCTGACATGCTCGCGGATCTCGACCGCGAAACCGTCGACTTCATCCCGAACTACGACGGCAAGTATCGCGAGCCATTGGTTCTTCCGTGTCGCGTGCCCAACTTGCTCGTCAACGGCTCGGACGGCATCGCTGTCGGCATGGCAACCGAAATCCCTCCGCACAACCTTCGGGAAATCTGTTCCGGCCTGATCGCCCTGATTGACAATCCCGACCTCTCGTTACCCGAAATACTGCAGCACATCCCCGGCCCTGATTTTCCGACCGGCGGCATCATCCGTGGCCGGCAAGGCATTATCGATGGCTATCGCACCGGCCGTGGCCGCATCACCCTGCGAGCTCGTTGCGAAATCATCGAAGGCAAAAAAGCCCAGATCATTATCAAGGAAGTGCCTTACCAACAGACGCGAAATCGCCTTGCCGAGCAGATCGGCGAGTTGGTCAAGGACGAACGCATCAAAGGCATCGAAGAAGTCCGCGACGAGAGTGCCCCGCGAATGGGCGAACCTGTGCGCATCGTTGTCTACCTGAAAAAAGACATCGATCCGCACCTGGTTCTCAATCAGCTTTACGAGTTTTCCTCGCTCCAAAAGACCGTGAGCATCATCCTGCTGGCCCTCGTGGATGGCCGTCCACGCGTACTCCAACTCAAGGAGATGATGCAGGAGTTCTTGAAGCATCGCGTGACGGTGATCCGTCGGCGGACCGAGTACTTGCTTCGGGAAGCCAAACGCCGCGGGCACGTTCTGGAAGGACAACTCATCGCGATTTCGTCACTCGACGAAGTGATCCGCATCTGTCGGTCGTCCCCCGATCGCGGCGAGGCCAAGCGGCAGCTGATCGAAATGGCCGTGGCGGCCACGGTTCTGAATCGAGCCATCGGTGACGAACCTTTCGTAGCCTTGCAACGCGAACTGGGCGTGGCCGAGGAATACCACATGACCGAGGCCCAGGCCGAGGCCGTGGTGCGTTTGCAACTTGGGCAACTTGCCGCCCTCGAACGGGATGAGATCTTCAAGGAGTATTCGGGCCTTCGCGATCACATTATCACCTACGAGGCTTTGCTTTCGAACGAAGCCAACATCCAGGCCGTCATTCGCAAGGACATGCAGGAAGTCCGCGACAAGTACGGCGACGCCCGCAAAACGGAGATCTCGGACGAAGGCGGGACGGTCAACATGGAGGACCTGATCCCCGAAGAAGACACGGTCGTCACGCTCAGCCACGGTGGTTACATCAAGCGCATGCCGCCGGCCACGTTCCGCACGCAGCATCGCGGCGGGCGAGGCGTTCAGGGTGGGGCCCGCGATGAAGACTTCTTCGAGCACTTCTTCGTCGCCTCGACCCACGCGTTCCTCTTGTGCTTCACGAATCGCGGGCAGTGCCATTGGCTCAAGGTGTACGACATCCCAGAAGCGGCCCGAACCAGCGGCGGGCGTTCGATCGCGAACGTGCTCACGCTGCAAGCGGACGAGAAAATCGAGGGAGTCATTCCCGTTCGACACTTTGAGGAAAACGCGTTCCTGTTGATGGCCACCAAGAATGGCCTCGTGAAGAAAACGGAATTGACCGAGTACAGCCGTCCTCGTCAGGGTGGCGTGATCGGCATCAATTTGGAAGAAGGCGATGCACTGATCGATGTCGCTCTCGTGCGGCCAGGCGACGAGATTGTGCTCAGCACGCGCAAGGGAATGGCCATTCGCTTCTCTGAGGCCGACGCTCGTCCCATGGGTCGAAATACCAAGGGCGTGCGAGGCATCAAGATCAAGGCGGGCGATGAACTGGTCGGCATGGTCGTTGCCGATCCGGAAGGTCAATTGCTCACGGTCTGCGAAAACGGCTACGGCAAACGCACACCGTTTGGCCCGAATACACCGAACATTGAAGAGGAATTGACCGACGACGGCAGCGATTTGCCGGAAGACTCGGGAGTCGAGCCGGATGTGGTCGCAGTCACCCAGGCCGCGGTCGAGGACATCCGGGAAGAAGAGGAAGAAGCCGGCGAAGAGCGCTCGGCCATGCGTTATCGCCGTCAACGCCGAGGCGGCAAGGGCGTGAAGGACATTCGCGCCAGCGAACGGAACGGCGCAGTCGTTGGCATCGTTCCGGTTCAAGATTCGGACGACATCATGCTCATCACGCTGCAAGGCATGGTCACGCGAATTCAAGCCAGCGAGATTCGCATCGTTGGCCGCAATACGCAAGGCGTCCGAGTCATTTCACCGAACGAAGGAGACAAACTCGCCTCGGTAGCCAAAGTCGCCAGAGAGGAGATTGTGGAGGCAACAGTGGAGGTGCGGACGCCGCCGGCTACGCCGGAGTCGTGAGATAGAAAGCTTAGGTGGGTAGTGGCGTTGCAGTACGAACTCAACTCCTGACGCACTTACGAGATCGCCATCACCGAAACATTGTCCACCAACGACCCGCCGAATAAGTCGCCGTGGCAGTATGAAGTTCCTGTTCCGTTGTGTCGCCCACCGCAGTGAATTCCAAGGGGTGGGTGTTACAACACAATAAGGAAAATTCCGAAAAAACCGCAGGTTTCGCTACGGCTCCACGCGCCGAACCAGCCGCAAGTAATCACTCGGCCGGTGCCCCCAGCCAGTCGCTCGTGGATTGCGGCGGTTCACCAGGTTCATGTGGTCGCCGTCCCAGATTTCAAAGTGCTCGCCGTACTGGGCAGACTTCAGCGAAACGACCCCGTCGTTCGGTCCCTCGTACTTCGAGACAACGATGTGGGCTGGCCGCCACCGAAGTGGGACTGCGGGACCGGAGCATCGTCCACCCACGGACAGATAACGAATGCCGGGTACATCAGGCACGTCCTCGTTGAATCGAGCGCAACTCTCCACCGTCAAATCATCGAAAGCCCTGGTCTGGATTCCGCACAGGTGAAGCAGCGGCTTCATCGTGCGTCCGAATCGGCGGATGGCCCAGTCCGCAAACGTGCTGCCGCGATGCGGCGTAGCAATCGTCGTGAGCGACAATACTCGATCGTGCATGCCAAGTCGCGAGATCATATACCGTGCGTCTAATCCACCCATGCTGTGGGCGATGACGTGGACACGCTCATTTGGGAATCGATCACGGACAAAGCTCGCCAGTTGTTTCGCCCGCTCGGCCACGCCGCGAGTCTTGTAAAGATTCGGCACGCCGACGCGGTAGCCAGACGTGACCAAAGTATCCTCGATACCCGGAAAGTAGCGCAATAAAGTGAAGGGACCGACTTTCACGCGGTCAAAGCCCAGCAGGCCGTGTACTAATACAATCGGTGCTCGGGGTGGAGAAATCATCAGACTCGATTGCTGCGCATGTGAAGAAGTCGTGAAAAGAGAATGATACCCGTGTGCTCGATTCCGAACAAGGGGATACCAATGAGCGTTGCGAAGGCGGAAGCAGGAAAAACACGTATCGGCTGGATCGGCACCGGCGTCATGGGCCGCTGGATGTGCCAGCACGCGATGGCCAAGGGTTTTGCTGCGACTGTATTTACCCGAACGAAAGAAAAAGCCCAACCGTTGCTCGACCTCGGAGCGGCTTACGCCGATTCGCCAAAAGCCGTGGCCGAGCGATCCGACGTGATTTTCGCCATCGTCGGTTATCCGAAAGACGTTCGCGAAGTGTTCCTCGGTACGGATGGAGCACTCGCCGGTAGCAAGCCGGGAACCATCCTCGTGGATATGACGACCAGCGAGCCATCGCTCGCAGTCGAGATCGCGGCCACCGCGAAGAAAAAAGGCGTACACGCACTCGACGCCCCGGTGAGCGGCGGTGACGTCGGTGCGAAGAATGCCGCCCTCTCGATCATGATCGGCGGCGAGAAAGACGTGGTCGATGCCGTCGCACCGCTCTTCGAGGCCATGGGCAAGACCGTCATTCACCAGGGCGGGTCCGGTGCCGGCCAACACACCAAGATGGTCAATCAGATCCTGATTTCCTCGACGATGGTCGCAATGTGCGAAGGCCTACTGTACGCCTTCAAGTCCGGGCTCGATCTGGAAACCGTCCTGAAGTCCGTCTCCGTGGGGGCGGCAGGGAGCAAGTCGCTCGACATTTACGGAGCCAGGCTGCTTCAAAGAAACTTTGAGCCCGGCTTCTACGTCGAACACTTTATCAAGGACATGGGCATCGCACTCGCCGAGGCGGAAAAGATGAATTTGTTTCTCCCGGGGCTGGCACTCGCCAAGCAACTGTACGAAGCCGTTCGGGCGCAGGGCATGGGTCGCAAGGGAACGCAGTCGTTGTTGCTGGCGATGGAGGCGATTTCGGGGGTGAAGCGGTAGTCCGGTTTTTCTCCCCTCTCCGCTTCGGAGAGGGGGAGCCAAACGGGAATCAGTCATGCTTGTCGGCCAAAAGATCGGGCCCTTCGAGATCGAGAGCGAACTCGGCACGGGGGCCATGGGCAGCGTTTATCGCGCGATCCTTCACCAGGACGGGAAGGCGGACAAGACTGTCGCGCTCAAGGTAATCGCCTTTGGTCTCTCGGGCAACGAGCAAGCGTTGGCACGCTTCGAACGCGAAGCCAACATTCTCAAGCAACTCCGGCACCCCAATATCGTTCGTCTGTATGCGACGGGGCGGCACAAGAAGACTCCCTTCTTTGCGATGGAGTACGTTGCCGGCCAATCGCTCGACAAAATCATGGCGGAACGGACGTCTGGCCCGGTCGGACGCGCCCCGTTTACCTGGGAAGAAGTCGTCGAACTCGGCAAGCCGTTGTGTGCCGCATTGCAACATGCACACGACAAGGGAATCATTCACCGCGACCTGAAGCCCTCGAACTTGATGATGTCGAACGAGGGGATCATCAAGCTCACCGACTTCGGCATTGCCAAAGACGTCGATGTGACCGCCCTCACGCGTGCGAACAACACCATCGGCACGGCGGCCTACATGTCCCCGGAGCAATGCAAAGGCGAAATGCATTTGACCGGCAAGAGCGACATCTACTCACTCGGTGTCGTCTTCTACGAATTGCTGACCGGTCGCAAGCCGTTCGTGGCCGAGTCGTCGGTCGACATGTTCATGTTGCACGTGCAAGGCGAGTTCATTCGCCCCGCGCGGTTGAAGCCGGAGATTCCCATTTGGCTCGACACCTTGGTCGTGCAGATGATGGAGAAGAAGCCGGAACATCGGCCGCGCGATGCGGCCATGGTAGGCCAGGTTCTCGACGAGATTGCCGAGAAGATGGCGGCCGGTGCGAGTGCGGGGGGCGACTTGGCCGGTGCCAGGGCCGTGGATCGGAGGAAGCTCGCCGGCAAGGAAGATCGTGCGGCCGCTCGGGCGATTCGGGCAGGCTCACGCAGGAAGAAGTTGAACAAGAGACACCGGCCAATCTATTCCCGCAACTGGTTCGTGGCCCTGGCGTGCCTCTTGCTGCTCGGTGGTATCAGCTGGTTCGTCTGGGAAGCTGGCTTTGCTCCGCCGAGTGCCGATTCGCTCTTGAAGACGATCGACGAAACGAAGGAGCCGATCGATCAAAAAGCTCTCGTCGCGCGCTACTTGAAGCATTATGGGAGTCAGGACGACGACGCGACGAAGAAAGTCAAGGGTCTCGATCGGAGGCTCAAGGTGGATGAACGGGTAACGGTGCTGTTGAATCGCTATCGGGTCGAGCGTCTTCGCAATCGCCCCGAGGATGACGATGATCCGGACGCCTACAAGAAGACGATGGCGGCTTTGACACTGGAGAACGATGGCGACCTTCCTGCGGCCCGCAAGGAGTGGTCGGAGCTTGTCGAGAAATACGGCAAGGAAGCGACCGAGTCGAACGCACTCTGGGGCTGGCATGCCCAGCGAAAACTGGATGATTTCCGGCAAAAGGAAGTCCAAATTGGCGAACTCGTCCGCGAACTGGAAAAGTTTCGCCAGGATGACACCGACCCGATATTCGATGACGACGTGAAGGCTCGTGTGGCGATCGCAATTCGCATCGAGGAACTGGAAGATTTTGCGTTGGCGAAGGATCGTTGGAACCAGGTTGCCGAGAATCTCAAGGGGGACGCGGCAAAACGGCCCGACTACGTGCTGTCACGTGGCCACGCTCATCGGCTGCAGAACCATGTTGCCACCCTGAAAGATGCCCCCGAACGGCAGAAACTCATCACGCTTCACCTCGCCAATGCCAAGTCACTCTTGGCCAACTCACTCCCAGCCAAGCAGACCAACGGACGGAACCTTTTGCGTGACATCCGGGACGCTTACGCCGGGGAGAGGGGTGCGATTGGCAATCTGGTGGAAGAAGCGAAGTCACTTTTGGCAAAAAATCCTGGTCAATAATTATGCAAACTTCCACGAGGCCATTCTCGCGGAAGTGAGCAGATTCATGCGGAAATATGCTCTTTGGGCGAGTGAATCTGCCCCTGCCGCTTACCATTCAGCTTTGAGATATCCAAGGATTTTTGAAATTTTTGCTTTCCAGACTTGCCAACTAGACGCTAATATACCTGTGGCCTGATTTTCCGGCCCCGCAGCCACCATCGGTTTGTCAGTTGGTAGGGCGGTATTCGTTCTCCGCGGCCCGGCCGCAACAAAGGGTTAGTCGTGAGTAAGAACTTGTATGTTGGGAATCTGTCCTGGGGTGCAACCGAGGACGATCTGAGGCAAGTGTTCGGACAGTTTGGCACTGTTACGAAAGCCCAGATCATGCTGGATCGTGAGACCGGACGGTCTCGTGGTTTCGCATTCGTCGAGATGAGCGACGGTGGCGATGAAGCCATTGCCGCACTGAACATGAAAGAGTTTCAGGGTCGCCCGCTGACCGTGAACGAAGCCCGTCCGCGTGAAGAACGTCCGCGTGGGGGCAGTGGCGGTGGCGGCGGTGGTGGTGGTTACGGAGGAGGCGGTGGTGGTGGCGGTGGCTACGGAGGAGGCGGTGGTGGCGGTAGCCGCGGTGGCTACGGCGGCGGAGGCGGAGGCGGTGGCGGTCGTCGCTACTAATCCGTTCTACGATTCTGACCCTTGCGTTCTCTCCGGCGATCGCAACTCAATTATCAAACGCAAAACCGGCGAGGATTCCTCCTCGCCGGTTCTTTTTTTTACTCGGGGTCGGTTACCCCTGCCTTGGATTTCTTGAACTGGCCAAGAGCCGCTTCACGCAGCTTGGCCAGTTGTTCATCCGTCAATTCCTTGATGTCGATGCTTTTGCCGAACCCCGCCAGGCAACGCCGGCCGGTGCCCGCATCAAACCATGTCGAAATGGAAGTTGGCCACAGGCGTCAGGCTGCCGACACCGGCCTTTACCTTCTTCATGGTCACGCCGTCGATGGTTACCGTGACGTTGGTAAAACCCAGGTCTGCGAAGAGGCCGAACGTGGTGCCGCCGGTCGTGGTATCCACGTCACTCAGTATCGCCGTCTTGATCTTCGAGACAACCACCGAACTGTTGTCAAAGCGGTTCGTCGTCTTGAACAGGTT
>SIAJ01000093.1 GCA_009691845.1 Gemmataceae bacterium
ATCAACGTCCTGATAAGTGACCGTGGTTGGGGAGACCAGCGTGGCGGGCACCTCACGGCTCTCAAGTGGTTCGAGGCGCAAGACAGACCGGTAGCGGGCAGGGGGAGGCAGGCTCATGGCGAATCTCACAAGAAAAGTGATTTAGCTAACATGAGCATGGTAGCAGGCTCGCGAACATACTGCAAACAAATTGCAACGGGATCAGCCAGGCGGCAGTTCACCTTACCGCCCTGCGTGTCGCGGCCCTCGTTTACACTTCGGGTTAGTGTGGTAGCCGCAGCCAGTTTCGGGTGGTGTCCGAAGGGAGGTAGCGGTCGCCGAACTTGCTGCCGACCACGTCGGGGTTGCGGAAGAGTTTCCAGGCCGGTTCTTGCGTACCTTGCGGGTGGGTCCAGATGGAGGCGAGTTCGATCTTATCGCGGGCCAGGGTGCCGAACACTTCGGCCTGAACGAGAGCACCCGTGATGGTGTCCTCGCCGCCGAAGTTGTATTCGCCGAGGCAGATTTCCATGCCGGGATTGTGCTTGGCGACCCACTCTTTGCCTCGGCGGAGGATCATGGTCGGCTTGAATTCGCTGGCATCGCGAATCCACGATTCCTGGCGATAGGTCGGATCCCACAGGTCGCGCGTCGTTCGCATCCGGAGTTGGTTGAACGCGAGGCTCGTGTCTCGGCCCAGGTACGGCGAGCGACCGTCCCTCTCAGCCTGCGGATACCAGTGCAGATCAAAGACATCCACGAGTGACTTGCCATGGTCGCGTTTGTAGTCGCCGCACTTTTTGATGAACCACTCGGCCAGCGGCATGGAACCGTGATTGCGGTGATCGAACTTGCTGCGATAACTGTCGCCTCCTTCGTCCGCGGCGGAGTAGAAGAGGTCGGTCCAACCCCAGGAGCAGAAGCCCGCGACCTTGGCGGTCGGATCGGCCGCCTTGATGGCTTCCGAGTACGTTCCCAGAGTTCGTCGTAGGTCATCGGGGAGGTGCGTACATCGCGGTGGGTTTCGTGCCAGAGCATCGGCTCGTTATCGAGGGCCCAGTAGCGCGGCTTCGTTCCCGCATGATGCACCGCGAAGCGAACCCTCTCGGCCATGAACTCCGGTCCGACCTGGATCGAAGTATCGCGCCAATTGCGGATTGGCCCGGTTTGTTCTCTGCCGCAGATCCCGTCGTCGCGCGATACTGACCCGATATGAACCAGACGGCAAGGCATTGGCCGACAACGAGCACGAATAGAAAAGGTCGTAGTCGCGGCGACATCTGGTGTGGTCCTGCGGGCACGGAAGTTCGTTCCGGGAGTGTTAGCTTTTGGAACTCAACCAACGCTAGGACGGGATAACCGCGGCCAGCAAACCGGCAGATCCCCACAGGCAATCGCGACTGCCGAGTCGTCATGCCCGGCGCAAAGGCGACACGTCGTTCTCCCGCAAGTCGGCTCGCTCCACCATGATTTCTGCACGACCCGAACCAGATGTAGGGGTTACATGAACTTTGCTGCTGCCATGTAGGCGGACCGACCTAAATTGTTGGGGAAGAAAATCATCGAAAAACATGAAAACTTTCTTCGCGTCCCCGATAATGCCTCTTCACGCCGAGCGACCTTCCTGCACTCTCCCGTGTCCTTCCAAACGTAGACACGAAAGTGGAACAATGAACGAAACGCTCCTGGGCTGCCCGCACTGTGGCAAGCCGGTCGGGTACGCGGCCACGATGGCCGGGCAGGTCGTCGCCTGTCCGCACTGCCGTGGCCCGTTTCAGATGCCGGATCGGCCACCAGCCAATCAACCCGCACACCAGGCCGCTTCCTCCCCGCCACCCCCACGCATCCGGCAGACGCATCTCACCGACGATCCGGGCCTCGCGTTCGGCAATGAACCATCTGCTTCCGGTCCCTCCGTGCGAGCCGAACTCGATTCGTACCGGGCAGCCGATTTCCTGGCCACGGTGTTTGCACTCCTTGGTTCGCTGGGCGTGTTGATCGTACTGGGCCTGACAATCTACACGTTCGTCTTGCCAGTCTTCCGAGGCGGAGACGACAAACCGGGCCAGGTTGTGCCTGGGTTACTGTGGCTGGTCTCGTCGTTTGTGTTTGCCGGACTATTCATCGTCGGCCTGTTCATGATGCGGGCCTGCGTGCTGGTCGGGGTTGATGCGGCTCGAACCTTGCGATCGCAAGATCGCGATGCGGCCGCCAGGCCTCGGGAAAAGTGAGAGAAACAATCCGCGTTCTGACAAACTCGGCTACGAGGTGGCATGTGCTGAAAACTGGTTCGCTTGTTCCCGATGCATCTCTTCTTCGCTCCACTGGCGAAAGCGTCCCACTCTCGGACCTCATCACGGGACCGACGCTACTCATTTTTCTGCGGCATCTTGCCTGATTCCCGTGTCAGGGCCACCTGGTCCAGGTGGAGAAGCGAGCCGAGGAATTTACTGCCTTGGGTGTGAACATCCTGGCCATCGCGATGAGTACGCCTGCGACGCTCGCTCGGTATTTGAAAGAGAACGCACTCCCATTTCCCTTGCTCGCTGACCCGACTCGAACGTCTTACCAGGCGTTCGGCTTGGAGCGCACAACGTGGCTGCGAATCTTTCGGCCTCGCTTGATCTGGAAGTATCTCAAGCTCATCGCACGCGGCGGCAAGGTTCGGCGAATTCCGGAAGGCGAAGACGCCCTTCAGTTAGGTGGCGATTTTCTGATCGACAACGAACGCCACGTGAGGTGGGGCTTTCGAAGTGCGGATCCGGTCGATCGGCCATCGGTTGATGCGCTGTTGGCCGAGGCAAGGAAAATGTCCGTTATCGAAGGCTGACCGGGGTCACAGGAGCGGTGCTCCAGTCAACCTCTCAAATGCTTCCAGGTACTTCGCCCGGGTTCGTTCCACAACGGTTGCAGGCAACTCAGGAGGCGGGCTGTTTTTGTCCCAGGTTGTCGATTCGAGCCAATCGCGGACGAACTGCTTGTCGAATGAGGGCTGACTGCCGCCGGGCGCATATCCATCTGCAGGCCAAAAGCGGGAACTGTCGGGCGTGAGCACTTCGTCAATCAGGATAATCTCGCCTGAGGGCAATCGGCCCCACTCGAACTTGGTGTCGGCGAGTATGACGCCCTTTGTTGCAGCATAGGCCGAGGCTCGATTGTAGATATCGAGGCTCCTGGTTCGGAGTTCCGTGGCCGCGACTCGCCCAACGGCCGCGATCGTCTGGTCGAACGAAATATTCTCGTCGTGCCCCGATTCGGCCTTGGATGCGGGAGTGAAGATCGGTTCGGGTAGCCTCTGCGATTCCTGCATCCCCTCCGGAAGGCTAACACCACAAACGGCCCCGGTTCGGCGATAGTCCTTGGAGCCGGAACCCGCGAGATAGCCACGCACGACACACTCGATCGGCAGCACCTCCGTCTTGTGAACGAGCATCGAGCGACCCGCGAACTCGGGGGCCTGAAACTCAGCCGGCAGGTCCACGGCTTGGTCGCTCAGGAAGTGATTGGGCACCTTCAACCAGCGAAGCCAAAAGAGCGTGAGGGCTGTGAGAATTCGCCCTTTGTCGGGAATCGGCGTGGGCAGCACCCAGTCGAACGCGCTGATTCGATCCGTGGCGACGATCACGAGGCGTCCGCCAAGATCATAAACATCTCGGACCTTGCCTTGACGCCGGGGATATGCGGTAATGTTGCTTTGGAGCATGTTCGTTAGCATCGGTTTGGAAAGTGTTCCGTCATCGCGTCCTTCATGTCCCGCACGGCCTGCACCATGCCGATCAGCACGGCCCGCGAGACGATGCTGTGACCGATATTCAGTTCTTCGACCCCCGGGATGCGGCAGATCGATTTGACGTTCAGGTAGTTCAAGCCATGCCCCATGTGAACGCGTAGTCCCAGGCCGATCGCGTGGGCCGTCCCCTTCCCAAGCTGCTCGAGATGCGTTGCTGCTCCTTTCGGAGTGACGGCCTCGGCATAAGAGCCCGTGTGAAATTCGATCGCCCGGACACCAAGTTTTTTCGCTGCATCGACCTGATGCAGATCGGGATCGATGAACAGTGCAACGGGAATATCCGCTTGCTGGAGAATGCGAACGGCATGTTCGACGCTGGAGTAATTGTCAAGCACGTCCAGGCCACCCTCGGTTGTGAGTTCCTGTCGCTTCTCGGGAACGAGGGTGACCTGATCGGGCTTCGACTGCATCGCGATCAGCAAGATTTCCTGCGCACAGGCCATCTCAAGGTTCAAGCCGGTCGGCACGGTCTCGCGAAGCACACGAAGGTCGCGATCCTGGATATGGCGGCGATCCTCGCGCAGATGAATCGTAATCCCATCGGCCCCGCCAAGAAGTGCCAGGGCCGCGGCGGTCACGGGGTCGGGTTCTCGTACACGTCGGGCTTGCCGAACTGTGGCAACGTGGTCGATGTTCACACCCAATCGAATCATCACGTGCTCTCCGTGCGGTGCATGGCAGCCTGCTCCGGATCGTTATTGATCAGCGCCGCGGGGACTGTCTTCCAGGTCCGTAAGGTCCCGGCCACCTGTGCCAACATTTGGCGATATCGGGCAACCTCGCGGATCAAGACTTTGTACAGCAAGACGGCCAGGACGATAGCCACGAGCCGTTCCACGATTTCAGTCAACACGGGAATCTGCAAGAACAACAGGTGACAGAACACATAGTTGGCTAGCAAAAGAACCAGGATGGCTGGCACCATCAGTTGTGTCGAACGTCGCACTCGATAACGCGGATCGAGGTACATTCGTACGGTTGCGCCGCAGTCACGGAGCAGTTCGATGAGCAGCCACGGTTTGCGCAGCACCTTGATGGCGTCGTGCGTGGCTTGGCCGCCAGGAAGGAACGGTGGAGGGATCGGAATCTCGGATACCGGTGTGGAGTAGGCAATCGCGGTCTCGCGGCGTTCCTTGATGTCGCCCACCACGATTTGAGCAAGTTCGGCCACCGTGTTCCCTAGCTCCGCGAGTTCGCCTTCCATCCGCTCCAGGCGTTCTGCTATGGTGCTGGTGTCGATTTCCGTCTCGGTTGCAGTCATGGCCCCTCCTACGGCTGAGGATACGGGGTCTGGTTCTCAATGGGTTATTCGTCACCATACCGCAATTCTGAACGGAAACGAGCCTGAAGCATAAGCAAAGGTATTCCTTCGCTTTCGCTTCAGGCTCGAATACTGGACGTTCAAAGGCGAATTACTTGAGGGCTTCGGAGAAAGCCTTCAGGGCGCGAGCACGAACCTTCACGCTAGCAGCCTTCGGCTTGGTGATAATGAACTCGCCTGGCTTGAACGGGTTCGGGCGACGCTCGCCACCCTTGCTGGCTGGCTTCTTGATCGCGGTCAACTTGACCAGGCCAGGGAGGGTGATGACACCCGAACCCTTCTTGCCGAGTTGCTTGACGACCAGTGCCTCGAGAGCGGCGAAGAACTTCTTCACCTCCGCCTTCGGGTGACCAGTTTCCTTCGCGACCGTGTCGTAGATCTCGGCCTTCGTAATCGACTTCTTCGCAGACTTTGCCATGGTGTCTCCTCGTGAAAAACAGGGAAATCCGTCCAAAACCGTAAAGCGAGGGTAATGAGATGAGCAAGCAGTGTCAACCAAAACATGGAGAAATCCCTTAGTTTTTCAGGTGTTTTCGTCTTGGACCTGGAAATCGCCTGAATTCACGGGTTTTTTTTGGTGGCTGCATCGAGCAGACCTTGCCCAAATCCCGGGGCCTCTCAAATCTTCCATCGTCAGCTGCCCAAGCGGAGAATGTGATGCGCAAGCTATTATTCACGGGGGTTGGTGTGCTT
This sequence comes from Gemmataceae bacterium, assembly GCA_009691845.1. Taxonomy (GTDB): domain Bacteria; phylum Planctomycetota; class Planctomycetia; order Gemmatales; family Gemmataceae; genus SIAJ01. Next base: position 5,784 of record SIAJ01000093.1, read on the forward strand.
GAGGTCGTGATCGCGATCGCGATTGGCCTCATTGGTTTGAAGCTGCCAAACCGCGCGGAGGTCTCTGCGAACTTCGATCGCGTCGAGAAAGTGACCGATGGATCGGAGAAGCAAGTCTGGCTGATGCGGGTGCAAGTGTCGGACCTACGCCAACAGGATTTCGCAACCAAGGCCGATCGGCTTCGCGTGCATACCCGCACGGCCGCGGACATGGCCGGCCGACAACAGGTGAACTTCGATACGGTTGTCGCCATCGCTCGTTCGCTTTCGGAGGTTTCGAAGGGCCTGACCGCCTGGGCGAACACCGTCGATGCCGACCAATTGAAGAAGGTCAGTGACGGCCTGGGCGAGACGGCCAAGTACCTGGAAACTGGCGTCGCCGACCCTTCCGAGAAGTCGGCTGCGGAACTGGAACTTGCACTCGGCACGCTGGAAAAGGACTCGGTCAAATTGGCGGCGTTGCTTCGCCAGGCACCTGCCGATCTGAAGTCGGTCCGAGCCATTCACGATGGATTGGCCTCGTTCGACACCGGCCTCGAAAAACTCAGCGAACTCATGACGGCAGAGAAAATTACCGCCATGAAGGACGGCATGGCCGGTCTTGAAACTTCTCTGTCGTCCACTGCCGATCAGGTCGCCAAGTTCAGTGCAATTACGTATCCCGTTGTCACATTCGTGGGCCTCAAGCCGAACGTCGAAATGAAACCCTTTTGGCCCGATGGGGACAAGGTGGCTGAGGGGCTGCGAAAGGCAACCAAGGGCGTTCAGGCTGCGAATAAGCAATTCACCACCCTGGAGAAAAACCTGCCCGATCTGGAGAAAGCCCTTGCGGCGAGTCGCAAGTCGGTGGGCCAGACTCGCGACACCCTTGGCGCTGCACTCAAGCAACAATCCGAAACCGAACAGCTTCTGAAGACCGTACCCGCCCAGACGGCGGCTCTCGCCGAGGCGTTGCCAAAGATTGGCCGCGCCCTGGCGACGATGCTGAGAGAAACCAAGAAGTTACGGGATTTGGCCAAAGGGTTACAGGCCGTGCAGAAGACCCTCGACGACACCCTGAAAACCTGGCCGGAAGTTGCAAAGGGGCTGAAGCAGTCCGCAGTCGTTCTTGATCGTGCTCGCGAGCAACTGGACCAGGCAGCTTCCCATCGCGACGATTACGAAAGGGCGATGCAAAGCTCCTCGCAGATTGCCCGATCACTCGCCGATCTGCTGCCCGCGTTCACGGATCAACTCGATAGCCGGCTAGGGCAACAAGAAGCGTCCCTGGAGCAGATGGAGGCCGGCCTGGGCGAAGTGAACAAATCACTTCCCATGATGGAGGAGAAAACTTCCGATTTGATTGGGATGGTGAAGGTGCTTCTCTACCTGGTGGGTACACTGCTCGCGTTTCATGCGGCGTGGGTATTGGCAGAGAGCCTGAGGCGAAAAGAATGGCAGGCGAGTGGAGCGGCGTAAGCCGCTCCACTCGCCCTGAAAACTACCGAATGAACAGCATCTCCCGGTACGTTGGCAGCGGCCACAGGTCGTCGGCCACGACAACTTCGAGCTTGTCGGCCGCGACTCGAACCGAGTTCATCGCAGGAATCACCTTGTCGCGCGAGGACTTCGCGTGATCGAGCAATTCGCCGGCAGCATGATGATCCAGAGCGTGATCGAGATCTCCCAAACACTTTTGCAGTTCGGCAATCCCGTTTGTGAGAATCTTCAACAGGCCGAGTTGGCCCGAGCTATCCACGCCCGCTGTCTTGGTCGCGATCACCGCGTTTGCCACCTCCGCTTGATAACGAAGACACGCTGGCAGGATTTGGGTTTGACCCATGAACTTGGTCAGCTTGGCTTCAATTGCCACGGTCTTGACGTAGGTCTCGCACAGGATGTTGAACCGGCTCTTCAGTTCCCCTTCGGAGTAGACCTTGTACTTGGTGAACAGCTCAATCGAGTCCTTGCGGACAATGACCGGCAGCGAATCGACCGAGTTCTTCAAATTTGGCAGGCCCCGCTTCTCGGCTTCCATGTGCCACTCTTCGGAGTAACCGTCGCCGTTGAAGAGGACTTTCTTGCTCTCCTTGATAATCGTCGGAAGCAGATCTTGAACAGCGATGTGCAAAGATTTTCCAGCATGAATCGAGGCTTCCAGCTTCGTGGCAATGAAGTCGAGCGACTCGGCCACGATCGTGTTCAGGACCGTGTTCGGTCCCGCGATCGACTGAGAACTGCCAACCGCCCGGAACTCGAATTTATTGCCGGTGAACGCGAATGGGCTGGTACGATTGCGGTCGCCTGCATCCTTCGGTAACTTTGGAAGAACGGAGACACCAATATCCATTGTGCCACCAGGCTTGGTTGACTTCGGCGGGCCTTTCTCAAGCTGGTCGATGATGTCCTGAAGTTGCGAGCCGAGGAAAATCGACATGATCGCCGGCGGGGCCTCGTTCGCACCGAGTCGGTGATCGTTTGCGGCGCTGGCAACCGTCACACGAAGCAGTTCCGGATACCTGGCAACGGCCCGAATGACGGCCGTGCAGAAAACCAGGAACTGAGCGTTATCGTGCGGCGTCTCACCGGGGTTGAGCAGATTTTCTCCCTCATCGGTGGACATCGACCAGTTGTTGTGCTTGCCCGAACCGTTGATGCCCGCGAATGGCTTTTCATGGAACAAGGCCGCCAGGCCATACTTCGGCGCTGTTTTTCGCAGCACTTCCATCATGAGTTGATTGTGATCGGTCGCGATGTTCGAATCTTCGAAAATCGGCGCGAATTCGTATTGGCTCGGTGCGACTTCGTTATGGCGAGTTTTGACGGGAATTCCGAGTTTGAACATCTCGATTTCCACGTCGGCCATGCACGCGAGAATCCGCTCCGGAATCGCCCCGAAGTACTGGTCCTCCAGTTCTTGGCCCTTGGGTGGAGTCGCACCGAAGAGCGTACGGCCTGCATTCAACAAATCGGGCCGGGCCATGAAGAACTGGCGATCGATCAGGAAGTACTCCTGCTCCGGACCGACCGTCGTGTACACTTTGCTGACATTCTTGCCGAACACCTTCAAGATGCGCTTGGCCTGAGTATTCAGGGCGTCCATCGAACGAAGTAACGGCGTCTTCTTATCCAGTGCCTCGTGCGTCCAAGAGACGAACGCCGTTGGGATGACGAGCGTGGCTCCGTTGGGAGCTTCCATGATGTACGGAGGACTGGTCGGATCCCAGGCGGTATAGCCGCGAGCTTCGAACGTGGCCCGCAATCCTCCCGAAGGGAAGGACGATGCATCCGGCTCGCCTTTGACCAATTCCTTGCCGCTGAACTCGGCAATGGCGGTCCCATCGCCGTTTGGCGAGAGAAAACTATCGTGCTTCTCTGCCGTAATCCCGGTCATCGGCTGGAACAAGTGCGTGAAGTGCGTCGCACCTTTCTCGAGGGCCCAATCCTTCAGTGCGCTGGCAAAGGCGTCCGCGATATCCTCGGACAGGTTCTCGCCTTTTTTGATGGTCTTTTGAATGGCCTTGAACACCGCTTTTGGCAGGCGTTCGCGTTGAAAGGCTTCGTTGAACACGTTTGCGCCAAACGCGTCCTTGAAGTGCAGTTCCTTGAAGTCAATTCGATCGAGCTTGTGCTCTGTGGTGGCAATCTTCTGGATGATGTCACCACGTCCCGTCGCCTTGGCCATGTTAGATCGTGTCCGTGTAATGGAGAGTGTTGTGAATCGATGATGTTCTGTTACGAGTTCCAGATAAATGCTCAAGACAAGGCCGGAAACTTATGCCAAGGACCTCTGCGGCATAAGTTTCCGATCTTGGGCTCGGTCATGGACCGATTGCCGAGGTCCCACGCTCGCCGGTCCGAATTCGGACGGCGTCTTCCAGGGGCAGAACAAATATTTTGCCGTCGCCAATCTGACCAGTCTCACCGAGACGGGCCGCATGGACGATGGCTTCCACAGTTGCTTCGACGAATGCGTCGTTGACGGCAATCTCGAGCTTCAGCTTGGGCAGTAGGCGGATTTCAATTTCCTGGCCACGATACACTTCCGTATGCCCTTTTTGCCGGCCGCAGCCACGCACGTCGGTAACGGTCATCAGGTACACGTCAACAGCGTTCAGAGCCCGCTGCACGTCTTCCAGCTTTTCGGGCCGGATGATGGCGACAATCAGTTTCACGGGAATTCCTTGAAGAGTTATGAATGGTGTAGGGATCGCATCGAAGTCGGCACACGGAGTGTGCCGACCCCTTCCGCACACGGAGTGTGCGGGCTACGTTCAAGTCACTCCTATTCTTCCACACGCACTTTGATCGGCTTGCCAAGCTTGGCCTGGAACAACTTCTGAATGCTAGCCGAAAGTGCCTTGGGATCGCCGCCACGGAAGCGGAATCGATTGCCCTGTACGGTCGTCACGAACGGGTAGACGGCCTTGAAATCGGGATCAACCGGGCCTCCGGGCTGGCACAACTTGGACCAGGCCAGGATCAGACCGCCGTTCTCAATCCCTTCAACGATCACCTCGAATCGCTTGCCCGCTGGAGGTACCTTCGCGGTCTTCGGTTCGGAGCTCTTGCTAATCGGCATCGTGTCAATGCCGCCGAAATCAAAGCCCACTTCGCCGTGCTCGGTGTAATCGAGGCCTTCGTTCTCATTGGCAACCGACGTGCGGAATCTTCCGAGCGTGATCGCCTGAACGAGCAGTGCCAAGCCCAAGCTGATCACAAAGGCAAAGACCGCCGAGAACAACGAGGCCTTAATCTGAATGATGACCTGCGTCATCGGGCCCTTCTCGGCTTTCTTGTAGCCCTCGATCTTGTCTTCGAGCTGGACGATGAGTCCGCCCTTGTCCTTTTCGTCTTTCGGGTCTTTCGCTTTTTCGATATCGCCAATTCGCGTCTTTCGACGTTCGACCTTCTTGGCAATCGCTTCATAGTCCGCCTTGGCTGCATCGGCTTTCTTCTGCAACTCTTCCTTGTCCTTGTCCGATTTGCCTTTCTCGACGGCACCGGCCGCATCGTCCATTTTCTTCTTCAGTGCTGGCTCCGTCTTCTCAATTGCTTCGACCTCTTTCTTGAGATCAGGCACTTCTTTCTTCAACGCTTCAATTTGCTTGGGGTAGCGCTTGTGAGCGAAATAGCCGTCCTGACTCGCTGGCTGGATCGCAACATAGCAGAAGACGCCCGTCAACACGGCACCGAGGAACCCGCCGATCCCGTGAACGCCGAACGCGTCCAGCGAGTCGTCGTACCCGAGCCGGCTCTTCAACTGAACTGCAAAGTAACAAACAATGCCGGCGATCGCACCAATGCATGCACCGCCCGACGGGTAAACAAATCCGGACGCCGGGGTAACCGCAACGAGTCCCGCGACGATGCCAGACGCGAGGCCAAGGGCGGTAGGCTTGCCCTTGCATATCCATTCGATGAGCATCCAACTCAAACCAGCGGCGGCGGCGGCGGCTTGCGTGGTCGCAAAGCCAGTTGTACCGAGATCACCGCTACCGAGAGCCGAGCCACCATTAAAGCCGAACCAGCCAAACCAAAGCAGTCCGGCACCAATCAAGGTCAGCACCATGCTGTTCGGGTGCATGGAATGCCCGGGGTATCCCGTTCGTTTCTTGAGGACAAAGACGCATGCCAAACCGGCGAAGCCTGCTGCAATGTGGACGACCGTGCCACCCGCAAAATCCAACGCCCCCATTTTGCCAAGCAAGCCAACCGCAGAGACGCCAATACCAGCCACTTCACTAACTGGATCCACGTAGAACCAGTCAAATGCCCAAACCATGTGTGCGAGAGGACAATAGACGAAGGTCACCCAGGCGAGCATGAAGATCGTCCACGGCCAAAAGCGAATTCGTTCGGCCACGGCCCCGGAGATTAGCGCCGGGGTGATAATGGCAAACATGCCCTGAAACATGACATGCGAATAAATGGGAATGTTGTAGCCGGGCAGATAAGCGGTTGGCTCGATCCCCTGGAGGAAGAATAACTTCCAGTCCCAGCCGACGATGCCGCCACCCTCGACTCCGAACATGTCCACTGTGATCATCGAAGGGCCGAACGCAAGCCCATAGCCGATGGCCACCCAATACAGGCCCACGATTGCCATCGAGGCGTAGCTCTGCATCATCGTGGCCAGCACATTGCGACGGCGTACCATTCCGCCGTAGAACAGGGCCAAGCCGGGGGTCATGAGCAGGACGAGCGCACTGGCGGTGAGCACCCAGGCGTTGTCACCACGTTTGAGTCCATCGGAAGCCTTGCTATCGGCGGCCGCGACGGCCGTCTTCAACTCGTCGATCGGGTCAACCTTCGGCTCCTCTTTCTTGGCCTCCTCCTTCTTCGGATCCTCCTTGGCAGGATCTTTCACGTCGGGTGCCTTAACCTCAGGCGCCTTGACCTCAGGCTTCTCTTCCGGCTTCGAAGGAACCGGATCGGCTTTCTTGGGTTCCGCGGCCTTTTTGACCTCGGGCACCTCGCGGGGCTTGATTGGGTCGTCGGCTTTCGTCGCCCCTCCCAAGACTCTCGGAGGGGGAAGTGGCTCGGACTTGTCGTCCTGACCGTAGGAAACACCAGAACCCAGTCCAACAACCATGAGGGCTGTCAGAAGAGTAGGAAGGGAAAAGAAACGCGACACTCGAGTTGCCTCCGCTGTGCGAGTGATAAAGAGAGCTACCGGAATCCCCGGAACCATGCATCTATTGCAACCTCAGTGCCGGGACGAGAAGATTGAGGACGGAGATTGGCCGAAATGCGATTTCCACTTAAGTCTGAGTGGTTTGACGCCAAAAAAAATGCTATGTCGCTCAAGCCAATGGCGGGCAGAATCCATGCCGTGCTTAATAATTAATCATGTTTTGCTCAATAAACAGCCGACGGGGTATGGTCAGGTCCCCTATCAGGCTTTGGGAACAGCCTGGACCCTGCACTTCAGCTGCTTGCTCCTATTGTTCGGCCGCTCAAGTTTACCTAACCGTTATTAACGTAAGTTTGCTGTCTATTTTCAACTTGTTCGTCTTGAGTGGAACGAAGCAATTCTTCTCAAACACCGATTGATAACCATGACAACCTTTGCCCGGGCGGTGCGGAAGAAACGGATGCCCAGGGGCGCGGATGGACCCGCACCCTTCTTCCATACGGCCTGGATGAGCCAAGAGGAAATTCATGTTTAACACGTTCGTTCTGGGGATGGCCCTGACCGTTGGACAGGGGAACCCGATCCCAGCCCAGCTTCCCACTGGCCCGGCTCCGGACGCGCCAGGCAGCATCGCGCCGCGCCGCATCCCGGATTCGGCGCCCACAATTGCAGTACCTGGATCTCGAGTGATCTCGACCCCAGGCAAAGTCACAGTTTATCCGATCGCTGAAGGCGAGCAGGCACCCGCTCCGGCGGCGCCGAAAGCAGCCGCCGAGGCACCAAAAGCCGAAGAGCCCAAGAAAGAGGAAGAAGACAAGCGCGGCTACTTCATGAAGATGCTCGATGGCACTTCGGCCGGCACCTGCCTGCAGAAGAAGGGCGTTGAGGTTTCGGGTTGGCTCCAAGGGGCCTACACCAAGTCTCACGCGACCAACACACCGTCCAATCTGCCGGTCACATGGAACGACCGGGCCAACCAGTTTCTCCTTCATCAGGCCTGGTTGCGAATCGCCAAGCCTCTTGACACGGAGTCGAAGGAGATCTCGACCGGCTTCAATCTCGACCTGATGTTCGGCTCGGACTATCGGTTCATGCTTCAGCGTGGCTTTTACAACAGCCAGTTGCAAAATTCCCAGGGCACACAGAACATCTACGGCGCTGATATGCCGCAAGCCTATGTGAATGCCTATCTCCCAAGCCTGTTCGAAGGGACCGAAGTCCGCCTCGGTAAGTTCTTCACGCCGTTCGGCTACGAGAGCCTCGAAGGGCCGACGACGCCTTTGCTTTCTCGCTCCTATGCGTTCAACTGGGCTCCTCCTTTCACCCACTGGGGTGCAATGGCGATCGCCAACCTCGATACGAACTGGCAAGCGACTGTTGGAGTCGTGAATGGCAACGACGTCATGATTGGCGACCCGGCCGAAACATGGCGCGGCTTGGCGAAGATCGCCTATGCCTCGGACGACAAGAAGACGAATATCGCCCTCGCGACCTCGCTCGGCCATGGCAAGTTCAACGTGGGCCAGCGGTTCGAACCGGCCACACTTGCACTCGCTTATGAACCGGCCGGCCGAAACAACATCAACGTTTTTGACCTGACCTTCTCGCAGGAACTGAGCGATGAGCTCACCACCGCGTTCGAGGCGATTTACGGCTATCAGACCGGCGTTCCAGCCAATGTCCTTGGCGGCCTGATCGACACGAGCAAGTCGGCCGGCCAATCCGGTACGGCTCAGTGGTTGTCGTTCGTGAAGTACTTCCTCTACAAGTTCAACGATTCGGTCACGGGCGTGGCCCGAGCCGAGTGCTTCCAGGATTTCCAGGGACAGCGAACTGGGTTTGAAGGGGTTTACTGGGCCGGCACCGCCGGGCTGCGAATCACCCCGACGGACTGCTTGCTCATCCGCCCGGAAGTCCGCTACGACTACAACGGCTACACCCGTTCGTTTGACGGTGGCACCAAGTTCGGCCTGACGACGGCTGCGATTGACGTGATTCTCAAGTTCTAATCAGATGTCGTAGTACAGTGCGAACTCATACGGATGAGGCCGAACGCGAATAGCGTCGGCCTCATTTGTTCGTTTATACCGGATCCAAGTGTCGATCACATCCTGCGTGAACACGTCGCTTTGCAGCAAGAACTCGTGGTCTTTTTCCAGTGCATTCAACGCGTCTTCCAGTGATCTCGGCGTGCCGGGCACCTTGCCCAACTCTTCCGCACCCAGGTCGTAAATGTCCTTGTCGAGCGGCTCGCCCGGCAGGATTTTGTTCTTGATGCCGTCGAGCATCGCCATCAACATCCCCGAGAAAGTCAGGTACGGATTGCACGCGGCATCGGGCAGGCGATATTCGATCCGCTTCGATGCCGGATTCGGCCGCGCGACCGGAATACGAATCGCGGCTGAGCGATTGCGCTGGCTGTAAGCCAGGTTGATCGGGGCATCGAAACCCGGTACGAGCCGCTTGAACGAATTCGTCGTCGGATTCGAGAACGCACACAAGGCCGGGGCATGCTTGAGTAGCCCGCCAATCGCGTATTCGGCAAGGTCCGATAGCCCCGCGTAACGCAGGCCATGCGATGATCGCGAACCGGCAAACAAATTGTCTCCGTTTTTCCACAGCGAGACATGCACGTTCATCGCCGAGCCGTGGTCGTTGAAGAGCGGCTTGGGCATGAAGGTCGCCGTTTTACCGTGTTTTAGCGCGACATTCTTCACCACGTACTTGTACTTCAGCACGTTGTCGGCCGTCCGAATCAGGTCGTCGTAGCGAATATCAACTACGCCCTGCCCTCCGGTTGCCGCCTCGTGTCGATGGGCTTCCACACGCATCCCGCATTCGATCAAGGCCCGCATGATTTCGGACCGCAAATCGTGCATCGCATCCGTCGGCGGGCACGGAAAGTAGCCCTCTGAATAGCGGATCTTGTGCCCCAAATTCGGCTTCTCATCTCGCCCCGAATTCCACGCCCCTTCGACGCTGTCCACTCGGTACGAGGCTGAATTCGCCGTCTGCTCGTAACGCACGTCGTCGAACACGAAAAACTGCACTTCCGGCCCAAAGAAAGCCACATCCGCGATGCCGGTCGAGCGCATGTAATTGACGGCTTTTCTCGCCACGTTTCGCGGATCGCGCGTGTAGTCCTCGTGCGTTAATGGATCGTGAATATTGCAAATCAGCGTCAACGTCGTCTCGCGGCAGAACGGATCGATGAACGCCGTCTCAGGCACCGGCTTCACGAGCATGTCGGACTCGTTGATCGCCTTCCAGCCGCGAATGCTGGCACCGTCGAAGCCCAGGCCGTCCTCGAACGTGGCCTCTTCGAGGTTTTCGGATGGAATCGTGAAGTGCTGCCACTGGCCGGGGAAGTCCATGAACCGCAAATCGACGGCCTTGACTTCTTTCTCACGAATGAAAGCGAGGATTTCCCGAGGGGTCATGAAAACTATGGGGTAATGCGTGCGGGATGGAGAGCCGAGAGGCTTCTATGCAATTCCCGCGCCAGTTCCTCAGCGGGACTTGCGATCCAGGTTCCCCAACACGATCCCGGCCGTGCCAAATGGCTGAACCTTGCCTTTGTCCCACGATTTGACGTTGGCCCCGTAGTCAACGTTCGCCCCGGCGTTATGACGGGCGATCTCCTCGCGTGACTTGACGGCGGCAGCCAGATTGGCCGGATCTCCGACCGCATCCAGCCAGCCGTCTTCCGCCTTCTTCTTCTTGTCCTGGGCCAACTTGCCCCGAAAGACTTCCAACTGACCCCACGATTGGCTCGCCGCGTCCGGCAACGTCTTCGCCAGCGACTCGCCCATTTCGAACTTGCCAAGTTTTCCGAGTAACCGGCAAACTCGGATCCCGATCCAGGGCGAGACGGTCGGGTTGTTCTTTCCATCGTTCATCAGCAACCTGGCCGCCTCCTCAACCAACGGCGTCACCTCCGCCGGGTTCTTCTCGATGCCCGCGTGCCCGGCCGCCGCCAGCGCCTTGATGCGATCCGCAGTGTTTGCGGATGCAGCCGAACTCTTGATGTTCGTAAACTCCCCCTTCAACGCGGCGGCTTCCGCCCTGGCGATGATCGAGTCCTGCTGGGCCGCCTCCTTGCCCGTCCCCTTCTTCGCGACTGCCTTCCCAAGCACGATCCTCAGGGCTTGCATGGCCGGTTCCGACGCGGTCGGCGCTCCCGCGACAATCTTCTCGGCCTCGCCCCGATACTTCTCGCGGTCGATGCGAAACAACTCCAGTCCGACCTGCCCCAACATTTCATTCGGATTCGTAAGTTGCCTGGCCACATCTTGCGGAACGGTCGGCTGATCCTTCTCGGCACACTTGCGAGTGATCGCCCGAATCGCGTCGGCCGTGGCTTCGGCATCGGTCATCGCCTGCACGGCCTGCCTTAATTCCGGAAGCACTTTGTCCTTCGGCAAACGCTGTTCCTGATCGACCTGGACCGTATCGCCCAGCAGTTCGACCGTTGTAACCGCGACCTCGCTCAAGATGCCGTTCTGATCATGGCCCTTGATCGGCTTGGCCGTATTTCTCGACAGTTGCAACTCTCTCAGGGCCCCCTTTGTCTCCTCGCCGTTCTGCGAGTTCAGAATCTGATACTCCGCTGACGCCCGGCGAATCAAGGAAACATATCTCGAATCGGCCGAGTCCTTCAACGCCTTCACCGCATCCGCCATACTGCCATCGGCGCGAGACTCGCCACGTTGCTCCACCAGGTAGTAGATCCCGAGACCCAGCGAAAGCAAAACCACAAGTCCGATCAGCCCACGCTTGACGAACTTCTTGCGGCGGACTTCCGGCTCCTCGACCGCGTCCCTCTCCTTCATGATCTGCTGGGCCGTCTGCTGGTGGATGCCCCCCATATCCGCAGTCGTGGACGCCCCCTCTCGATCGAGGCCCATGTCCACCTTGGCCAGCGAAGGCTTATTCGGCCCACCACGCCAGTCCGCCTTCTCGACCTTCTTGCGTGGCGGTACGCGATTGGACTTGCGGCACTCCGGACACAGAACGTTTTTGCCTTCCTTGGATGCTTCGACCGCCCATACGTGATCGCAGCCGATACACGTTAGCTGGATCATCGCCTCCGGGCCGGCTTCATCCTGGACGGGCTCATCCGAGAACGCGGCTGCCGCAATGGCATCCACATCAACCGACTTCTTCGCGGAAGTACCGGCCCCCACTAGCTTCGGGATCGGTATCTGCTTGCGGCACTTCGGGTTCTTGCAAGTCGCGGTCTTGCCCGCGAACTCGTCCTTCAACCGATAGTTGATCTTGCAGTGCGGGCAATCAAACACAATGGCCATGACGTGATCCTACAGGCCGCCAGATGGGGACATGAATGCATTATGGCGCGACACCAAGGCGATGGCAATGAGGCAGTGTGGAGACGGACCTCTGGTCTGTCCATCCAGCCAACGTTTCATTGCTTGCATTTCACAGACGAACAATTCGATGCAGAGACCATCTGTGCAACGCAATGCAACCCATTTCGAACACCCAGCCACCGACGGCACCTTTTTTGGCGTGGCATTTTGTGGCACGCCTGCCCTTGGCACGGAAGATCAGCAGAGCAGCAACCGCGTCGTAACAATCCTCCGTGCCAAAGACTTCGGGCAGCTGCAGGAAACTAAAAAGAGACGCAGCCGTTTTCAGAGCAGCGCGAAATCGCTCTGTGCATGGTGGGACGACTGCGAAAGCATAACTCCGACTGTTCCTATCAGTACTGTCCGGCTAACGATTCGCAATTTTAGCAGAAGTCCTTATCACAGATGACGATTCGTCGAATTATGGGCGCGCACGACTTCAACTCGATCCGTCAAAATCTATCGTGGAAAGCGACTTTCCCACGATGGAGGACGATGCATGTACGCCGGTCAGTTGCTGTTTGCCCAGTTGATGGACTTCCTGCCGCGTCACGAATTCAACACCTGCGTGCGTCGCTATCGGGGCGATCGTCGGCCGCGT
>SIAJ01000094.1 GCA_009691845.1 Gemmataceae bacterium
GCCGGCGTTACCCGGTCTTCTAGCGATGTAATTTTCAGTCGGGTGCGATGATTGGGCTTACTTGTTTTCGTGCCACACAAAAAACGGGGCGTGAGCAGGCGGCGGAGCGCGTTTGTCGGCTTCGTACTCATGGCGGGTCCCTGGTGAGGAATGGTGTAGAAGGAGGAAAACTCCCAACCGATTCCGCGAGTTAAGCAAATTGAGGGGGTAAGATAAATAGAATAACCGCTACCAATACCCCATTGCAAGAACTAACTTGATCGATTTGAGATTTTTTCCTAACCACCGCATGGAACCCCGATCTCATCAATCGGAATAATGCACCCGACTTCCAATGGCGAATTCACCTATGGCCGACGAACCCGCACCCGAACCGAACAAGTTGCGCAGCGTTCACACGACCACGCTGCCTGAATTCTTGGACAAGGCGGGATTCTCTTTTCTCGTTTCTACCTACCAGGCCGGAAAGCTCATCATCGTGCGAGCCGATGGCACCGTGGCCAACACGCACTTTCGTACTTTTCAAGTTCCCATGGGGATGGCCTACCAAGGCGGTCGCCTGGCCATCGGCACCAAGGTGGCAGTCGAGGAGTACCACAATCAACTCCAGGTTGCAGCAAAACTCGAACCGGCCGGCAAGCACGATGGCTGCTTCTTGCCACGCCACTCCATCGTGACCGGGCAGATCGGCATTCACGAGGTTTCCTGGGTCGATCGTGAACTCTGGATCGTCAACACCAGCTTTTCGTGCCTGTGTACCCTCGACCCGAACTACAGCTTCATTCCCCGTTGGCGTCCCAAATTCATTTCGGGACTGGCCTCCGAGGATCGCTGTCATCTGAACGGGCTGGCCATTCGCGACGGCAAGCCACGTTATGTCACGGCACTGGGGGTGACCGACACCGCTCATGGCTGGCGTGAGAACAAGGCCAAGGGTGGCTGTCTGATCGACATCGAGTCGAACGAATTCATCTGTCGCGGCCTGTCCATGCCGCACTCGCCGCGCTGGTACGACGGCAAGCTCTGGGTGATGGAATCCGGGGCCGGCAGCCTCTCCACGGTCGATCTCGCCACCGGAAAATTAACCACGGTGACATTGCTGCCAGGCTTCACGCGTGGCCTCGATTTCTGGGGGCCTTATGCCTTGATCGGCCTCTCGCAGGTCCGCGAAAGTGCGCTGTTCAGCGGCATCCCCATCACCGATCGATTGCCGCTCGAAGAGCGGAAGTGCGGCGTGTGGGTCGTGGACACTCGGAACGGTCAGATTATCGCCTTCCTCGAGTTCCAGGACGGCGTACAAGAAATCTTTGCCGTGCAAATCCTGCCCGGCATTCGCTACCCGGACCTGTTGCAAGCGGACGACGACCACGTTGCCAACACGATTTTGCTACCCGACGAGGCTCTGAAGGACGTGATTCGGAAAGCCTGACGCGCAAGCGAAGGAAAACAGAGGGGAGCGCACGTTTTTCCTTCGCTTGCGCTTCAGGCTCGCCGTCCTCGAACGCTGTGCGGGAAGAGTTGTTCCTGAACCAGATTCCCGGCCGCGTCGAAGGGCAGAGCTTTTCCGACGGCATCCACGCTCAAATTCGAATTGCCGCGGGCAACATCCGCCAACGCTTTCGAGACCCACAGTTCGGCGACCTCGAGAGTGTTGGGTATCACCGCAAGTTTCAAGCGTTCCGCAATCGGCTGCCAGCAAGTGTCGATCGATTGCTCGATCACCTCGCGGTCGGTCGGAAACGAGAATGGCAATTTGGATCGCCACAAGAAGCGGGCGGTCAGGTTATTCATTCGGAAGGGGACCGGGTCGATGGAAGCCAGCAATCGGTCCGTCGTGAGATCGGCAATGCCGACGCCCGTGCCGTTGCCGTGACTTTCCGGCGAGAGATCGAGGCAGCACATCCGAATGATCTTGGGCTTGTTCGTTTCTAATTCTGGGGCCGCCTCGATCAACAATCGACCCACGACGTTGGGATCGATGCCGGCACCCGAGTAGTTCTTGCCGATCTCGCCGATCACGAGCACATCGAGTTCATCGAACGGGATCTTCCCCATCAGATCGCGTGATTTGGCGAGTAGTTTCGGCTCGACGTCGAGCAATTCGTCACGATCGACCACACGCAGTTCGGCCGTTTCTTCGTTGGCGTTCTCCAGGATGGCCAGCCCGCCGAGCAACGGGGTCTTGTCGAGAATCACTTTCATCGACTCGACCATCATCTCCTTGAGGCCCTTCCAGCCCCAGCGATGATGCTGAGACGCTCCCTCGCGTTTACCCAGGCCGATCACGCACATTTTCACGATGCCCGATTCGTACAGCCCGCGATAATCCGTGTGCGCCTTGATTCGGCTCACGGTCACGACGCCATCGGCCCCGAGGGCGTTGCGATCCCACCACACGGGATCGCCCCAGGAGTTCGTGCCGATCTGTTGCGAGTCCATGTCGGTCTTCACCGGCACGCCGAGATGCGCTTCGTCGATCTGGTAGCTGGCCAGCAACTCGCGTTGGCCCTTGGAATCGGCCCCGCCATGTGAGCCCATCGCGGCCACCACGAACGGCTTGGCTCCGAGTTCCTGAAGGGCCTGGACCGTCGTCTTGACGATCGAGCCAATATGCCGAATCCCGCGTGAGCCGCAACCGACGGCAATACGGTCGCCCGGCTTGATGCGCTTGGCGATATTCGAGTTCAACCACTGACGACGCACCTCGGCAGGCACGTCCGCGACTTTCGGTTGAGGAGCGATCTGGCGAACGTGGAAAACTTCGGGAAGCGCGATCACGGAAATTCACCGGGTTCGAGGAATCTCGTCATCTTCTGGCTTCCGGCAACGCTTGGCAACGGTTTGAACGAAAGCGATGAGAAACTCCCCTTTTTCTTTCGTGCGTTCGCCGTTATAGCCCCGCCTCGATGTTGACGAATGGCACACACGCAAATGCCTACCGGATAAGCCATAACGAAGAATCAAATTGAATTGGTTGGTGAGGGGGAAACGCTACCGGGCTGGCTCCGCCGCCCGGTGGTTGTTTTTTCAAACCTCCACCTGAACTTCTTCCCCGACTATCCTCGTTCGATAAGCCCGAACGCCTGTTGTTGCTGGCGGGTTGCGGTGGTCCCCCGTTTCCAGGCTAAAAAAACTGGCGTGCCAGGGGCAAACGACTTCCAGGCCCACACATTCTCCTTCGTGTAGAGGTGCCTGCCGGTGCGGGCATTCTTCATCGATCGCGTAGGCTTTCCCATTCGCCAAGAACAAGGCCAATTTCTTGCCATTCGCCTCCACGCAGGTGCCCTTGCCTGGCAGCAGAAGGGATAATTGAGCCACCGTCACGAAGGCCATCAGCTTCCCTCTTAAGATTGTGTTCTAGGGTTATAGTGGTCGGCACACTCCGTGTGCCGACTACTACGAAAGCCAATACTGGCCCCGCGGAGATACACCATGGACTCAGCCTTACTGAAGAAGCTCTTTGGGCCTTCGGGTCAATGGCACGGAGCCTGTGTGATCATGGTGGATGCGGACACCACGATCAAAACCATGGGTCCGGATAGCATCGGGGCAGGTGGCTCAAAGACTTATTCTCCGCGAATACCCAGCGGTCGCGTGCAGGCCGAGGCGGTTTGTTATCACGCGGATCATCATGCGCTGTTCGCCGTGCAGATCGCACGCACCAAGCAAAGCACCGGCGAAGACATTCTGGTAAAGACGCTCTCCATCCTCGACATCAACCACATTGTCGGCGTCGAATTTGAAGGACTGGCGCTGCTGGAGCACCTGGGAATGGACTTGCCGCCTGTACCGGACCAGCCCCGCTATGGACCTGGCACATTGGTAGGGTGAGTCTTACAGCGATTCTTGGCATAATTTACAAAACGGCCGTGAGGCTGGTCCTTGCCATTCGCCTGACTTGGATCCGATCCGACTATCCTGTCATCACTTACGTCAACTCGCCTACGAATTCCATCGGATTGGCACGGTTCGTGCTTTATCATTCTCCGTCCCCAAAGCCTCCCCCGGCCGCGGTGATCGTCAGAAGAGCTTCCTCCCCCGGAAACTTCGGACGCACAAGGCAAACGCATTCGGGCCTGGTTCCCCAACCATCCCGACGGTCTCCCCCGACTGAACGCGTGTGCTTTTCACGTTCTGAACTCCTGTCAGAAACCTTCCCCAAGGCTCATCCCAGGCCACCCGCCCAAAAGGCGGGTGGCTTCTTTTTTGGACGCAACTTTCGTTTCCCGCTCCCTTACGGTCGCGGCTCCGATTTTTTCTTCCCTGTTTCGAATCCCAATGCCCACCCAACGAATAACTACCCATGCAGGCAGGCCTCGCCGTGTACAATTAGGCGTCCCAATTGGAGTACGACCGTGAATCGTTCGCTCACTCGCCGGCAGTCCACGATCCTTGGCCTCGTCGTATGCCTCGGCCTGGCCATCGGCGTCTGGGGCCTGTTTCGCGTGACCGACCGCAATGGCGTTTGGTCCATGGGCTACGAAGTCACCGTCGTTGCGACCGAGGCTCAGGATGTTGCGCCGGGCACCCCCGTTCGCATCCGTGGCATCGAGGCCGGCAAGGTGACTCACGTCGAGTATGCCGGTGACGATGTGCATATTCGCCTGAAGCTCGATCAGCTTTTCCGCGACAAGCTGCATGCCGATGCCTCGGCAATTGTGCAAACCAAGGGCATCATGGGTGCCAGCGTCGTGGATATCAAACCCGGCACGAGCAAGGCTGGGCCGTTGTCGGAACCTGTCATTTATGCAAAGCCCGCCCCCGACCTGGCCGAGGTGACCGCGAAGCTTTCTTCCGTCGCGGGCCGCGTGGATGCGGTCCTTCAGGACATCCAAGATGGCAAAGGCACGCTCCCGAAATTGTTGAAGGACGATGCGATCTACAACGATCTCAAGTCCACATCGACGGATATGAAGAAGCTCGTCAAGAACCTAGATGAAACAACGACCGCCCTGCGAGGCGATGCCCAGACGACGATGCAGAACGTCGACAAGAGCGTGGCCGCCGTTCACGCGGAACTCGATGGCCTGAAGGGATTCGTCCGCAGCGGTCAGGAGGCCGTGACCGCGATCAAGCAGGATGCTGAGGCCATCAAGTCGATGCCGATCGTCCGCAATTACGTGGAAGATCATGTTGCCGCCCTGGTCCGCCCCGATTTTCACAAGGAGCGGATGATTTACGGGCCACACGGTCTGTTCGAGCCGAATACGTCGATCCTGACCGAGGAAGGCAAGGGCATCCTGAATATTTATGTGGGCTGGCTGAACGACAATAAACAGAAAAACTCGGAGATCGTGGTAGCGGGCTTTGCCGACCCCAAATCACCCGACCTGACCGGTCCTGCGGCCCGATTGCTGACCAAGAAATATGCGGAGGCCGTTGCGGAGTACCTGAAAGAACGCGGCGTGCATAAGATGGGCGTGGTCTCGCGGCGCAAGGTCCTGGCGTTGGGCTTTGGTTTCGATCCGTCGCCGGTCGTGGAGAAAGATCCCGTGCCGGCCTCGCGGGTTGAAGTGATTCTGTTCGTGCCGCGGTCTTAGGCACTGTTTGCGGCGGAGCGCATGTCCGAGCCAACATCACCGCCTCCTCCGCCCGCCGCGCGTAGCGCCCTGCTTTATCACTACTGCCGGCTGCAACTTCCCTCCGTCGTCCTTCGCAAACGCCGATTCGGCGAGCATCTCGTTCGCACCTACAAGATCTTTGAAGCCAAGGCGCCGGAAGGCCTGAGCTGGGATAGCTACTTCAATGCCCTGTATGCCATCGACTGGTATCTCTGTTGCGCCTGCCTGGATAACGACAGTCGTGCATGGGAAGCGCTCTTCGCCACACGCACCGGCCGCAGCGACTGCCTGCTGATCGACGCCCTGCGCGCCCGGGCCGTCCGGCTCTATCCTCGTGACGACGAGAAGCAGGAGGGGGCCGTCGCGGAATTTTGGTCGCACTTGCTCGTTTCGGAATCGCCTGGCTCCGTGCCGATTCTCGCACGCTACGACGGCCAGCGACCACTCGCACCCTGGCTGATCCGGGTCTTTCAGAACTGGCACGTGTCGATGCTTCGCTCGCATCCGACTCTCCAGGCGTTGCCCGAAGACGACATTGCTCTGCCGTTGCCGGAACGGGCCGATGCCCGCTGGCACGATGCGTTCGTTTCCGCTGCACTCGATTGGCTCGGAACGCTGAACGAACAGGAAACCATGCTGCTGGGTCTGCGCTGGCGGTATCGCATGAGCCAGCGCGACATCTCGCACGTGCTCGACGTTCATGAAGGCACAATTTCGCGGCAGACCGACAAACTTCGCGATCGTTGCCTGGACCAGATCGGCAAGAGGCTGACCTCGGAAGGTTGGACTGGCGACGATATCGAGGCCTTCATCCTGGCCGAATTGGGCTCGTTGTTGATCGACGACCCACGGCTTTCGGCGGATCACCTGACGGCGATGCTGGCAAGAAGAGGCAAGACGCTGGAAAAAAGTGCGTGACCTGGCTTTCTTCGGCTCCGGAGGATTCACCACAAAGACACAAGGAGCACAAGGAAATCCAACAGCAATACTTTGACCTATGGACCCGACTGCCGTTTCATTGGTGTTCTTCGTGTCTTTGTGGTGAATCGACTTTGAAATGACCCCGCTCTACCGGCGTCTTCAAGACGAATCGATACAATTCTCTCGCAGATCTTCGAGGAGTTCCTGCGATGAAATGGCTAGTACGAAATGCACTGCCGGGTATTGCTCTGGTTGGGCTATTTGCACTTTTCACGGCTTTCAACAATCGCGAAGCGGCCAAGCCGCTTTCGGCTGCACCAGCACCGATTTCGCCGGTCGATCGCGTGCCGGCCGATGCGGCGTTGTTCGCTCATCTGAATGCGATGAACCTCTGGGACCACCCGGCGGTTGCGGAACTTCGCAAGACTTATGCCAAGGAACTCGAAAAGCTCCTGAAGGAAATCGAGAAGGAAACAGGACTTCGGCCCGAACACATCCAGTCGGCCACGTTCCACTTCCCGAAGATGCCGCAAGGCCCGGGCGACGAACGGCTGTTCGTGCTGCAAATCGTGACGAAAAAGGCGTTCGACAAGGCCACCGTTCTTGCCGGTTTCCGCCTGAAGGGCGAGAAAGTTTCGGGCGACATTATCAAGCTCGAAGGGGGGATGCTCGTTCATCTCACGAGTGAATCTCAGTTCACCGTCCTGCACAATTCATTGCTGGAAGAGTTTCAGAAGGGTGCCACCAAGACGACCGACGGTGTTCAGAAAGACGCAATCGCCGCTGCAAAGACGGGCAAGCATGCGCTCGTCGTTGGGCTCGATCCCAGCACGTTGCCGGAAGAAATCTTTGCCAACGCCCAACCGGAGCTTCAACCGTTCCTGCCGTTGCTCAAGACGAAGGCAATTGTGCTACAAGCGAATCTGGACAAGGAACTCACTGCCGAGGTTCGATTCCTGAGCCACAAGGAAGACGGAGCGATCGAGGTGGAACGCAGTTTCAACCTGCTCATGAAAATGGCGGACGATGGCATCACGAGCGTGCTCAAGGACGAGAAGGCCGACGACGAGGTGAAACTCCTGTTTCCGTCACTCATGGAGGTTCAGAAAGTTGTCCAGCAAATCAAGGCACAACGTCAGGGAACCGTGACCACGGCCAAGGCATCGATCAAGGCCGACCCGAATCTCGCCAAGCCGCTGGTGGGTTTGTTCCTGAAGCCGGGGGCGGCATCTGCCAGGGCTCAGAGTTCCAATAACTTGAAACAGATCGGCCTCGCATTGCATAACTATGACTCTGCCAACGGCGTTCTCCCGGCCGCGGCCATCGTGGACAAAAAAGGCAAGCCGCTGCTGAGTTGGCGAGTTGCGATTCTGCCGTACATCGAGCAGGACAATCTCTATCGGCAAT
Source organism: Gemmataceae bacterium (assembly GCA_009691845.1). Classification (GTDB taxonomy): domain Bacteria; phylum Planctomycetota; class Planctomycetia; order Gemmatales; family Gemmataceae; genus SIAJ01. Next base: position 7,890 of record SIAJ01000094.1, read on the forward strand.
TCAAGCTCGATGAACCTTGGGACAGCCCACACAACATCAAACTTGCCAAGACGGTCGTGAAGGTTTACCAGTTGCCCTACGGCGAAGAGAAGCCGGGCATCACGCACTACCGGGCGTTTGTCGGTAACGGGGCCGCGTTCGATCCCATTCAAGGCCTGAAGTTCGATCAGTTCTTGGACGGCACGTCGAACACCTTGCTTGCGGTCGAGGCTGCCGAAGGAGTGCCCTGGACCAAACCGGACGATATCGAGTTCGATCCGAAGAAGCCGATGCTCAAGCACCTGCGTTTTGCGGACAACAAGCCGTGCATGATCCTGTTTGCCGATGGGTCCGTGCGTGCGGTTTCGAGCAAACTGAAAGACGACGTGCTGAAGTTGATCATCCAACGCGATGATGGCATGTCGGTGCCGGATTTGGATTAACAATGATCCGAGCCGCGCACGCAGCGCAGCGGAGTAAGCGGCACGCCGCCCGCTTACTCCGCTGCTCTGCGTGCGCGGCTCAGATCAATTATTTCCCCACTAAATTCAAAACGGCCAGCGACATCGTCTTCACTCCTGTCCGGATGGTCGGTTCCGGTTGCGGGTAGTACTGATCCGTATGACCGCCGGCGAGTGGCTTGCCGCCTTCCTTTTTCGACTCCGCCATGCGTTCCGGCGACACGGAACCGAGAAAGTACATGAAGACCGGGATCTCTCCGTTCAACGCATATCGCGAAAAATCCTCCCCCCCCATGATGACCGGCCGTGTGTGAATCTTGTCCTCCCCGAGCACATTTTTGAAGACGGCAATCGTTTTGCGCGTGAGGTCGATGTTGTTTTCGAGCTTCGGTGTGAACTCGTCGATCAGCACCACGATCTCAGGCTCCGGAGCATTTGCACTGGCTGCGGCCGCCTTGGCTTTTCGTTCAATCGCTTCGAGGATCAGCTTGCGGGTGGCATCCTTGGTCGAACGTACCGTGATCTGGAGTTTTACCTCGTTCGAGATGATGTTGGCCTTGGTGCCGCCATGGATGGAGCCGACCGTCACCACGCCGGGATCGATTGGGTTCATTTCCCGGCTCACGATCGTTTGCAGATCGAGAATGAGTTTCGCTGCGATCACGATTGGGTCGATGGTCGCGTGCGGTGCGGCACCGTGGCCTCCTTTGCCCTTCACGGTGATCTCAACCGTGTCTACGTTCGCCATCGCGAGTCCTTCGGTGTAATAGATGTGCCCGGCCTCCTGCAGTGCATCCGCATGCAGGGCCAGGCAATAGTTCGGCTTCGGAAAGCGCTTGTACAGCCCATCCGCGAGCATGAGGCGGGCACCCGTGCCGATCTCTTCTGCCGGTTGAGCGACAAACACCAGCGTGCCGGACCACTTGTCCTTCATGCCGGCCAGGACCCGTGCCACGCCGACCCAGCAGGCCATATGCACATCGTGCCCGCAGGCGTGCATCACGCCTACTTCGCGGCCAGCCCGATCGCGAGTTAGAACTTTGCTCGCATATGGGATGCCGGTCTGCTCGACGATCGGCAAGGCATCCATGTCGGCCCGGATGAGTACGGTTGGCCCCGCTCCATTCTTGAGGACGGCCACGACTCCGGTTTGGCCGACCTTTTCCGTGACCTCGAAGCCCAGCGATTTGGCCTCCTTGGCCAAGCGTGCGGCCGAGCGGACCTCGTTCAACGAGAGTTCGGGATGTTCATGAAAGTCCTTGTATAGCTCCACGAGGTCTTTCACTGCGGCCGAGACTCGTTCATCTACGGCCGTCACGCGTTCTTTCGGAACGACGACTTTGGTTTCCGGAGCCTGTGCCAAGAGGTGGGTTCCGCTTAGAACCAAAAGCCCGAGGCTGAAGAGGGTTCTCATGGGGGGGTCGGCCTTGCCGGAGTGGAGGAATAGGACGTGGAAAGATACCGGAAAATACCCGGTTTTCTTGGTGCGTCCAGGGTGTGGAGTCGTACAATTGGGAGATAGGCAACTGTTTGCAGAGTGCAAGGGCCGCGTTCCCGGATCCTGTTGATCTCGGGCGGTTTATTTGATGTAACCACCAACGCGGACTTGGCTTACGTGTGTCGGATCGTTTGCATCCGATTAGTCAAACCAGAAAGGAAGGAGTGAACATATGTCATCCAAAAAACTGCCGGTCCAGAAACGCAAAGACATTTTCGTGGCCCTGGTGAATGCCCAGGATACCCGCACAATGACCGTGGGTGACACCCAGCGTCAAATCCAGCTGGACTATGCCATCACCCCCTCGCAACTCGAAGAGATCATCTCTGAAGGGGTTGAGCGAGAGTGGCTAGATGAATTAGCGGCGGCGTAACATTCGCACGCATGTTAAACTTGCGGCCGGAGGAACCTCAATCGTAGGTTGCTCCGGCCGCTTATGTTTGATGCGCGAACACGACACTTCAGAACCCTAATCTGCACTGATCCACTCGAATCAAGATTCGAAACCACGCGTCTATCTTTCTCTATTAGCGATGATTCGTGAAGAGTAGCGTTGTAGATTCTTGTGATCAATGCCCATGCGAGTGGCCGTGGCCGTGCGAATGGTTGTGGTCGCAGGCGGTCCCATCATCGTGTAGGTGTGCGTAAACCTTCTTCCCGGCGCCGAATGTTCTTGAAATAGCTTCCTGCGTCAGCACGTCTCCCGGCGGCCCCTGGCAGACAATCGTTCCGTTCTGAAGGCACAGCACGTGATGGGCATGCTCGCTTACCACGGACAGATCGTGCGAGACGATCAGGATCGTGACTTGCCGCTCGCGGTTGATCCGGCCGAGCAAGTCGTAGAACGGTGCCTGGTCCGCGAAATCGATTCCCGCAGCCGGTTCGTCCAGCAAGAGCAATTCCGGCTGCGGCTCCAACGCCAGGCTGAGCAGCACTCGCTGCATCTCTCCGCCGGAAAGCTTGGCAACCGGGCGATTGAGCAAGTGTCCGGCACCGACCCGTGCGAGCAACTCCGCGGCCCTCTTCGCGACTTTGGCGGACACGCCGAGAAAGAGTGGCCGGCGTTGCAAGGCCAGCGCGAAGAACTCGCGAACGGTCAGAGGCAGCCGGGCGTCCAGACTCAATCGTTGCGGCACGTAGCCGATATGCTCCGGGCGATGATGGGAGTGATCGTGCCCACAGAAGAATTTTACTTCGCCTTGGAAGGGACACTCGCGAATGAGGGCCCGGAGGAGTGTCGTCTTCCCCGAACCGTTCAGGCCGATGAGGGCGGTGATCTTGTTGCGCAACAGGTCCGCGTCGATCCCGTTCAGGATCGATCGGCCGCCGAGATTCACCCGGAGGTTTCGGATCTGGGCAAGGACGGCATTCATCGCAGAGCTTTCGCAAGTACGGCCAGGTTCTTTCGCATGACGCTCTCGTAAAGCAAAGGCCCAAGGTCGGCCTCGTCGCACGTCTCTAATGGATCGACTTCGGCGAACACTGCATCAATCGGGTCTTCCTTCAGGCCACGCAGAGCGTTGAGAACGACCTGGGCCGAGGTGTGGCTCGGGAACTGCGGCTCGACCGCAATCACGCGAATCTTTCGTCTTTGGCAGTTCTTGATGATCTTTTGCAACGTGTCGTTCGATGGTTCTCGGCCCGGATCGACCTGAATAGAGCCGGCGATCTTCAGGCCATACGTTTCACCGAAATAGCCCAGCGATTCATGGAAGGAGAGAATCCATTTCTCTTCTTTCGGGGCCAACATCGCCTTCCCGTCGGCTTCGAGTTGATCCAGTTTCTTCAGGTACGCGGCGGTTCGATTGTCGTAACCCTCGGCATGGCTGGGATCGAGAAGCTTCAGTTCATCGCGAATGCTCTCGACCATCTTTTTTGCACAGCGAACGCTGAGCCAGGCGTGCGGATCGATGCCATGTTCGTGATCCTCGCCCGGCTTGCTGTGATCGTGGTGGCAGACACCCTCGCGCAGCCAATCCTCGTTCAGCTTGGAGCCGACATTGAGCACCTTCCACTTGGGATTGGCGGCCGACTTTTCCAGGCGATTCACAAATCCATCCGCCCCGTCTTCCATCAGCAAGCCGTTGATGACCAGGAGATCGCAGCCATGAGCAAGTTTGATTTGTTCCGGGGTCGCGTCGCCGTGTGTGTGGGGGCCGGTCGTCGTGAGTAGGCACTTGACCTGGGCATCCTCGCCGGCGACGTTGGCCGCAAGGCTGTGCAAGGCCGCGAAAGAGACCAGGATCTTTGGCTTGCCAGCCGAGGCCGCCCACGGATCGGACGCATTCTTGTTGGGACAACCGGCCAAGAACGCCAACGGGCTAAGAGCGAGCGGAGCCGTCCAAAGGAAATCGCGACGTCGCATCGGGCCTCTCCCACGCGGATAAAATATTGTAATACCAATAGTTTACATACGAATCGCGTGGCTGACAAGTTCGAGAAGGGGCCGACCCCTCGTAGCCGCGTTCGTCAGAACGCGGGGAGGCTTGACCCATTAGATGCGCTTTGCCGCATCCAGTGGCAGCCCCGCACTCTCACGAGTGCGGCTACGAGACCGAACTCCAGAAATCTCGAAAAAGTTTCCAAAGTCGAGTTCACATTTGCAAGCTTCGCGCTATTACTCTTTTGTAGATCGGGGAGTTTGGGACTAGGTTGTCCGAACTGAGCGATCTTGGCTCCTTGCATTCATCCCTTCATTTGTCGCATCGCGTCGAAGGCTCGCTAGAATCTGAAACACAACCCAGACGGTTGAAACTTCAAACCAGGAGATTCCTCATGCGAATTGCAACGACTGCCGGACTTGCACTGTGTCTGCTCGCGACGAACTTGCACGCCGACGAGACCAGCGACTTCCTCAAAAAGGACCAGTGGGAAGGCATTGCCGAATACTGGACGGTCGATGGCACCACGGTCACAGGCAAGTCCGAGAAGCCGATTCCTTTTAACACGTTCCTGTGCAGCAAGAAGGAATTTGGGGACTTCGAGTTGAAGTGCAAGCTTCGGCTCGCCGGCGGCAAGGGCAACAGCGGCATCCAAATTCGCAGTTCGGTCATCGATCCGAAGAAGCACGTTGTGAAGGGCCCGCAGTGCGATGCCGGCGCAGGTTATTGGGGCAGCCTTTACGGCGAGCAATTCGGCGGCATGATGAAGGAAGCCCCGAAGGACAAGGTGAATACGAAGCTCAAGGCCGATGACTTCAACGAGTACCACATCAAGGTCGAAGGCAAGCACGTCACCATCATCGTCAACGGGATCACCGCCGTCGATCAGGATTTCGACAAGCTCCCAGGGAAAGGAATCATCGCGTTCCAACTCCATGGCGGCGGGCCAATGGAAGTGACGTTCAAGGACATTGTGTTCAAGGAACTGAAGAAATAAACTTCGGTGTGAACACTCATCTTCACCGATCTCCGCTAATAAGCCATATTTCCCATGTTTTCTGCATGGATTAGCGAGGATAAGTGGAGATGAGTGTTCAGGATGTTTGCCCGCGATTTCAACTCAGTTCGGCATTCCTCAGTCGAGTTTCCCGTGGCCAAGATGGTCAGGATTGGCCAGCCGGCCTGGATGAGATCGCCTTGATGCGGGATGTCGGCAAAGTTCTCCAAGTCCTCTCTCCCTGGCCAGTCGGTTGAGGAGAAAACGAACTCACGTTCGGCATAGAGAATCGCTTTTCCGCAGATTTTCGAGTGGCCCGGCAACATTCGCGGGGGGACGAATTCATCAGCAAAGGCAGTTCGGTGCTCGCTGAGTAGCGAGAAGTCCATCGCTCGTTCGAGCACCTCGACGGAGGCCGTGTAACGCGGATTCACTTCCACGACCCAGGGCCGATTTTCCGCGAGGATGAAGTCCACACCAAACAACCCGAGGAGGCCACACCCATCACCAATCACTTCACCAATCCGCGTTAATTCGGCTCGACAGGGTTCCGAGACTTCAGCGGGCCCGATGTTTCCTGCGTAGCGAAACGGCGGAGCGTTGAGCCAGTCGATGCCGATGAGTTGCTCCGTGATGCCGAGCAGTTTCACACGACCGCGAGCCCGGACGAAGTTGGCCGACATCGACGTGCCTTCGATGTATTGCTGGAAATAACCCGAAGGATTGCGTTCGACCGAAAAGCGGATCCCGTTCCCCGCTGCTCCACGGAGCGGCTTTTGCAACCAGCGATGAACAGGCGATCGTTCTCCATCCGACAGTCGGACCTCCAAAGCAGGTAGCCCGTTACGTTCCAGGAGTCTTGCAATGAAGAAAGGTGATCGCGACGCGAGCAGAGCATCCGTCCCGTTCCCCCAGAGGGGTCGAATTTTTATCAGCTTGCGGATGAGATTTGGCGAATTCTCGAGTGCTCCGGTGTACATCCAGGTTGCATCGGGGGCTTGCTTCAAAATGTCCACGAAGCCTTGCGGGTACTGCTCGGCCGGGCAACGAATGGCATCGGGGACCATCTCCCGGAGGTCCCGATCGGCGAACAGGTCGGCAGTCCAGGGGGTGAAGCCGGCCCGAATCGCCGAGGCCGCGGCAGCCCGAGCACTGGCACCGATGATGATCAGGTTGGGCATCGATCCCATTGTAGCCCGCACGCTCCCTGTGCGGGAGTCGGCACACGGAGTCTGCCGACTACGATTCGGACTAGCGCCCAAAGAGCGTCCACCAGCCTTTTTCAAGGGCCTTCGTGATCGGAGTGTGATCGTCCGTCCACAGGCCGACCGATGGCCGACTCTCCAAGGGCCCCCAGTTCGGATCGTCCAGCAGGCCGCCGAGGGCCTCCTTCTTCTTGGCGACAATCACCCAGGACGAAGCCAGCTTGCCGGAGACTTCGACCTTGTCCGGGTAAATCGAGTCCTCCGTGTGGTCCGAGCGTTTCAGTGCCGCGTAGCCGAGGGAGCGAACGAGTTGGTCGACGACCGGTTCCAGCTTCAGGTAGCGATTCGAAATATGCAGGGCGAGCAAGCCATCGTCCGAGAGGCGGTTGAAATAAAGTTCAAGTGCTTGCTTCGTGAGCAAGTGTGCAGGAATCGAGTCGGAGCTGAACGCGTCGATCAGCATCAGTCCCCATTTGCGATCGGTCTGCTCGAGCGACAAGCGGGCATCGCCCATGATGAACTCCATATTCTCGGCACCGCACTGATCCTTTGCTCTCTGGATGTACGTGAAATGTTTCGGCTCCTCGACCAGGCGGCGAACGGTCCAGTCGATCTCAAAGAACGTCGTCTTGCGGCCAGGCAGGGCGTAGGCCGACAGCGAGCCTGTACCAAGGCCGATGCAAGCAACGTCTTCGTTCCGGCCGGGATGCTGCTTGTTCTGTTGCCAGAATTCCCAGAACATGTCGCCGACCGGACCGGTGCGGTGGTAGTAGGTCAGTGGTTCGCGGCCCGGGAAATGCAGATGCGGGTCGGCAATCCAGGCCAACCCCAGGGCATCTGCTGGGCCGTTCGCTCCCAGCAACGAGAGGACCTGGATTGTGGAATATTCGTCCGGATAGCGTTGCTGCGAGCCGTGAACAGTCGTGCCGTGAACGAGCCGATGGAACTTCCAGTGCGATTCGATTTTCATCGACCCGAAGAACGAACGTGTGTAGATCGTGCGGAATTCCTCGTCCTTCTTGCGTTCATTCATCATGAAGGTCAGGAACGTGCCAATCCAGATGGCACCGACAACGGCCCCGAATCGCCGAGGGTTCTCGACGAGGAAATAACTGCACAACGTGGGCAATCCGAAGGCGACGATGGTCGCTCCCGTTTTCGGAGGCAGCGTGGTTCCGGTCTTGTCTTTCAACCAGATGAACCCGTCGACAAGATCGGCAAAGTAGGCCGAGAGAAACCGGGCGGCCGCGAAGAACAAAAGCGGCAGCACGGCATCCCAAACTGTCCATGCTCTGGGTTCGGGCTTTACGTCCGGTTGTGTGAGCGAAGTCAACTGCGGCAGGACGAAGCAGGCCGCCACGAGAGTAATCGGATACTCGCTGATGAAGGTAAACATGATCGGTGCAAAGAATGCATTGAAGAGCCCGCCAACCACGCCGCCCACGGACATGAGAAGGTAGAAATTGGTCAGATGCTTCGAGGATGGCCGGGTGCGAGCGAGTTCGCCATGGCATGTGAGTGTGACCATGAAGAACGTGGCAAACGGCAACAGTTGCAACAGGGTTTGGACGAATGCCGGTGCCCGAGAGAGATCGAGGTTACTGACCGGTTCCGCCGTTTTCGTGAAGAGGACAAGAAGGATCAGCACCGGACTCAGGAGCGTGGCCGTCAGATGCACCCAGGACGGCGTGAGCTTTGAGAACACGATGATGAACGTGATCAGATAGAGTGCGAGTGGAATTACCCACAGGAGCGGCATCGAGACCATGTCCGTCGTGACGTCGGTGGTCACTGCCAACATCAGGCTGGACGGGATGGCCGCAAGAATCAGCCAGCGCAAGCGGGTGGTCCAAGGCGGCAGCGGTTCGTCGACCGGCTTCGGCTCGGGTGCCTTCTTCGATTTTTGGATGGGAGGCTTCGGCGGAGGCGCGTTGAGCACAGCCTTCCCACACAGGAAAATTAAGCCCGTGAGGACTAGAAAGCCACCGGCCCACATCCAGGCCTGTGCGACGAGAGTCAAATTCGGTTCGACCACGAATGGGTAAGCAACCAGCGCCAGCAAGCTGCCGAAGTTACTGGCGGCATACAAGAAGTACGGATCTTTCGCACTGGGATGTCCGGTTTCCGAAAACCATTTTTGCAGTAGGGGTGCAGTCGTCGAGACGGTGAAGAATGGCAGGCCAATCGCGGCCGCGAGCAACAACAGCACGCCGAAGAAGGGCAGATCGCTTCCTTGCGGGGCGAGGCTCTTGACGATCGGAACCGGGGAGTGATTTTCGATTAATGCCGCCGCCAGCGCGAAGGCCCCGAGCGTGACAAACAGAAGGGCCGAATGCACACGGACTTGCTTGGGTGTGAGCAGCGTGGTGGTGGTGCGATGAGAGTAGTAGTAGCCAGCCAACAATAGTGCCTGGAAGAACACCATGCACGTGTTCCAGACGGCCGGCGTTCCGCCAAGAAGCGGCAAGACCATCTTGCCGACCATGGGCTGAACGAGAAACAGCAGGGTGGCGCTGACGAACAGCGTTATGCCGAAAAGCTTCGACACGGGTCAACTCCGGGGCTGGCGGGATCTGCGAAATGATAGGTGTAAGCCGAGGTGCTGGCGAGCGGAAGTAGCCATCTTGCTCCGCGAGCGGGCCATATACGAACGTTCCTCACTCATCGCCATATCGCTCTTCGACGAGATCGAGAATCTCGTCTCCCGGATCGAAGAGAGGAGTCTGAGGTGGAGGCACGGGGGCCGGCCTTCGTGGCGCTTGCTGTTGAGGATAAGCTTGAGGCCGAGGCGATTGCGGACGCTGCATTCTCGGGGCGCGGTTGTCGACTGGCGGTCGAGAGGCCTGCTCGGGAGGAAGCGGCATCTTGGGTTCCGAGCCGAATCGCGTGACGACGTAGGTGCCGCTTCCCTTGTGCCTTTCGATCTCGACGACACCGTTGTTGGCCGCGTCTTCGAGTAGTTCGCTAAAGGTGCGATAGCCGTGATATTCTTCGTTGAAGGAGGGTTTCTTTCGCTTCATCGTGTCCTTGACCATCGAGGAAAACAGTGTCTCCTTGTTTTCTCGACGAAGAGCCATGAGCGACTCGATGAGCAATTCAAATGCCTTCTTCTTCACTTCTGGAATCGCGGACGGCAGTACCGGAGCGGTCGTGTTGACTCGTCCAAGATCGTCGTAGTAAATGAACTCGTCGCAATTGTCACGCAGGAGGTCCGAGGTCGCTTCCGCGAGGCCGAGGCCAATCACGTGCTTGCCCAACTCCTTGAGTTTCGAGACCAGCGGAGAAAAGTCGCTGTCCCCGGAGACGATGACGAACGTATCGATGTGATCCTTGGAATAGGCCAGATCCATCGCATCCACGCAGAGTCGAATATCGGCCGAGTTTTTTCCGGTGACGCCTCGGCGAGGAATCTCGATCAGTTCGATTGCGGCTTCATGAAGCGGAGTGGTGTACTGGGCAAATCGGCTCCAGTCGGCATACGCCTTCTTGACGACGATCTTGCCCTTTTCGACGAGACGCTCGACCACTTTGCCGATATCGAAACGGTCGCGGCGGAGGTTGAGGCCGATGCCGATGTTCTCGAAGTCAAAAAAAACGGCGAGCGTTCGCTCGCCGTCCGTATGCCGATTGGTTTTCATTCACATCTCGTGGAAGAAACGCCCGCGATGAGATCACTTGACGTCGACGAGGATCTTCTTGGCTTCCTTGGCCGCCATCGTGCCGGGGTACTTCTTAATGATCTCTTGCAGCTTGGCCATGTAAGTCGCCCGATTGTCGTCGCCCATGGAGAACAATTTCGATCTCCTGAGTAGTTCCGATGCTTCTTTTTC
>SIAJ01000003.1 GCA_009691845.1 Gemmataceae bacterium
ATGTCGGCCGAGGACGCCCTGCATTTCGGCCTCATTCCGCGCATGCATCGGGGCATCTTCGCCATGAACGAGATCCCCGAACTGGACGAACTGATCCAAGTCGGCCTGTTTAACATCCTCGAAGAACGCGACGTGCAAATTCGCGGCTATCCCATCCAGTTCGACATCGACGTGCTCGTGCTCTTCTCGGCGAACCCGGCCACCTACAACCGTTCGGGCAAGGTCATTCCGCAGTTGAAGGACCGCATTGGCTCGCTGATTCAGACGCACTATCCACTCGAACGCGACATGGGCATTCAGATTGTCGAGCAGGAAGCGGCGATCGACCTAGGGGGCGATTTCCCGGTGCAGGTGCCGTTCTTCATGAAGGAAGTGATCGAGCAAATCAGCATCTGTGCCCGTAAGTCGAAGTATGTCGATCACTCGTCAGGCGTCAGTGCCCGCTTCAGCATCGCGAACTATCGCACGATGGTTGCCAGTGCTCGCCATCGCGGCGTGCGTCTCGGCGAGAAGCCGGCCGTGCCCAGAATCAGCGACCTGGGCCATCTGCCGACATCGAGCCTCGGCAAGCTCGAACTCGACATGATGGGTGCGACGCAAATGTCCGAACGCCAGGTGCTCGAAGCCGTCATTGCGGAGGCCATCGGCATCGTGTTCGAGGAGTATGTCGACAAACACGGCGTGGACGAAATCGCGGACATCTTCTCGAAAGGCGTGAAGATCGAAGTCGGCGACATGCTGCCGTCGAGCATCTATGCCGAACGCCTGAAGCGAGTGCCCAAAGCCTGGGAAAAAGCCTTCGAAGTGAATGCGGCGGAGAGCGAAGCGATTCGAGCAAGCTGCGTGGAATTCGTGCTGGCGGGCATGCACGCGACGGATCGGATTTCACGTTCGACGAAACATGGGCGGATTGTTTATGAGGCGTGACTTGGTTCGAGCCGTTGGCTCGAACGCTAAACGTGTTTCTGACAATTCTTGCGGTGCCCCCCACGCCGAACCCGCTCCGCTATAATTGCTCCATTCATCATTGCGATCATCCACCGAGGACGCCGTGGCCCATAAATTTCAGATCCATCTGCGCGGCATCATCGATCTGCTCTCCAAGCACTTGTACAGCGGGCCGGAGGTGTTTGTCCGCGAACTCTTGCAGAACGGTGTGGATGCGATTCGGGCCCGCCAGAAGGTCGAGCCGGAGTTCGCGGGATCGCTGTCGCTCGAACTGCACACTCCCAAGGGAAAGCCGGCCACGCTGGTCGCGACCGACGATGGCATCGGACTCACCGAAGAGGAAGTCCACAAGTTCTTGGCCACCATCGGCGAGAGTTCGAAACGCATGGCCGAGGGTGATCGGCCCACGGACTTCATCGGGCAATTCGGCGTCGGCATTCTGTCGTGCTTTCTGGTCAGCGACGAAATTGTAGTCATCTCGCGTTCGGCAAAAAAGAATTCGCCGGCAGTCGAATGGCGAGCGAAGCCCGATGGCACTTACGATGTCCGCACGCTGACTGGCGATCTTTCCCCTGGCACTCAGGTCATTCTGACGGCCCGCGAGGATGCCGAGGAGTTCTTCAAGTTCGAACGGCTCAGCGAACTTGTCAAGCATTTTGGCGGCATGTTGCCCTACCCCATCAAGGTGTCGAGCGGCAAGCGAAACGAGATTGCCAACGAGCGTGGCGTCCCCTGGCGGCAAGAGTTTTCGTCGGAGAAGGAACGCACGCAATCGCTACTCCGGTTCGGGCTCGAGGCCTTCGGGCTCGATTTTCTGGATGCCCTGCCCTTGCGGTCCAAGGCAGGCGACATTGATGGCGTGGCCTTCATCCTGCCGCACGAAGCCAGCCTGACTGCTCGACGAGCACATCGCGTATACCTGAAAAACATGCTGCTTTCGGAGAGTGCGGACAATCTGCTGCCCGACTGGGCCTTCTTCTTGAAAGCCGTGGTGAACGCGAACGACTTGCGGCCGACTGCGAGCCGTGAGACGTTTTACGACGACGACAAACTGGCCGCCGCCCGTGATTCGCTTGGCGATTGCTTGCGGGCGTACCTCGTGAACCTAGCCGAGAAACGGCCCGAGAAGCTGGAAAAATTCATCGACCTGCATCATCGGGCGTTAAAAGCCCTCGCGGCCGAGGACGACGAGTTCTATCGTCTGTTTATCGACTACCTGCCATTCGAAACCACGCATGGGCGCATGTCGCTTGGCGAGTACCGGCGCGAACATGGCAATCTGCTGTTCACGCCGACCGTCGATCAGTTTCGGCAAATTGCCCGGGTGGCGTCTGCTCAGGGGCGATGCGTGATCAACGCGGGTTACTCGTACGATCACGAGTTGCTCACGAAGGCCCCCGAGGTCTTTGACGACCTGACCGTCGAGGAACTCGATGCCACCGAGATCGTGCAGTCGTTCGAGGACGTATCGCTGGAAGAACAAGAATCCGCACACCTGCTGATGAGCGTGGCGGAGTCGGCCCTGAAGTCTTTCCGTTGCGAGCCGGAGTTGAAGAAGTTCAAGCCGAACGAACTGCCCGCGTTGTTTAGCACTAGCAAGGATGGCCGATTCTTCCGTTCGCTGGAGCAATCGAAAGAGATTGCCGACCCGCTGTGGGGAGGCGTGCTCGATCAACTCGGCAAGCGCGAAAAGCGAACATCGGCCCACTCGCAACTTTGTTTCAACTTTGAGAACCCGCTAGTTCGTCGATTGGTCAGTTTGACAAAGAAACCGCTGTTGCGACGGTCGGTAGAGATGCTCTATGTTCAATCGCTGTTGCTCGCGCATCAGCCATTGAACACGAAAGAGATGGGGCTATTGAACGACGGACTCCTGGCGATGATTGAGTTTGGCATGGCGAATGAGGAGTGAGTCTTACTCCCCTTCCCTCTTGGGGAAGAGGTTGGGGGTTAGGTGAAGTCCTCGCACGCACGCTGGGCGGAGGCGGCCATCGCTGCCAAGTCGTTTCTCGAAGGGACGATCAAGAGAGCGGGTTATCTCGACACGGTGCTGAGTTGGATGCTCCTTCCTCTACTGCGACTTGGACGAATCGAGCAGGCCATGGCCGTTCACGAGCGGGGTATCGCCTGACGATCCAGAACGCGGCCTTGGTCACGCAGGCCGGAAAGGGAATCTGACATGGCGAAACATCGAGAGTCCGATCACACCGAGCAGGTCGAACGCCTGTTGGAGCAGGCCAAGGAGTTGAAACACGGTCCCACGCGTATTGAAGTGTGCGAAGAGGCGGTGCGCCTGGCGGATTCGCACGGCGACCTGCCCCTTGCCTTCAAGGCCCGCGATGAACTGATGAGGGCTGCCGAAACGGGAGGACGGCCTGACTTGATGATTGTCAGCTTTTCGTGGTGCTTGTCGATGTTCGATCGCAAGGAGGACACTGGCATATCCCCCTTTCAACTCCTTTGGAAGATGAAGTGGGTGGTCGCGGACCTTCCCAGCTTTCCCGAGATTGAACTCCCGACAATTCACAAGATGCTCGACGACATGGAACGACGGTTCCGCGATCATTCGGGCTCGATCCAGCCGGTTGTGGGAATGCGACGCTCCGTGGCCCTGCTGACAGGTGACAACGCGGAGGCACGGCGAGCGCACAAACAGTTCATGTGCATGCCGCGATCGTTCCTCAGCGACTGTCATGCGTGTGAACTCAACAGCCTGGCGCAATACTGGATGGACATGGGCAAACGCACACTGGGAATTCGGAAGGCCGAAGAACTCATTGCCAGCGGTCGGACATGCCTGTCAGTGCCAGACAGCACCTATGCCAGAGTTTTGCTGCCGCTGTTGCACGTTGGTCGCGGCAAGGACGCGATGGCCTACCACCATCGAGGGTATGAGCGAAGTCGGCGTTCTTCGGTTCCGTTGGACGTGTGCCGCTGGGGCGATCACCTTGCATTCCTGGCCCTCACCGGCAACGACGCTCGCGCCGTCAAACTCACGGAAACACACATGCCCAAAGTGGAATCGGGACACGACCCGCTCTCGACGTTGTCGTTTTTGCGAAACATGATGGTGGCGGTCGATTGTCTTGCGGAGCGAAAGGCCAAGATCAAGATGCGACTGCCGGTCGAATCCACGCTGGCGAATTCCAGGGGCGAATACGTGCTGACAGACCTGGCGAAGTCGATCAAGGGCCGTGTACTGAAACTGTCTCGGCAATTCGATCGGCGAAATGGGAATGGCGATTGCGTCGAGGCCATGGATCGGGCCTTGACGATCAAGAAGAAAGCGGTGCGTGTGCCGTTGAAATAAGTCCTGACGCGGAGCGGGAGGACTACATTTGAAAATCAGCTCGCTCGCCTTGGGTCGGAGCGATTGCCAAACAATCTGAACAAGTGCGGCGCGGGCAGCGAACGACGATCCATCCGAATGATTCGAGGCTCGACATCTCGCGGGGAGCTTGCGCTCGGTCCCGGAACGAACTGCAACACGAATGCCCCCTCGGCCTCGACATCCAGTCTCTCGGCCTGTTCGCTCCGCAGAATCTCGAACTGCACGCGGTCGGCGAGGGTTCGCAGGCCAGACGACTTCTTGAACTGGAACTGCGAAGTGCGAACGGCTTTCTCGGCATCGCGAAGTCGGTTCAGCGCGAGCAAGCCTTCAATCGTTTCGCCGAGCGTATCGAGTGATGCGGGACGGAGTCGCATTGCGCGGCCGAAGGCTTTGAACGCAAGCGATCGCTTTCCCATCCGCAGGCAACTCCAGCCGAGCGAACTCCAGCCGGCCGCGTTCGAAGGATCGAGTCGCGTAGCCCGGCGTCGTGCCTTGTAGGCCCGAAGCGGATCGCCCTCCGGGTCGAGTTCGACCGCTTGTGCATAGAGCGAGTAAAGACTGGCCTCATCGGGCACGAGATGAATGGCGACCGCAAAGTGCCTGCGTGCTCGACGATAGTTGCCAAGATCCAGATCGATTTCGCCCAGGAGACGATGTGTCTCGCTCAAGGTGTGCGTGGCCACGCCGGCCTGTTTCACGAGTGGCCGTAACGCCTCTTTCGATTCGGCCAAACAGCCCAAATCGAAGAGATGCCGTCCGCGAGCCAGGAGTTGTTGATGAAGCGAAATCGTGGTGTGCATAAAAACCGCCTCCATGCGGTAAGTTCCAGGCATCCTGCCTGGCACACTCTTATACCCTGCCTACAGCTGGCTTCAAGCCCAATTTGGAAATGGTGCGTATGTGCTTGATAAAAAACAGGTTAGATCAAAAGCCCAGGGACGGCCGTCCCTGGGCTTTTGATCGTCAGGCGGCTTTTGCCGGTCTCTTTCCGCATTTGCGCTGATAGAGTTCCAAACCCAGTGCCACGAGCAGCATCAGCACGCTGATGTTCTGCGACAGCGTCATGTTCAACGAGGGAATGCCGACGGTGTCCGTATCGTTGCGGAGCCGCTCGTTCAGAAATCGATGCACCGCGTAGATGGCCAGGAACAACGTGAAAATCTGCCCGTCGTATCGGCGATAGGGGTAGAACGCGAGCAGGAAAACGACGAGCAGCAGCATGCTGATCGTTTCGTAAAGCTGCGTTGGATGCAGGCCCACCGTGCGAGGTGTAAACGGACCGATCGCGATGGTTTGGCCTGCTCGGTCTACCTCAAGAGTCAGCGAATCGCGGCCACGCGACCGGCCATATTGCATGTCCGACATCAATTCCGTGAACGAATCGAGCGGAATCGCACTGGCCCGGAAGAGCACGATCTTCTCAATGTTCACGCGGAGTTTCGATAATTCGGCGGGGTCCTCTACGATCAGTCGAATCTGATCATCCCGGTCCGGATGCGGGATCACTCGCGCACCCCCTTCCTTACCGATCGAACCCGCCTTTTCGACGGCATCGGGCTGCCCCGTGATCAAAAGAACCGCGACATTCTTCCGTCCATTGACGCCGACGATGCGGTCGCCGACCAGAAGGCCAGCCCGCTCGGCCGCGGAACCCGTTTCCACGCCGGTAACGACCGATTGTGGCCCGGTAGTGCCGGGTTTCACGGTGAAACCGGTCAAGGTTTGGTACGAATAAATCCCGACGACTTTTTCCTGGGCCGGGCATGTCAGCAGCGGAAAGCCGGCCGAAGGACAACTGTCCGGCGCAACGTGGCCATAGCAGCAACCATTCAGGAAGCACCCCATGCGGCCCAGGGCGATGCCGAGTGCCAGGCCAGGGGCACACACATCCGCCAATTTCCAAAACGTGACACCGGCTTTCTTCAGAAAATACCGGTGAAAGAGGATAAACGCGAGGCACCCGCTGACGATGCCGCCGTAAAGAACGATGCCGCCTTCCCAAATGCGGACGAATTCTTTCAGCGGACGGTCATACTGAATCATGTACGTGATTCGTGCCCCGACCAACCCGCCAACGAACACCGCGATCACTAAATCTTGCACGCGATCCTTGGGCACGGCCACGCCCGTTCGTCGCGAACGCCAGGCAAGGAACCACACGCAGGACAAGAACGTGATGAAGAGCATCACGCCGAACCCATGCACGGGCAAGCCGTCCGGCGGGAACGACTCTTTCAGGATCGGTATGTGGAAGAGGACTTGTTGCATATTCAGGTGTCAGTGGGATCTCATCGTAGTAGGCACACTCCGTGTGCCGTATGAATCAGAACGGCACACAACGTGTGCCTACTACTATGGAACGGGTAGTTTGTCCAAAATCCGCTTCAGTAAATCTTCGGCCTTCAATTCCTCGGCCTCGGCTTCGTACGAAACTTGCAGCCGATGCCGAAGGACGTCTGGGGCGGCGGTTTTCACATCTTGCGGCGTCACGTAGCCTCGACCTTCCAGAAACGCCTGGGCACGGGCGGCTCGCACCAGGGCTATCGTTGCCCGTGGGCTAGCACCATACTGAATGAGGCCGGTCATCTCCAGCCCATAATCGGCTGGCCGTCGGGTCGCCTGGACGAGATCGACCAGATAGGCCTTGATCTTGTCGTCCACGTAAATGTCATCGACGGCCTGCCGCAATTCGGAAAGGTCGGTCGGGGAAAGCACAGGCTTCACGGTCAGTTCGGGCTCGATCTTGCCCATGCGTTCGAGAATCGCCAATTCCTGGGCCCGGGAAGGATAGTCGATCATCACTTTCATCATGAAGCGATCGACCTGGGCTTCCGGAAGCGGATACGTCCCTTCTTGCTCAATCGGGTTCTGCGTGGCCAGCACCAGAAACGGTTTCGGCAACTCGTAGGTCTGATCGCCGATGGTGACTTGTCGCTCCTGCATGGCTTCGAGCAAGGCGCTTTGCACCTTGGCTGGGGCACGATTGATTTCGTCGGCGAGGATGACGTTGGCGAAAACCGGGCCCTTCTTGACGGAGAAATTCCCCGAACGCGGGTTGTAAATCTGTGTGCCGACAATGTCCGCTGGAAGTAGATCGGGGGTGAACTGGATGCGGCGAAATTCGAGTTGGAGCGATTTTGCAACCGTGCGGACGGCCAGCGTCTTGGCGAGGCCGGGCACGCCTTCGAGCAAGATATGGCCATCGGTGAGCAGCCCAATGATGAGGCGTTGCACCAGATGCTTCTGCCCGACCAGAACCTTCTCGACCTCGGCAAAGAAGGGAGCTAGCCGATCGCGGCCGGCCTTCGCTCGGCGATTGATTTCTTCGACCGTGTCGTTCATGCCTCACTCACGTCAGACGCAGTTCGAACTCGTCTCTTTACTATACAGCCAATCCGACCAAACTTTATCCTTGCTACCTGAAAGCGAACCCGTTAAAAAATCCGCGCGGGCTGTGGGCGTTCCCAAGCACTCAACGTCGTCATTCACGAGGTCAGTTCAACATGAAAGCAAAACTCTCCATCGGCACCTGGGCGTATCTGTTCAACCAGGAAAAGCCGACCAACGAATTCCACGTGATCCTGCACAAGCTGCAAGACCTTGGCTACGAAGGGCTCGAACTCGGCAGCTTCGGGCCGCACCCCTCCCCCGCGACGCATCCGACCAAGGCGAGCCGGCAAAGACTGAAGAAAGAGATCGCCGATCACGGACTGGCACTCTCCGGCATTGCCGTGGATTTGTGGGCGTTCAAATCGCCCGGCGTCTCGATTCTGGAAGAGGTCCCGGCCGCCTATCTGACCGCGTTTAACGGCTGGTGTGCGTTTGCTTCCGAGATTGATGCGAAGACCATTCGTGTCGATTCGGTCTTGGCTCCGAACTACTTCGACACGGAAGAAGGCAAGAAGCTTGGCTACCAGGCTGGCATGGATCGGCTCGTGGCCTGTTGGGACAAGGCCAGCAAGATTGCCTCGGATTATGGCCTGAACGTCTGCTGGGAATTCGAGCCGGGCTTCGTGTTCAACAAACCTTCCGAGATTTACAAGATCGTCGATGGCGTGCGAGCCAAGGGGAACACGAACTTCGGCGTGCTGTACGACACCTGCCATGCTCACATGTGCGCGGTGGTCGGGGCCAATCATCAGGGGGGCAAGGAAATCCTGCCCGGCGGCGAGTTGGAACTGCTCGAAAAGCTCAAGGGCAAGGTCACGCACATTCACCTGATCGATTCGGATGGCACACTGAACGAGCACAATACCTCGACGCACAACCCGTTCGGAACGGGTGTGCTGAACTTCGACAAGCTGATCCCCGCCATGCAGGCGAGCGGCGTGCCACACAGTTGGTGGACGATCGATCTGTGCTTCTGGCCACACGCGTGGGACGTGACGGCAGACAGCAAGAAGTTCCTGGACAAGCTGCGGGCGAAGTACGCGGCGTAAATTTGGCGAGCAGTGTGGCATGAGCCGCCCGATGATGATCCCGGCTGGTCGAGATTCACGATCGCGTGCGTTCGACCAGCCGACAATCGCACTTGGAGCAATCGGCAGTGCAAATCTCCTCCACCGTCTTGCTTCTTTCGTCGCTGATTGGCAACGACCCGACGCAGTCGCCACTGGCCGCACGTCTCGAATCCCTCGTCACCGCCCACAAGGGCAAAGTCGCCTACTCCCTCAAGCATCTCGGCACCGGTGAGACCATCTTTCACAATGCCGACGAGGTCATGCCAACGGCCAGCCTCATTAAACTCGCCATCATGGCCGAGGTTTATGCTCAGGCGAACGAGAAAAAACTCAAGCTCGATGAGATGCTAACGCTCACCAAGGATGAAATGGTTCAGGGAAGCGGCATTTTGAATGACAATTTTTCGCCGGGAGCGCAGTTTACTCTTCGGAATGCCGTGCGACTGATGATCGTTTACTCCGACAACACGGCCACAAACATGGTCCTGGAGAAGACAGGCATCAAGCCAGTCAACGACCGAATGGCAGTGTTGACCATGCGGGAAACGCGGATCAACGCGAAGGTCTTCAAGGGAAGCACGACGTCAATCGATCCCGAACGCACCAAGAAATACGGCCTTGGCTCGACGACGGCCCGCGAGACATTGCGACTGCTCGAACTGCTACACAAGGGGGAACTGGTTTCGATTGACGCCAGCAAGGCGATGCTCGAACATCTGAAGAAGTGCGACGACATGGAGAAGTTTCCGCGATTCCTGCCCAAGGGCGTGACTGTTGCACACAAGACTGGGTCGGTGAGCAACGCCCGAACGGATGGGGGAATCTTGTACTTCAAGGAAGGCCCAGTTGCCCTGGTCGTTCTCACCAACGAAAACGAGGACAAAAGCTGGACGGCCGACAACGCAGGCAACAAGTTGTGTGCGGAGATGGCGAAGTCTGTGGTCGAGCATTATCAAAAAGCATCGCCCAAGAAGTGAGTCTTTCGTACACATTCACTTTCCGATTTACCACTCGCAGGAACTCTCCATGAGCAAGAAAAATTTGAATATTGGCATGATCGGCTACGGCTTCATGGGCCGGGCGCACACGAACGCATACTGCCAGGTCAGTCATTTTTTCGACAGCCAGCACAAGCCTGTCTTGAAAGCGGTCTGTGCCCGCGATGAAGCCAAGGCGAAATCGTTCGCAGAACAGTGGGGCTACGAATCAATCGAGACCGACTGGCGAAAGCTGGTCGCTCGCAAGGACATCGACGTGATTGATATTTGCGTGCCGAACAACCTGCACGCGGAGATCGCCATCGAGGCCGCCAAGAACGGCAAGATGATCTTGTGCGAAAAACCCCTGGCGATGGATTCGGCTCAAGGCCTGAAGATGGTCGAGGCCGTCGAAAAGGCCAAGGTCGCCAACATGGTGTGGTACAACTATCGCCGCATTCCGGCGGTCACACTAGCGAAGAGGCTGATCGACGAAGGCAAACTCGGCAAGATTTTCCACTATCGGGCCAAGTTCTTGCAGGACTGGACGATCAAATCGGACTTGCCGCAAGGCGGACAGGGTTTGTGGCGTCTAGATTTGGCGGCGGCCGGAGCAGGCGTCTCGGGCGATTTGCTCGCCCACTGCATCGACACCGCCATCTGGCTGAACGGCCCGATGAGCACGGTCAGTTGCATGACCGAAACGTTCGTGAAGGAACGGATGCACACGCTCACGGGCAAGGTCGAAAAGGTCGGCATCGACGATGCCTGCATTTTCTTCGGCAAGTTCGCAAACGGTTCGTTGGCCAACTTCGAATCGACGCGTTACGCCCGTGGCCACAAGGCGGCGTACACGTTCGAGATCAACGGCGAAAACATGTCCCTGGGCTGGGACCTGCACGACTTGCATCGCCTGCAGGTTTTCGATTACACGGACGAAAGCAAGATCCGCGGCTGGAAGTCCGTGCATGTCACCGATAACAGCCCCGAGCATCCGTACATGGAAAAGTGGTGGGTGCCCGGCCTGTCGATCGGCTACGATGCCAGCTTCACGCACCAGGTGGCCGACTTCTTGACGGGTCTCGATACAGGCAAAACGGCCTCGCCCACATTCCGTGACGCCCTGGAAACGCAGCAGATTTTGGACGCGATTCTGGAATCGGCGAAGACGAAGCAGTGGGTGAGTGTGGCAAAATAGCACCCCGTTTAGCGGGCGACCCCACGGGTCGCCCGAATCCGCCTAGGCGCGAAGCCAGCGCAAACGCTACACTTCTCCAACAACCCCTCTTCGACAAGGATGTCGTTTGAAGATCGTTCACCTCATTGCGTCCAGTTTCTTCGGTGGACCCGAGCGGCAAATGCTCGGGCTTGCCAGGGCACTCCCCGACGAAGTCGAGACCTCGTTCGCGAGTTTCTCCGAGAACGGCCGCTGCCAAGCATTTCTGAACGAGGTCGAGCATGCCGGGTTCTCCGCCCACAAATTGGTTCACGATAGCCCCCACTTGTTCAAGTGCGTGCGTGAAGTAGCCGAGGTGCTTCGCGAACGACAGGCGGACATCCTGATCACGCACGGCTACAAGTCGAACCTGCTCGGTCGAATCGCCGCGAGACGAGTGAGCATCCCAATCATCAGCGTCTCGCGAGGCTGGACTGGCGAGAACCTCAAGGTTCGCCTCTACGACTCCCTCGACAAGTTCCACCTTCGATTCATGGATCGGATCGTTTGCGTTTCACAAGGCCAGGCGGATCGCGTGTATCGGACCGATGTTGCACCAGGGCGGGTACGCGTGATTCGCAACGGTGCGAGGCTGGAGGCTTTTGCGGACCCCGATCCGGCTTACAGGGGGCTTTTGC
Organism: Gemmataceae bacterium; assembly: GCA_009691845.1. GTDB lineage: Bacteria > Planctomycetota > Planctomycetia > Gemmatales > Gemmataceae > SIAJ01. The sequence continues at coordinate 11,571 of SIAJ01000003.1, forward strand.
GGGAACTTGCGGGAGGAGCTGGCCCAATCGTCCTCGCCGCGGGCCGATTGAGCCCGGAAAAGGGCTTTCACGTGTTGGTCGAGTCGGCCCGGTTGGTGCCCAGCGCGAGATTCATTCTGCTTGGCGATGGTGCGGAACGGAGCCGATTAGAAAATCGGGTTCGCGAACTGGGTCTAGGCGAACGATTTTGTTTGCCCGGCTTTCGCAAAGATCTGGATGCCTTGATCCCATGGGCGGATGTGGTTGTGTTGCCCTCGTTCACCGAAGGATTGCCGAACGTGGCCCTCGAAGCCAGTGCGGCCGGCGTGCCCGTGGTGGCCACTGCCGTCGGTGGCACACCCGAAGTGGTCGAAGATGGCGTGACCGGACACCTCGTCCCTTCTGGAGACGCTGGGGCGTTGGCGGAGAAGATCACACACTTGTTAAACAACAATCGACTCGCCAGACAGTTCGGCGAAGCGGGTCGCCAGCGAATGATTGACCAGTTTTCGTTCCAGGCTCAGGCAGAGGCGTACCTGAAGTTGTTTGCGGAATTGCTCCCGGCCAAGTCTCAGGCGAGGGAGTTGGCATGGGCCTGACCACGCTCGGAAAAATATCAGTACTCAGTACTCAGTATTCATTAAACAGCACCAAGCCTCGCGTCTGCTTCGTGATTGATCGCCTGAGCCGTGCGGGCACGGAGAGCCAGCTTCTCGCGCTGATTCGAAATCTCGATCGAACTCGTGTCGAGCCCACGCTCTGCTTGCTCAACGGGCAGGATGACGAATCGCGTTCCCTGTTCCCAGTCGATTGTCCGGTGCTTGACCTGGGCCTTCGCAAGCTCATGGGTGGACGCAGCACGATCTCGGCGGCGATGAGGCTGCGTGCGTTCTGGAAGCAGCATCAGGTCAACGTCGTGCAAGCGTACTTTCTCGATAGTGCCTATTTCGCGCTACCGCTGGCGCGATTATCTGGCATCCGGCACACGATTCGAGTGCGGAACAATTCGGGCTACTGGCTGACGCCTCGACATCGTTGGCTGGGGCGGATGCTCGGCAAGATTGGCACCACTCTGACGAACAGTGAAATCGCTCGGCTTGCGGTCATCGAGGCAGTGGGGCTGAATCCTCAGAGAGTCCGCGTCATCGAGAATGGCGTGGACCTGGATCGATTTCAGAACATCAAACCGCCTGACACAGCCGGGCCAGCGGTGCGAATCGGGGCCGTGGCCAATCTTCGACAGGTGAAGAACATTGACGGGCTCATCCGTGTCGCGGCATCGATTTGCGGCAAGCATCCGCACGCTCGTTTTCAGGTGGCCGGCGAGGGAGACGAGCGACCCGCACTGGCCGAGCAGATTCAAAAACTGGGACTGAACGGACGCTTCGAGCTAATCGGCTCGGTAGTGGATGTGCCCGCATTTCTCGCAGGCGTGGATATTGCCGTCAATTGCTCCCATAGCGAATCGATGTCGAATGCCGTACTGGAATACATGGCGGCCGGACGGGCGATCATCGCCACCGACGTCGGGGCCAATGGGCGGCTGATTCGGAATGAACAGGAAGGTCTGGTCGTGCCCGCCCAGGATGACGCGGCACTGGAGGAAGGTCTTCGTCGCTATCTGGACGACCCGACACGAGCGAGTTCGTATGCGTCTGCAGCCCGAATTCGGGCCGAACGCGAGTTCAGCCGACTCGCAATGGTGAAAGAGTTCGAGGAGTTCTTTGTGACCCTTTTGAAACAAAAAAGGCCCGCTCGAACTCGAGCGGGCCAGCCGAATAGGTCGAATTCGGACAGTTAGTTTCGCGGGACTCGCGAACCGAAGGAATCGATGCTGTTCTTGGGCGGATCGTTGCCGATCGGCTTCCAGCCGCCGGATGAGCCTTTGTCTTTCTCAATCGATGTCGGCGTGAAGAAATTCGTGGCAGGGCCGGCTTCCTTCGTGGCTGGGCCGTCTTTTCGAATTTCGCGGATCGAGCCCACGATTTCGCTCCCTTTTTCGACACCCTTCTTCACATCGCCGGTAATTTTGTCTGGGTTAATGTCGACCTGAACCGATTGTGTGCCTGCCTGGTTCGGCTTACTGGAAACTTGATACCAGCCGAGATACCAACCCACGGCCAGAAAGGCGACGGTGGCGGCCCCGACCAATGCGAGAATGTTTCTCATCGTTAGCTCCTTCTTCTTCGATAGTCCGTCCGGTTCAACCGGGTGGGACACAATACCCTGGAAGGCAGGGTAAGTCCAGCGAGGTCGGCGAAATCGGCAAAACCCGTCTTGACAGCCCCAGCCATCCATTTCGAATTCTGCTACGAGATCAATGCCCGCGATCGAATAACTTGCTTGTCCGAGTGGTGCGGCATGGCCCGAAAGAAGCGCCCGGACCGGTCGTACGGATTGTAGCGGACGCAATCGCTCGTGGGGACGGACCTGAGGTCCGCCCTCACAGTTAGAATCCTACGAGCCCTCTCTTCCGGTTTACTTCGCAGGGTCGGGCAAGCTACAATGAGTAGTGACCTTTCGAGAACGCCACTCGGGTTCTCCACCGCGATTCGGACGTCTTGCCGGGAACAGCGAACCTAAATGCCCAGATGGTGGACCTTAAGACCGACGGGCAGTACCCCGCCCGCGATTCAAGGAGTGACATCATGGCCCAAGCTAGCGACATTCTGTCCAGCCTGCGCTCGGAAGTCGATATCCACGATTACCGCAAGTTGCACTGGGAAGGAAGCTTTGAAGACTATCTCGGATTGGTAATCGAGAAACCCGAAACGACTCGTACAGCCTACCAACGCCTGTACGACATGATTTTGACGCACGGCACCGAAGACACCTACGAGAACAAAGAGAAAATCACCGTCTTTAAGTTCTTCACGGAGTTTGCCGCCAAGCACGGCGACGCGATTTTTGGCATCGATCGCACGCTCATGCAGCTGGTCAACACGTTCAAGTCGGCCGCGCTTGGCTATGGAACTGAGAAGCGCGTTTTACTTCTGCACGGCCCCGTTGGTTCCGCAAAGAGCACCATCGCACGACTGCTGAAACGCGGACTCGAAGAATATTCACACACCGATGCAGGTGCGCTTTACGCCTACGGCTGGAGCATGCCGGACGGTTCCTTGCAAAAATGCCCGATGCATGAGGAGCCTCTCAACATCATCCCGAAAGAGCATCGGGCCAAATTGCTCTCCCAACTCGCGGCCGTCAAGAAAGGCAGCCACGAGATCGTGATTCGCGGCGAGTCCTGCCCGTTCTGCCGGCAGATGTTTGCCGAACGGCTGCAAAAATCCGATGGCGACTGGCAAAAAGTGCTGCTCGATCTGCGTGTCTTCCGATTGCTTCTTTCCGAGCAAGACCGCATCGGCATCGGAACCTTCCAGCCAAAGGACGAGAAGAACCAGGATTCGACGGAACTCACCGGGGACATCAACTATCGCAAAATTGCCGAGTACGGCAGCGATTCCGATCCGCGTGCGTTTAACTTCGATGGCGAACTCAACATCGCCAACCGCGGCATGGTCGAGTTCATCGAGGTTCTCAAGCTCGACGTCGCGTTCCTTTATGACCTTCTCGGAGCATCGCAGGAACACAAGATCAAGCCGAAGAAGTTCGCTCAGACGGACATCGATGAAGTCATCATCGGCCACACGAACGAGCCGGAATACAAGCGGCTGCAGAACAACGAATTCATGGAAGCCCTGCGTGACCGCACCGTGAAGATCGACGTTCCGTACGTCACCCGCCTGAAGGACGAGGTCAAGATTTATGAAAAGGACTTCAACGTACAGCGCGTGCCGGGCAAGCACATTGCCCCACACACCATCGAGGTGGCCGCCATGTGGGCGGTCCTGACGAGACTCAACCCGCCGAAGCACCATAACCTCACGCTGTTGCAGAAGCTCAAGCTGTACAACGGCAAGACGCTCCCCGGCTTCACCGAGGACAACGTCATCGAGTTGAAGAAGGAGGCAATTGGCGAAGGAATGCGTGGGATTTCGCCACGATATATTCAGGACAAAATTTCCAACGCGCTCGTTGCTCATCCCGACGAGGACAACATCAACCCTTTCATGGTCATCAAAGAACTGGAAGACGGCCTGCGGCACCACGCGTTAATCACCGACGAAGAGACGTTGAAGCAGTTCAAGGAACTTTTGTCGGTCGTCAAGGAAGAGTACGAGGACATCGTCAAGAACGAGGTCCAGCGAGCGATCGCGGCCGACGAGGATGCCCTGGCCCGGCTCTGCTCGAACTACATCGACAACGTCAAAGCCTACACCCAGCGGGAACGCGTGCGGAACCGCTATACCGGCAACTACGAAGATCCGGACGAACGCCTGATGCGCTCGGTGGAGGAAAAGATCGATATTCCCGAAGGACGCAAGGACGATTTTCGTCGCGAGATCATGAACTACATCGGGGCGCTCGCCATTGACGGCAAGAAGTTCGACTATAAGACGAACGAACGCCTCCAGAAGGCACTCGAGTTGAAGCTGTTCGAAGACCAGAAGGATACGATCAAGCTGACCTCGCTGGTTTCGAACGTGGTGGACAAGGCGACGCAGGAAAAGATCGACATTGTGAAGCAACGCCTGATCCGCAACTACGGGTATAATGATTCGAGTGCCACCGACATTCTGACCTTCGTGGCAAGCATTTTTGCCCGGGGACAGACGAAGAAATAACGGCGCGGCGTGTTGCGTAGCTGAATTCGTGAGAATTCAGAGCTTGGCACGCGTGTCACCTGAACTTTCACGAGTTCAGCTACGGTTTTTGCGGGACGGCGTGAAAATGGGTGGGGGCCTGACCGACGGGAAGGTATGAACCTGGTCAGGCCGGAAGGTGCAGCCATAAGTACTGTACCGGGCGGCTCAGGGCACCCCCATCCTTTTTCGCGCCGACCTGCCCCTCTCCTTGACCAGCTCCTGAACGTTGACACTCAAACTTTCAGAGCGCGCGGGAGCTAATCCCATGGGACAAAAGATCGAGCGCGACCTTCAGCGGTTCCGGAAGATTGTCCGGGGCAAGGTGAAGAGCGACCTGTCGAAGTACATTTCCCGCGGCGAGATGATCGGCAAGAAGGGGAACGACCTCGTCAGCATCCCCCTGCCTTCCATCGAGATTCCGCAATTCCGTTACGGGCAAAAGAACTCCGGCGGCGTCGGCGTCGGCGAGGGGCAAGTCGGGCAACCACTCACTCCTGCTCAAGGTGAAGGCGAACCGCAGGCCGGCGATCAACCGGGTGGACACATCCTCGAAGTGGAACTGACGATGGAGGAACTCGCGGCCATCCTGGGCGAGGAACTCGCCCTGCCGCGAATCCAACCTCGCGGCAAGAAAAATGTCGTTGCTGAAAAAGACAAGTACACCAGCATTCGCCGCGTGGGCCCCGAGTCCTTACGGCACTTCAAGCGAACCTATCGCCGGGCCTTGAAACGGCAGATCGCTTCCGGCACGTACGTTCCCGAAAACCCAAAGATCATCCCGATTCGCGAAGACAAGCAGTATCGCAGTTGGAAGGTCGTGCCCAAGCCGGATGCCGCGGCCACGATCATTTACATGATGGATGTGTCCGGCTCGATGACCGACGAGCAAAAAGAGATCGTCCGGATCGAATCGTTCTGGATCGATACCTGGATCAAGGCCCACTACAAGGCCGTTGATCGCGTCTACATCATCCACGACGCGGTCGCCCATGAAGTCGACGAGCACACGTTCTACCACACGCGTGAAAGCGGTGGCACCAAAATCAGTTCCGCGTACGAGCTAGCCAATCGGATCATTGATCAGCATTTTCCACCGAGTGACTGGAATGTGTATGCGTTCCACTTTTCGGACGGCGACAATTGGGGCGACGATGTGCCCAAGTGCATGGAGTTGTTGAGCAAGACGCTATTGCCAAAGCTTAATCTCTTCGGTTACGGGCAGGTGGAAAGCCCTTACGGAAGCGGCGAATTCTACGATCACGTCACCGAGTTGGTCGAGGATCACGAAAACATCGTGGTGAGCAAAGTCCCCGATCGCGAGTCGATTTTGGGATCGATTAAAGAGTTTTTGAGCACGGGTCGATAGCCCGAAGCCCAGCGCTGGCTTTTCTATTTCTTCTCAACCACCAACCGCGAAAGCAACGAGCCGACCCTCTGCGGTTCAAAGTCCGTCGCTATCAAGATCGTGTCCCCCTCGCCGCCAACCGTGATCTCTTCACCCGAAAATCGTTCCTGATAAATCTCTCGCAACCGCGTGGCTGCCTCCGCGCTCTTCTGGTCGATACGCACTTCCACGCGTTTCTCGGCAGGTTGCGGCAGCGAGATTGCCACAGTCCGCAGCCGATCGGCCGGGCCGATCAAATCGTCCCGGCCAGCCAAGGGGCTGCCCGGAAGCCAAGTGTAGGGTCGAATGTACTTGGCCCATTGGTCCGACAAAGCGACGAACCAAAACGAGGCATCCTCGGCAACTCGTTCTTTCATCAAACCCGTGAGCGGCGGCTTGAGGTGCCCGATTCCAGATCGTGGCTGCATCGGGATCGCCTCGAAATCGCGAGCCAGCAGCGTTCCGACGAGGACGCGGCTGTTCGGCGACCAGATCAACACCTCCGGTACGCCATTCGATTTCACGGCATGAAGCGTTCGGCCATCTTTCTTGAGAGGTGAGCCCTTGCGTTTTTTGACCAGCGCATCAAGGTCGTAAGACTCGCGCGTATGCACCGTCACGAACAATTGTGGTGGAAACGCCCCCCGTTCGAAGCCGATGCCGACTACCATTTGTTCGACATTCTTCAGCCCTACCCCGCTCGCACTATCGATTGCCTCAACCAGCGACCTGGGAAACCCGAGACGGGCGATCGCTTCGACGGGATCCTTTTGCGCTTCAGGCCCCATTTTCTCTAGGAATGCGGGAAGCTGAATCGCGAGAATGGCCTCGCAGTTTTCTGGAACGTAGCCCAGACCGGGCATCTCGGAAGGCTTGATTATCGCGTGCGAGGACGGATTCGAACTGGGGTTGTTTCGAAGCTTTCGCAAGTTGAGTTGATTGGCAATTACTCCCACAATGCCCATCGCGAGCATCACGCCGAGCACATAGAACGGCCAGCGAATTGGGACGTAGCGTGATGCCGGATAGGCCACTAAACGCTCGGGAAGTGGCAGACCTTCTGAGAGCGTTCGGCCAGCGGAAGAAAAGGACTCACCGCACCGAGAACAGGCCACACGGTCCGTTCCAGTCGTGTTCGCGACCATGGCATTGCAAAATGGGCAAGTCAGAACATCTGCCATCAACTCAACTCCTGTAAGTAAGTTTCATTATCGCAGGTACGACAAGAAAATTTTCGAGATTGCCCTTTACATTTAGTGTACGTTAGTATACTATAAATGCATGGACGAATGGGTCGTCCTTCACTCTCTCTTCCTCGACTTTCTGGCCATACCGGCCAGGGTCCAATTCGGAGGAGCCACTCGCCTCAATCCCAAGGAACTCCAATGACGCCTATCAACGCTACATCGCAATCCTCAATTGCGAACACTACTGGCAGCTGGTTCAGGAGAGATTCTGCCCGAATTCCGTCCAATCCTCCTGTGCGGGCTGTATTGAATCCACTTCCCGCCAAACTTACACTGACCCTTGTGTTTTCCTTGATTTTCTCGCCGAGACTGCTCGGCGACACCATAAGGCGGAACCTCATGGCGACGGATACGAAGCTGGAAATGAATTTCCTGGAGAAGCTGGGAGAGAAATTCTCCAATCTCGGGGATGGCGTGGTCAAGGCAATGACCCGCGTCTTCGGTTCGAGCAACGAACGCTTCGTCCGAAAAATTGGCTTCATTGCCTCGTCATCACCAGACAAGCCGCACACCGTGATTCCAGGCTCGATTCTGGAGCAAGTCAATGCACTCGAATCGACGATGCAGGCCAAGACCGACGCCGAACTCAAGGAGTTGACGCCCCGATTCCGCGAACGCCTCGCAGCAGGCGAGAACTTGGACGACTTTCTGCCCGAGGCCTTTGCTGCCTGTCGGGAAGGTGCCAAGCGTGCCAAGAACATGCGGCACTACGACGTGCAGATCGTCGGTGGCGTCACATTGCACCGCGGAAATATCTCCGAGATGGTGACGGGCGAAGGCAAAACGCTAGTCGCGACTCTCGCAGCCTATCTGAATGCGATCACCACCAACGGTGTGCACGTCGTGACGGTCAACGATTATTTGGCTCGCCGCGACTGCGAGTGGATGTTGCCGATCTTTCAATCCGTCGGCGTCACGGCCGGGTACATCCAGGCAGACATGGATCCGAGTGATCGCCGCAAGGCCTACGAATGCGACATCACTTACGGCACCAACAGCGAGTTCGGCTTCGACTATCTCCGCGATAATATGAAGCCCGCCCGCTGGGACGACGAGCGATATCACCCCTTCTATCGCCAGGTGCAACGCAAGCTGAACTTTGCCATCATCGACGAAGTCGACAACATTCTGATCGATGAAGCCCGCACCCCGCTCATCATCTCCGGGCCCGCCTTCAGCGACGTGAAGCGTTATGAAGAAGCCGACAAGATCGCCCGGCAACTCGCCGACATGGAAGCAAAGACCCGTGCGGAACTCATTGCCGCTGGCACGCCTATTGATGCCCCTTTGAAACCCGGCGAAAAAACCCGCGAGATGGGAGTTTATTTCGAGGTCAAGGAGAAGGAACGTTCGGTCCACCTGACCGATCGGGGCATCCGCGAGGCCGAGCGATTGGCCGGCGTGGAAAGCTTTTACACGGCTGGGAACATGGAATGGCCGCACTTGATCGACAATGCGTTGAAGGCACATCACCTGTACCTCCGCGATCGCGATTACCTCGTCATCCCGAACCCGGAAACTCGGGAGATGAGCATCATCATCGTCGATACGCATACGGGCCGTGCCCTCTTCGGTCGCCAATGGAGCGACGGCTTGCACCAGGCCGTCGAGGCCAAGCACAAGAAGGAAGGCGTGCAGATAAAGCAAGAAACGCAGACCCTGGCGACGATCACGCTGCAGAACTTCTTCCGCATGTACCAAAAGCTGGCTGGCATGACTGGCACGGCCATGACCGAAGCCAACGAATTCTGGAAAATCTACAAGCTCGATGTGATCGCGATTCCGACCAACAAGGTGATGAAGCGAATCAACGCCGCCGACCTCGTCTATCGAACGGACAAGGAAAAGTGGGACGCGATCATGAAGGAATTGGGCGAGATCCACGCAACAGGCCGGCCGATCTTGGTGGGCACGACGGATGTCGCCAAGTCCGAAAAGCTGGCAGCGATGCTCAAACGTAAAGGCATCAAGTTCGAACTGCTCAATGCCAAGCCTGAAAACGTCGCACGCGAATCGGAAATTGTCGCCCAGGCTGGGCGCAGGGGGGCCGTGACCATCGCCACGAACATGGCAGGCCGCGGCACGGACATCATTCTCGGCGGCAATCCAGAGACCATGGCCTGGGCTCAACTCAAGGACAAATACCCAAGCGTGCTCGAAGTCCCCGAAGACCTTTGGAAGAACACGATTGAAGCCATCGAGACTAAGGAGCAAACGAAGCCGATCGGCCGTGAAATCGCGGCCATGGGCGGCTTGCACATCCTCGGTACGGAACGTCACGATAGCCGGCGAATCGACAATCAGCTTCGTGGCCGCGCTGGTCGCCAGGGCGATCCCGGTTCATCGCGGTTTTATCTGTCACTGCAAGACGATCTCATGCGACTATTCGCCGGGGAATGGGTGAGCAATGTTCTCACTCGGCTCGGCATGCAGGAAGGCGAGGCGATCGAGTCCCGCATGGTGTCTCGTCGAATTCAGGGAGCCCAGAAGAAGGTCGAGGAATATCACTTCGAATCACGAAAGAACCTCCTCGAATACGACGAGGTGATGGATGCTCAACGCAAGCGGACCTACGGCAAACGGCAAGAAATTTTGAACGATTCCAACTGCAAGATCATGGTTCTGGAGATGATCGAGGAGCAAGTGGACTCGGCCGTGGATAGATTCCTGGACCCGAATTATGGGGCCGAGAGTTTTCGCGAGTTCGCGAGCAATCGACTCGGAGTCGAGTTCGAGGAAGGTGACTTCCGCAATATCCGCGAGTTCGGTGAGGCGGACCGAATCGCCCGTGAAAAAGCACATCGATACATCCCCACGGTGCTTCAGGAAGGCATCGACGAGAACCTGAGTACGGAGGAAGAAGAGAAGGATTGGAAGTGGCAGGAAATGACCCGGCTGGTGAATTCGAAGTACGGGCTCAAGTTCAAGGATTCCGATTTGAAAAAGGTCGGCCGTGAAGAGCTTTCGCAATTTCTTTTCGATCATGCCGCGAAAGCACTCGACGAAGTTGACCTGACCGAGGGAGCAAAATTCCTCGATCGAGCCTGGGGCGAGGCTTCACTTTGCGATTGGGCGCACACGAAGTTTCGCATCGACATGACGCCGGAAAATCTCGGGACCAAGGACGGAACCGAGGCGAAGGAGTACATTCTCGGGCAAATTCGTGCGGTCTATCGTCAGAAAGAAATCGACTTCCCTGTTCAGGTGGCCATGAGTTCGTTCATGGCCGAGAAATCCAGCGGAGTTGCCGGTCAGCAGCGTTATAACCGCGAAGGCCTATTTGCCTGGGCTCGCAACCGATTTTCCGAGCAAACACAGAACTTCACCGAAGAACAGTTTCGGAACGAGTCGCGAGCCACGCTTCGGGCTCTGCTCCAGAAAGTCAGCGAGGATGCGTACCCGACCGCGAACGAGTCGGAGATTGATGACCAGGTTGAACAAGCGATGTCCGGCACGCGGGCTGCGGAATCGGGAGATGCCCAGGAACTTGTCGACTGGATGAAGCAGACGTTCCAGATCGAAGTGAATACGAGCAAGCTGGTTGGGCAGAATGCGGAGCGTGTTCGCCAACTGCTTTGGTTGGCATACGACACCCGCTATCGCCCCGAGATGCAGCGCATGGAGAGGAACTTGCTGCTCGATCTTCTCGACGGCACCTGGAAGAACCACCTGCTGACGATGGATCACCTGCGGAACGTGGTCGGTTTGCGATCCTACGCCCAGGAAGACCCGAAGACGGTGTACAAGAAGGAAGGCATGGCCGAGTTCGGGCGTATGTGGGAAAACCTGAACGATCGGGTGACGGACACGGTCTTCCGCGTCGAGGATGCTCCAGAAGATGCAATGCAGGAAGCATTGTGGGCCGGGGCGGTTGCTTCGCAAGCTCAGGCCGTCACGATGTCCCAGGCGGCGAGAAATGTGCCGGCCAACGACAATCTCTCCCAGGCCACAACGAACGCGGCTGCGGAAAAGAAAGCCGAGCCAATCCGCAACATGGGCGAGAAAGTCGGCCGCAACGACCCCTGCCCTTGCGGCAGCGGCAAGAAGTATAAGAACTGCCACATGAAGCTGGCGTCGCCGCGGTGAAATCGGCTCCCCCTCTCCGAAACTGAGAGGGGGGAACAAGAGGATGCTTGAACCGTGCTGTTGAACCTCGTCTACGGGTTTGCGATCCTCCTCTTGAGTCCCTGGCTGACTTACCGCTCCATCCGCACCGGCCGCTATCGCCGAAACTTGCGGGAGAAATTCCTCGGCCGATCCACTGCCACCAGCGATCTCCGCCCCGCCATCTGGTTCCACGGCGTCAGTGTTGGCGAAGTTCACCTCCTGCGGCAACTCGTAAAGGCCTTCCGTGAACGGCATCCGGATTGGCGGGTCGTCGTCTCTTCCACAACGGACACGGGCCTGGCCGAAGCCCGAAAGCACTTCTCTGATCTGGAGGTGATCGCTTATCCATTCGATTTTTCGTGGGCCGTTCGCCGGACGATTCGCTCGATCTCGCCGATGTTGATTGTGCTGGCCGAGAGTGAATTGTGGCCGAATTTCCTGAGAGCGGCGAATCGGCTGCGCGTTTCGGTCGTGGTCGCCAATGGTCGGATGAGTCCTCGCTCGTTTCGGAGATATTCCAAATTGGCCGGGCTGGCTCGCAGGCTCTTCTTCAACCAGATTCGCGAGTTCGGCATGCAGTCCGAGATGTATGCGACAAACTTGCGAAACCTGGGCGTGCAGTCCGTTCAAGTCACGGGCAATGTGAAATACGATGGCGTGCTGCTCGATCGCGAGAATTCACGGACGGCGGAACTTGGCAGGCAACTCGGTATCGAAACCGATGATCTGGTTTGGGTGGCTGGAAGCACGCACGATCCCGAGGAAAGAATCGTGTTGTCCGTGTTCTCACGCCTCCGCGAACGATTTCCGAGATTGCGGTTGATCCTCGTACCTCGTGCCCCCGAGCGTTTCGAAGAAGTGGCTCAGCTGATCGCAGCGGCCGGCCTCAGCCATGAACGTCGAAGTAAATGGCCGACGGATTCGACATCGCCGAGCGTGATCCTGATCGACACAATGGGAGAATTGGGCCCAGCCTGGGGCCTGGCCACGATCGGCTTCACGGGAGGATCGCTTAACGACAAGCGTGGTGGGCAGAGTATGATCGAGCCGGCCGCGTTTGGTGTGCCAGTCTTGTTCGGGCCGCATACCTGGAACTTCAAAGACGCAGTGGCCGGCCTACTCGATTGCAAGGGTGCGATGCGAATAGCCGACGAAGGAGAACTGGAAAAAGAAGTCCTCCACTTAATCGAGGATCCGGAACTGCGGGTCGCCATGGGCCAGGCCGCTCGTTCGTTCGTGGTGAGCCAGCAGGGTGCGACGGTACGGACGCTGGATATGATGGACGCTGTGCTCGTTTGACGTTCGAACCAGCGGCTCGAACGCTAAACAATGCAGGATCACGCCAAGCCAAAAATGCAACCGCCAATCGCCTATCAAAACGGTAGTTTTCTTGAGACCAACCGCGTCAGCATCCCTTTACAAGATGCAGGGTTCCTCTGGGGGGCGACTGTTGCCGATCGAATTCGAACCTTTCGAGGCAAGCTGTTTCGGCTCGAAGATCACATCGCACGTTTCCGCGAGAATTGCGAGCGGGCCTACATTCATTTTCCCGAAAGCGACGAGACGCTTTTCGAAATCTCGCATCGATTGGTGAACGAAAACTACGACAGCCACGAGCTTTCGCTGACCTGGCTGGCGACACCCGGAATATCGACCGGCTTTGCGTCCTCGGACGACATGCGTATTCCCACACGCATCGCCTACACCCAGCCAATTTTGCCAATCTCTTACAAGAAGCTACTTACAGACGGGGCGACACTAATCACGACGCCAGCAAGCCTGGACGTCGATCCCTCGATCAAGCATCGCAGCCGGCTGGCCTGGTGGATCGCTCAGCAAGGCATTCGCGAGACTGATCCGCGAGCGGAGCCACTCTTTGTTGACTTGGGCAGCGACACAGTTCTAGAAACCCCGACAGCAAATCTTCTGCTCGTTCTGGACGGAACCCTAACTTCACCCGCGAAAGGGACTGTACTGGAGGGCATTAGCTTGAAAGTAGTCGAGGAACTTTGTGCCGCGATGAGCATTCCGTTCGAGCAACGTCGTGTTCTACGAGGCGAATTGAAGAGTGCATCCGAGGCGATACTGACGAATACCACCTACTGCCTCGCCGGGGTTGCGCGGATCGATGAGCACATCTTCCCGCATTCCCGACCCATGCTGAGTTCCTTGCAGTCTGCCTGGCGAGCCTTGGTTGAATCGGATCTTATGTGCGAGAAGAGCGTTCAACGGTAGACGTAGCCCTACGTCGGTCCTAGAGTTGTGTGTACCTGATGAAGGCCGCCGAGCGCTGGAGTGCGTTCAGGCGACGACGTTGTTCTCTCCCGACCTCGTTGGATCTCGCGAATGATGGCAGCGGACAATCCTCAGCCAAGTAGGATGCGATCGCGAGTGTGGTTGCACCTCGCGGTAATCGTTGGCGTACTGGCCGCACTGGGTCCTGCCGCGCCGGAGGGCGCGTCCGGAACGAGTGGCTGGAGTCCCTTCAAGTCGTTCTTCGACACAGCGGTTTTCTCGCCGCTGGAGCAAATCGGCCTGGCGATCGCCGTCATAATCTCCTTGATCGCGCTCGGCTACGCCTATGTGCTTGGCAAAAAGGTCGTCGCAGCGGAGAAGGGGACTGCAGGCATGCAGTTCATCGCCCAGGCTGTTCGAGACGGGTCCGACGCTTACATTCGTCGGCAGTTCACCACGGTCGGCGTCCTGCTCATCTTCCTGACCGGCCTGATTGTGCTAAGCAAATGGCCGTGGGGTGAAGTCGGCGAGCACGCCTCGGAAATCAAGGTCGTCGCCTTCTCGCGCGGGGCCGCGTTCCTGGTGGGTTCCATCTTCTCGGCAACCGTCGGGTTTTTCGGCATGAGGCTGGCCACGACCGGCAATCTGCGCGTGGCCGCCGCCTCTCGCAAGAGTTTCTCGCTGGCGATGAGGCTGGCCTATCAGACGGGAACTGTTACCGGAATGTTGACCGCCGGGCTGGGCCTATTGGGCGGTTGCCTGATCGTGCTCGTCATGGGCGAAAAGGCCTACGAAACGCTGCTAGGCTTCGCATTCGGCGGCTCGCTCCTTGCTCTGTTCATGCGTGTGGGTGGCGGTATTTACACGAAGGCTGCGGACGTGGGTGCGGATCTCGTCGGCAAGGTCGAACGTGACATACCCGAAGACGACCCCCGCAATGCCGCGACGATAGCCGACAATGTGGGCGACAACGTCGGCGATTGTGCCGGCATGGCCGCGGACGTGTTTGAGAGTTACACGGTCACCATGGTGGCTGCGATGATTCTCGGTTATGCTGCCTTCGGCACCAAGGCCATGATGCTGCCATTGTTCATCATGGCTGTCGGCGTTCTCAGCAGCTTTGTCAGCACTTCGCTCGTAGGACGACGCGAGACCAAGGCCGGTTCCAGCGGGGCGATGCGGATCATCAATAACAGCTTCCGTGCCGGGGCCGGCTTAACCGTGATCGGGTCGTTCATCATCGGGGCCATCTTCCTGAACTTCGACCGGGCATATATCGTCGGCCAGGCGATCGAACGCACGCTCTTCAAGCACAACGTGTTGGAAAAAGCACTCGGTCTAACGGACGATACGGCAGTCTCCGGCTCGCGTGTTCGCTGGGTTGATCTCGAAAACCAACTCGCAGCCGCGAAGAAGAACCATGCCGAGACGCACTCGACTGAAGACCGCCAGAAAGTGTCTGGAATCGAACGGATGATGGCGACCCGCAAGGCCGACGCCATACGAGCCTGGAAAGCTCTCTCGCCCGAACAGCAAACCGAACTGGAAAATCGAAAGATCTATAGGAACGCGGAGAAGAATTACACCGAAGCAACCGTCTTCGAGGAATCTCTTCGTCTCGTTCCCGTCAAGGAAGGCCGCGATCTTCGCCCAATTTTTGCGTGCTTGGTCGGTGTGATTCTGACCCTGGCACTGATGTTCTGCACGGAATACTGGACGAGCACCGAGTTCAACCCCGTCCGATCGATCACCAAGACTTCGCGTACCGGCGACGCCACGAACATCATTCAGGGTATTGCGGTCGGTTACGAGAGTACCGTTTGGGCAGTCGTGTTGATCGCCTGTGCCTTATTCGCAGGCGTATTCATCTACCAGGACACCCAGAGCCCGATCTTCGTCGCGTTCGGCGTATCAATGGCTGGCATCGGCATGCTCGCTCTCGCAGCCGACACGTTGAGCATGGATGTGTTTGGCCCTGTCGCGGACAACGCGAACGGCATCGGCGAAATGGGCTTCAATCGCGACCCGAACAATCACCGTGCCCTCGCCCCTGGTGAGCCGGACTACATTCCGGAAACCGAGGTTCGCACCGCACGCAAGATTCTGACCGACCTCGACGCCACCGGCAACACCACAAAGGCCATCACCAAGGGAATCGCGATCGGCTCTGCCGTGATCGCGGCAGTATCGTTGTTTGCCAGCTTCATCGCCGTTCTCGTGAAAGGGAGCGAAGAGCAGATCAACGAGTTGACGGCATTTGACTTCAATTCGAAGGCCGGCGACCTGTCCATCGCGAGCCCGCAAGTGTTCATCGGCATGTTGATCGGCGGAGCGGTGCCGTTCCTGTTTAGCAGCATGACCATCCGGGCGGTCGGCCGGGCCGCGTATCTGATCGTCAACGAATGTCGGCAGCAGTTCAAGGATAAGGAAGTGTGGGAGGGGACCAAACGCCCCGACTACAGCCGAGTGGTGGATATTTGTACGGCCACTGCACAACGGGAACTCATCGGCCCTGGCCTGTTGGCGATCTTTGCACCGATCCTCGTCGGATTCCTTCTCGGGCCGTTTGCGCTGGGTGGATTCCTCGCGGGCATGATGGTCGTGGGGCAACTTCTTGCGGTATTCATGGCAACGTCCGGCGGTGCCTGGGATAACGCGAAGAAGATGATCGAAGATCAAGAAAAGTCGGACATCTCAGGCAAAGGCTCGCCGCAGCATAAAGCCAGCGTGACCGGCGATACGGTTGGCGATCCCTTGAAGGACACAGCGGGTCCAGCGATCAATCCGCTGATCAAAGTGATGAACATGGTCAGCCTGCTCGTGTTGCCCCTGGTGCTGACGTACAACTTGAAGTCGGGAACGGATTCTACTTCCTGGGTGGGCTACGCCGTGATACTCACCGCCCTCTCGGCCGTGAGTTGGTCGTGGTGGCAGTCGAAACGAGACACCATTCAGATGCGTGAACTCGACGAGCAGTATGAACTCGATCTCAAGGCGGCCATCGAGAAGAAGCGTCAGGAGATCGCGGCAAAGAAGTAGCGGGCCGGGTGTTTTCCAGTGGGGATAGACCTCTGGTCTGTGCGGCGAGCCAGTGGGCCTGCGGGTAAGAAAGTACCCACAACAGACCTCTGGTCTGTCCAATCGCAGGCAAGAGTAGAGATCATGCCATGAACTTGCTTGCCAATTCCTTCTTCGAGACCCGCATTCACTCAACTACGGGCGAAGAACAACACCTCCTGCGGGCGATGCCGGTCATGCTGGCCGTGTTGTGCATCCTGGCAATCGCCTATCGATTCTACAGCAAGTTTTTGGCCGCCCGCGTGGCCGTGCTGGACGCCTCGCGGCGAACCCCCGCCCATCAATTTGACGACGGACAGAACTATCATCCGACGAACAAATGGGTACTCTTCGGCCATCACTTCGCGGCCATCTCAGGTGCCGGCCCCCTTATTGGCCCTGTGTTGGCCATGCAGTACGGCTACGCTCCGGGATTGCTGTGGTTGTTGATCGGCGTCTGCCTGGCTGGTTCCGTGCAGGACATGCTGGTAATGGCAGCGTCGGTACGGCGTGGCGGCAAGTCTCTTGCAGAAATCGCGAAGGCCGAACTTGGCAAGTCGGCGTCCGTCGTTGCTTCGTTGGCGATTCTGGTCATCGTTGTCATCGCACTTGCAGGACTGTCCTTCGTGGTGGTGAAGGCCCTCGGCGGCGAGAACGCCAAACTGCCCGCAGGCATGACGATTAAGGTTCCCGCTGGCGAACGGCCCGAACCGGTTGGAGGAGCCGCGAACGTTTACCGCCTTCCTCAAAAATGCGAGGTTAGCTACTACGCTGCCTCGCAGCCGTCGCTCAGGCCGGAATCATTCGATGTCGCAATCGCTCCAAATCGAGCCAGCTTACCGACGCTTGAAGTGTCTCGCCTAGGACTTCTCGCTGGTCCGGCAGCAACGCTCGTTCATGACTCGTCGCCTATGTCAAGGACATACGTCATCCCGCCCGGAACAGTCCAGGCCATCCCCGGCAGCAGTTGGGGCACGTTCACCATCGCCTGCACGATTCCGATTGCTTTGTTCGTTGGCCTGTGGATGTACCGTATCCGTAAGGGACGTATCGTCGAAGCCTCGATCATTGGCGGCGTCATGACCCTGGGCGCTGTTTTTCTCGGGGGCTACATCCCGGGTTCTTCGCTCGAAAGGTTCTTTAGCCTGAGCCGCGAGAACACGATCATCGCGCTGTGCGTGTATGGATTCGTTGCCGCAATCTTGCCCGTCTGGCTGTTGCTGACGCCTCGCGATTATTTGTCGAGCTTCATGAAGATCGGCACGCTCGCATTGCTAGTCATCGGCGTGATTGTCGCAAACCCGACATTACAGCATCCTCCGATCAATGAAACGTTTCAGGCTGGCGGCCCAACCTTCAAGGGGAACTTGTTCCCGTTCGTGTTCATCTGCGTGATGTGCGGTGCGATCTCCGGATTTCACGCCCTCGTGTCATCGGGCACGACGCCGAAGATGATCAGCAAGGAGACCGATATTCGGCCGATCGGCTACGGCGCGATGCTGATGGAGGGACTCGTGGGCGTGGTGGCGCTGATCGCGGCCGCGTCGATGCCGCCAGAGTTGTACTACTCGATCAACGTCGATGTGGAGCGCGTGCCCGAGTTCCAGGAACGGCTCGACAAGATGTATGCCGAGACTGGAGCCATGCCGGAGGCCAAGGATCCGATGCACAAGGCCGGCGTTCGCGAAGTGCATCAACTGAACCTGGCC
Source organism: Gemmataceae bacterium (assembly GCA_009691845.1). Classification (GTDB taxonomy): domain Bacteria; phylum Planctomycetota; class Planctomycetia; order Gemmatales; family Gemmataceae; genus SIAJ01. Next base: position 29,995 of record SIAJ01000003.1, read on the forward strand.
GAAGTGGAAGAAAGTGTCGGCGGCGAGTCACTGCGAGGGCGAACCGGGGGGGCGGTCACCCTCGCGGTCAGCATGGCGATGATTCTCACGCAGGCGTTCGACTGGGCCGATAACGGCTTACAGGATCTGATGAAGTACTGGTATCACTTCGCCATCATGTTCGAGGCCCTCTTCATTCTTACGACCATCGACGCCGGCACGCGTATTGCGCGCTATTTGTTCCAGGAATCGCTGGGAAAGATACATCCGCAGTTCGCAAAGCCGAACTGGTGGCCCGGTGCATTCCTGGCAACCGGTCTGGTGACGCTTGGCTGGGGCTCACTCGTCTGGAGCGGACAGATCAGCACCATCTGGCCAATGTTCGGCATCGCGAATCAATTACTCGCCGTGCTCGCACTGGCGCTGGTTACCACCTGGTTGTTCAACTCGGGACGCGGACGCTACTCCTTCGTCACCATCCCACCCATGCTGTTCGTGATGGCCACCACGATGACTGCCGGCTCGATCATGACGTGGGAAAAGCAACTCAGCCCACTGAACCTGGGGTTGATGTTGTTCGTCATGATCTCGGTCTTCACGGTAGTGGTGATGTCGGTTGCGAGATGGGTGGGCTTAAGGTTTGACAAGACGAGCCAAGCCCCATAAGGGCCGGGAAACTCAGGGCTTACCACGGGACATTGTAAATTTCACTCCAGCAGCACAAAATCTTCAATGTCCCCTTGTTCCGCCTCTTGTTCCGCCTCCAATGTCCCCTTGTTCCGCCTCCAAATGGGTAGGGTCGGTCAGGTCTCATTGTTTTGCCCAAATAGATCTGGCACAGCCTTGTCCTCTAATGTTCTCTCGTTCACCGCTTGGCTTTCGCCTTGGCCGCGGCTTTCAGACGTTTGTCCAACTCCTCCCGGCATTTCTTGACGTGAGCGCGCAGATGCTGGTCGTCGCGGTGGGCGCTTCCCAGAAGCCATGCGTCCATGGCCGTCACTTCCCGCCGGCCGCCGATGACCGATAGTGTTTTTGCTGCGGCGTACGCGATTACTTTGTCCGCCACTTTTTCACCGTCCGATAGAAGTGCAACTACCGGGGAAGCTTCATCGCTTGATCCGATATCCTCAAGCAAACGGACCGCTGCCCAACGAACAGATGCGTCAGAATGTGCGAGGCCGACTATTGCATGATCGAGGAACTGACGGCGATCCACTCGAACCTGAGCCAAGACCCCAAAAACTCTTGCGATCTCGTGTGAATTAGCCTTCGGGTCGGAAAAGACGAAGTCAAAAGCTGGGAATGCTCTCTCCGCCATGTCGATCAATTGCTGGCGTTCCTCCTTGAACTCCCGCCCGTTGAGCAACTCCCGAACATTAGTATCGGTGGCATTAGGAGGCATCGCATTTGATTCCTCAACCCCGTAAGGCAGGACCACAATACAACTAGTTGCGAACAAGGAAATAAGAGGTTTCATCGTTTTTGCCTCCCCCCAACATGTAAATGGGACCACCTTCGGAGTGCATTCATTGCTGAAGTGGTGCCCACGAATCACGGTTTCGAAAGCAAGTTGGGCCTCTTACTGAGCATATCCTTGGCCTGAGCTTCGGTGATTCTCCTAGAGGCAATGACACTCTCCGAGAGGTCATACGGAGTGGCCATTAAGTTGACCTTAGTGACCCCCATCCTTCCGTCCGGATGGCCTCCGTCATCCAGCAGAACATGCCCCATCTCATGGGAAAGAACTTGCCAGTCTTGCGTAGCGAGGACGACACTGTCTACGTATTTTGCGGCGGAAACAGCTGAGGCACAAAACGATTCGCCATCAGATCCTGGGGCTGGGGACAAAAAATTGACCCAGTAGGCCTCAATATCATCCAGAGCTGCGGTCCGCAGACCTGCAAGTCAGGAGTGGACGAAATCCAGACGGCCGGCACATCGCGCTGTTCAAGCATCTCTATGCGAAGCCGCCGCCGATTGCGGTGTGTGTGCGTTTTCACCGAAACCCAACGGGAGAGCGGATTCATGGCTGCACGTCCTGTGAGATGAGAAGTGAAATGGTGGTTGGACTATAAGGGTAGCGGGACCCACGAAGTCAAGCACCGAATTCAAAAAAGCAAACGATCCTGGACGTTCTTCGTTGGACAGGATGCCAGGTGGACAGTGTGGTCAATTTGGTCCGAAACCCAAATTACGATAAAACATCGCAGCGGAGCCAACGCGAGTCAACCGTCTTCGAATCAAAAGTCAGGTTGAACTCCACTCACTTTGTGTTATAAAGTAAACGCACCGAGTCGTAGAATTGTTACGCAGGGAGGAAACTAAGCCCGGCCTGCTCTATCATCGCGGTAAGATGATAGGAACGCTTACGAGGCCCTCCCTTGGCGACCGATTTTCCCGATCGATTACTTCAACGACGTAAAGCAATCGATGAAGCACTTCGTGTGTGGCTTGGTCGAATCTCAGCGAATGCACCTCGCGCGTTGGCCGACGCGATGGGCTATAGCCTGCTCGCTCCGGGTAAGCGATTGCGGCCGTTATTGGCCATGCTGGCTTGCGAGGCATCTGGCGGGAAGAGTGAGCAAGCCTTGGCGGCTGGTTGTGCCGTCGAAATGGTCCATGCGTATTCGTTGATTCACGACGACCTGCCGGCCATGGATGACGATGACCTGCGTCGCGGTTTGCCAACCTGCCACAAGAAATACGGAGAGGCCCTGGCAATTTTGGCCGGAGATGCATTGCTGACGGGGGCCTTTCAAGTCCTCGTTGAAGGTTATCCTCCTCGGACCGCAGCGGTTAGTGTGTTGGTACTAGCAGGAGGTGCGGGGACGGAGGGGATGGTTGCCGGACAGGTGCTCGACCTGGCTGCGGAAGGGAAAGTGCCGAACACGCAGCCTCCGAGCACTGTGAGCGATCTGGAAGCGATTCACTCACGGAAGACGGGTGCGTTGTTCCTGGCTTCGCTGCGATTGGGTCAGGTGGCTGCCCAAGGAGAAGTGGGTTTGGATCCAGTCGTTCGCGAGGCGATTGACCGCTTTGGCAGAGCGTTTGGGCTAGCGTTCCAAATCGCAGACGACCTTTTGGACGTCCAGGGGTCGAGCGATCAGACGGGCAAGCGGGTGGGCAAAGACGCGGCACGCGGTAAACTAACGTTCCCTGGGCTGATCGGTATTGAGGACAGCCGGAAGCGCGTCCGGGATCTCCATGCGGAGGCAGCACTGGCGCTGCGGACTATCGGGACCTCCGCCCACGGACTGGCTGAATTAGCAGAAATGGTGGCCGAGCGAGACCGTTGAACGACGACCAGCTAAATTTGGATCGATGGAACGACCCGAGGAACCTTCATGACGACTCCGATTCTTCCACGGCTGAACTCTCCTCAGGATCTTCATGGCCTGAGCGAGGCGGACCTCAAGCAACTTGCCCAAGAGATCCGCGATGAACTCGTTCGCATTCTGAGTATCCGCCCTGCCCATTTCGCCAGCAACCTCGGCGTGGTTGAGCTTTCATTAGCGTTGCATTCGGTATTTGATTTTCGCAGCGACCGCTTGATTTGGGACACCGGCCATCAGATATATCCCCACAAACTCATCACGGGTCGATATCAAGATTTCGCTTCCATCCGAACCAAGGGTGGCGTGATGGGTTACCCGAACCCGCACGAGAGTGAATACGATTTGTTCATGACGGGCCATGCAGGCTCGAGTGTCTCGACGATTTCCGGCCTAAAATCCGCGGATGATCTCCTGGATCAAAAGCATCGCCATGCGGTGGCCGTGATCGGCGACGGCGCGTTCGTCTCCGGCATTGTTTTCGAAGCTCTGAATAACATCGCGGGCATGAATCAGGATGTCTTGGTTATTCTGAACGATAACAAGATGTCGATTTGTCCGCGAACCGGGGGCATGGCCCAGTATCTCGACCAATGCCGAATGACATCGCTCTATCAGGGTTCCAAGCGCAGCCTGAACTATTTGCTGTCCAAGATTCCCGTTCTTGGCGACATGGCACATTCCGCCCTCGAGCAAATTCGCGATGGCATGAAAGCCGTGCTCAAAGAAGGAATGTTGTTCGAAGAGATGGGCTTCCGCTACTTCGGCCCGGTCGATGGGCACGATTTGCCTGGATTGATCCGCATACTTCGCGACTTGAAGGGCCAGAAAGGGCCGATCTTGCTGCATGTATTTAGCGAGAAAGGCCACGGAGTCCCGCAAGCCAGCGAGGACCCCGTCTTATTTCACACGCCTCCGGTCTTCACCGAATTCGGTCCCGAAGGCACGAACATCAAGACGAAAAAAGGCGGCAGCAAGGGCTATACCGACGCCATGAGTGCCGCGATCGCAAATGCGATGGAGGCCGATCCAAAAGTGACGGTTCTCACAGCCGCCATGTGCCAGGGAAACAAGCTGGAAAAAGTACGGGAGAAGTTCCCGGATCGTTTCTTCGACGTGGGGATTTGCGAGTCTCATGCAGTTGCGTTTGCAGGAGGCCAGGCCAAGGCTGGCCTGCGACCGATTGTCGATATCTATTCCACATTCCTGCAACGCTCATTCGACCAAATCTTCCAAGAAGTCGCGTTGCAGGATCTGCCTGTCGTCTTCACGCTCGATCGTGCCGGCCTAACAGGTCCGGATGGACCAACTCATCATGGGTGTTTTGACATTCCCTACATGCGGCTGTTTCCGAACATGATTGTGATGGCACCTGGCGATGAATGCGATGTGCAACCGATGCTCGACTTTGCCTTGCAACAAGAACATCCAACTTCGATTCGCTACCCGAAGACATCGCTCGAAACCGTGAAACGGGAGTTTGCTGGGATCGAACTGGGCAAGTCCGAGGTCGTCGAGGATGGCGACGACGGGGCGTTCATTGTGTTCGGCACACTCGTCACTGCTGCGGTGCAAGCCTCACACAAACTGCGTGAGGAAGGCCTCAATGTTGCCGTGGTCAACGCACGCTTCGCCAAGCCACTCGACCGCGAGACGATCCTTCCCCTCGTGGAACGGATGCCATTTGTCATCACGATCGAAGAGGGAACCTTGGAGGGGGGCTTCGGAAGTGCGGTGCTAGAAGCCTGCAATGCCGATCGCATCGATACAAGAGGCGTAGTTCGCCTGGGAATTCCCGATCGCTTCATCGAACATGCCGAACGAAGTGAACTGCTAACCGACCTTGGATTAGATGTGGAAGGATTCTGCCGGGCCGCGCGGCGCGCGTTCGCGAAGGGGCGGGAAGAGGATTGGTCGGCAGTCGGGTAAGAATCTTTGGAATCGCAGGATTCTGAGCATTCACGTCGATGAGGCCAATAATACTCCAGTCATCGGCATGTCCCTCTTCACTGGTTGCGAATGGAAGATCGACGTACGCCCTGGCGGCAAAGTTTCGGTCAATCCGTCGGCGATTCGATCAAGCCATTCCGGCACCTTTGCGGATAAACGGCACGCCGCTTCATATCCTTCCCTCATGCGGTTCTTTATTCTCGGAAACGGTTCCAAACCCTTCGTTGCGGAATCGGCCGAACGACTGGCAGCCTCGATTGTAAGTGCCGGGGGCGAAGTCGCCGTCCTGGATCTCGCTCGTCAAGCGGACTTGTCTTCCGTCGAGGCCGACGTCGCCCTGGTTCTCGGCGGAGACGGCACGATCCTCCGAGCCGCTCGTCAGATGGCATTCAAGCAGGTTCCGGTATTGGGCGTGAATCTCGGCCGACTGGGGTTCCTTGCTGATTTGACGCTTGATGAGGCTATCGAGTATCTCCCTTCCGTTCTTCATCGACAGTTTCAACTGGCTGAACATGTGATGTTCACCTGCAGCGTCGACAATGACGGCAAGACCAAGGAGATCCTCGGCCTCAACGAAGTCGTTGTGCGGGCTGGCCCGCCCTTCAAGATGCTTGACCTCGAACTGGCAATCGATGGAGACGTGGTCGCCCGTTTCTTGGGCGACGGCATGATCGTCAGTACACCAGTAGGATCGACGGCCCACTCCCTTTCGGCCGGCGGCCCAGTGCTAGGGCAAGAGTTATCGGCATTTGTGATCACGCCAATTTGCGGCCATACCCTTACCAGCAGACCGCTGGTCGATTCCGCGGATAAGACTTACACAATCCGGGTTCGGCAGGACGAAGGTGCCTGGCTCGTCGTGGATGGCCAAGATTGTGGCCCTTTGCAGCCAGGGGATCGCGTCACGGTTCGTCGGGCTCCGGTTGCATTCCGGCTGGTCAAAGTCCCCGGCAAAACGTACTACCAAACACTTCGGGAGAAGTTGCGCTGGGGTACCCCCCCGCACTACCGAAACGAACTGGAATTGTCCTGAATTCGTATGGTCGGATACTCGGCTTCATCCTCGACTTGCGGCCTCGCATGACCACATCGCTACTGAATCTCTTCTTGGCGGCACTCGTCCTGGCCATCTTCCAAGTGCTGGCTGCGGTTCCGTGGGTATCCGCACTCGACAATCGCCCCTTCCGGAAATGGATTTCCGACACGACAATCTTGAGCTACCTGGGCGGCGGCCTGCTTGCTTTGGCGGCAGGCCTAGCATGGTACATTCGCTCCATAGGCGACCTTTCCGAATTGGAGCGATTTGGCCGCTACTATGGGGCAATCTTTCATTTGCAGCTGGTCTTTAATTTCATAGTACTCGCCCCGCGGTGCCTACTCCTCGTTTGGCCCAAGGGGGGAGCGGTTGCGATCGCCGCCTATCGGGAAGCGTTGCGGCAACCGATGTTTTGGCTGATCGTCGGCCTGGCTTCGGTCCTGATCTTTGCATCGATGGTCGTCCCCTACTTCACCCTCGGGGACGACTACAAACTGATGAAACAGGTCGGGTTCGACGTGGTGATGTTGTTCTCAGGCCTGTTCGGTTTAATGACGGCAAGCATCTCGGTGAACGACGAGATCGAAGGCCGCACGGCCATTACGGTCATTAGCAAGCCCGTGAGTCGGCGGCAATTTTTTATCGGAAAGTATCTAGGCATCCTGTTGGCCTGTTTCACGATGACTCTCTTGCTCGGCTGGATGCTGACCTGGGCACTTCACATCAAGCCACGGTTCGATCCACTGGACGACGTGTTTGATCCGATGCCGTTTGAAGTGGCCCGCTGGCTTTCACCCAAGGTCGATTCCGTGGTGCCGACCGTCGAAGGCTCTGCATGGGCCAGAGGCATGGGAATGTGGCTGGGCGAAACGACTGCTCATCATCTCGGCCTGTTCCGCATCTTCGGACAGGTCATGATCATGCTTGCGATTTGCACAGCGTTAGCAACGCGATTGCAATTCGTGGTCAACCTGGTGCTCTGCCTGGGAGTCTTCCTAATCGGCAACTTGTCGCCCATCATGGTTCACGTCACGGACAAACCGGAGAACGAGGGAAATCCTGCGCTTCAACTCGTTCGCTTCATCGCGCAGTTGTTCAACGCGATTTTTCCATCGCTCGATGCGTTCGACATGGGACCGGCGATCATTCGGGACACGCCGCTCTCCACGATCAGTTTCTTCGGGTTCGTTGCCACCGTCCTGCTTTACGCCTTGATTTACACTGCCATTTCGATTCTCGCCGGGCTGCTTCTGTTTGAGGACCGCGACTTGGCATAATTCAGACGGTGCCAGTACGCCGTTTGACGAGGGCAAGGGAACTGCGAGCAAAACACTTGAAATGGGCTTTCGTTCGGGTTGCACCACGGAAATCGATTGAACCGTGGGGCGCAACCCAGCAACTCACCTTGCCAGTACCCCCGTTACTTCAGCTAAAATAGCTAGAGGTCGGTCCCAGTTCTTCGCCATCAATTCGGGGCGGTTATGGATACCACGGCGTTCTCCCGTGCCCGTTCACTTCTTCGTTACGCTCGGCCCAGTTGCTGGACTGCCATCCTCACTGGAATGGCGACTGCTTTCCTCTACGCCTTTCTGGTATTACTGCTCGCGTTGTTTATCGACCTTTTGACCACTCGCGGTCGCATACCGCACTTCGCACAACTCTCGACACACGAGCAAGAGTCGACCCTTCAGGAATGGTCCAGCCTGCCCGAAGCGGAACGGGTCGCGGCATTGCAGCATGTCGGCTTTGCCGATCTGCAGAATCCTCCCTCAAAGACAGACCCTTTGCCTGCAGAATCGCAAGCTCGTTGGAAGTTGTTCCAGGCGCTCCAAGGGGGAAATGGAACCGAGTATCCACCGCTGCCAGCGAAGTCGGGGCCGAAAGAATTACTTGAGTGGGCCACCAAACACCAGGTCCCAGGCGACCCATATTTTCAGGCTGTTCTGGAACACGAATGGCGATGGAAGGCGTACGTCTGGCACATTTTGAATAGCCGTGTCGACGAAGCGGCAGCCGATCGATTTCAGCCAACTCTCGATCCCAAAGCCCCATTTGCCCTTCCTGGCATCGGCGAGGACAATCGAAAGTCCTACGGGATTCTTGGCATGGTCGTTCGACAACGCAACACGGTATGGGGACGAGTGGCCGCGTCCTCTGCGTCCGGGACAGGCTGGACGTGGGAAGGCGAAGAGCCGAATCGAACGTACCTAACGGGGCTGTTCATTCTGGGAATCGGGCTCGTGCTGCTTCGTGGTTTGTGCCTGATCGTGATGAACGAGGCAGCAGCCCGGGCCAGCCTTGAGGTCGTTACACGGCTGAGGCGGTCCATCTATCATCACACAGCTCGCCAGGGTGCCCTGACGGCCAAGACCGGTTCCCTCGATGAGGCAGGTGTTTTGTTTACCCGGGAGGTCGAACGCGTTCACGAGGCCATCCTCTTTTCGCTGAGCTATTCTTACCGCTATGCGGTCTTTTTTCCTCTAATGCTTCTGATCGCCCTCATCGCTCATTTTTGGCTGTCAATCGCGTTTGTGCTGCTCGCAATTATCGTTTGGGCTCTGGTTGGGCAGATGACGACCTCATTCAAACGTCAGGGTCGAGTTGCCACACGGTTGGCTACAAATCGGCTCGAACTGCTGTTGGAAAGTCTTCGACAGATGAGACTGGTCAAATCGTACCGGATGGAATTGTTCAACCAGTCCCGCGTCGAGCGTCAGTTGGCCGATTATTCGAACGCTCATCTGCGACGCATTCGCGGCGACGCATTCGTGAAACCATTACGGACGACTCTCGCCGTCCTGGCCGGCCTGACCCTCTTCTACCTGGCCGGTCGAGTGATCCTGAACGATGGGTCGAGTCTGGCGGGGTTTGCCGTGCTCACAGTATCGTTCTTGAGCCTCTATTTCCCGGTGCGATCCCGCTTGAGCGGACATCGTGTGTTAAGGCATGGTCGCGAGTCTGCGGCGGCAATCTTCGACTATCTCGATCGTCGTGGCGATCTGATTACTTATCCAGACGCGGACTTTCTGCCTGGCGTATCACGCGGGCTGGAATTCGCCGACGTTACCGTTCGTGAGCCGGAGACGGGCCGACTGCTGCTCGACAAGATCAATCTCAAGGTGAAGGCGGGACAAAGGCTCGGCATCGTGGCGTCCGATCCCGATGAGCAGCACATACTGGTCTCGCTGATTCCACGATTCCTCGATCCCACTGAAGGGGAAATCAAGATCGATGGGCGCAATCTGAAATGGGTCACCCAGGATTCGCTTCGGACGCAAATTGGTCTCGTGCTTCAAGGCAGCCTGATCTTTAACGACACAGTCTCAAACAACATTGGCTGCGGCGATCCAAGCTTTACTCTGCCGCAAATCATCGAGGCCGCCAAGCTGGCCCATGCCCATCAGTTCATACTTCGATTGCCTTACGGGTATGAGACGAGCATCGGCGAACTCGCACATTCGCTCAGTTCCGGCGAGCAGTTTCGGATCGCACTGGCCCGGGCGATCCTGCGGGATCCTGCAATATTCATCCTTGAAGAGCCGGCCGATCATCTGGACGAAGACACGAAGGATTTGCTCGATGACACGCTCAATCGAGTTTTGCCTGGCAAGACCGTGATCTATCTCCCCCACCGCATGTCCACGCTGCGAGAGTGCGACAAAATCGTTCTGCTCCACGAAGGCCGGGTCGTTGGCGCCGGCGAACACCGCGAGCTGATGGTGGATAACGAACTGTACCGGCATCTATATTATCTGGAGTTCAATCCCTTCGCGGAAGCGACGGCTTGAGCCGAGCGTCACCTACCTAGCGGATATTGCGGAGTAGCAATGAATTTTGCCCGAGAACTCGAAGTCGCACTCGCCGCCGCCGCTCGTGCGGGAGACTACCTGCAATCCGCATACAGCGACTTCAAAGCAATCCCGAACGCCCCGGCGAGCATTAGCACTGAAGCAGACCGCAACTCGCAGGAACTGATCCTGACTGCAATCGCGTCGGCATTTCCCGATGACGCGTTGTGTGGCGAGGAAGGCACTCCGACTCTCCAGGCCGCAAAACACAGTGGCGAACGTATTTGGGTTGTCGATCCCATCGACGGTACACGCGGCTTCGTGATGAAGAACGGTGAGTTCTCCGTGATGATCGGCCTGGTTGTGGCTGGTAAAGTCGTCGTCGGCGTGGTTCTGGAGCCGGCATTCTCACGCACGACCTTCGCGAAGCTCGGAGGCGGCTGTTGGGTGCAGGTTGGCAACGAGGAACGGCAACGCTGCCAGGTGACTGAGACAACTTCGTTGATGGAATCGGTACTCGTTCAAAGCCACGCGAAGAAGGGGGACACTCCTTGGCCCGTGGTCGCCATGAAGCCGAAACGCATCGTCGAGACCTATTCGGCCGGTGTCAAGCTCGCGATGGTTGCTAGGGGCGATGTGGATGCGTACGTCAACACCTATGCGAACTTCAGCGACTGGGACATTTGCGCAGGAGATATTCTGGTGACCGAGGCGGGTGGGCAGGCCACGGGAATTTCCGGGAATCCACTCCGTTATGGCACACCAGGAAACTCTCAACGCGATGGACTACTCGCCACGAATGGTCGCCTGCACGCTTTGGCTGTCGAGGCACTGAATAATCCGAGAACTTAGCACCATGTTCAAACACTTTGCAATTCTCTTGGTCGCGTTTCAGGCTCTCGCGGCCGAACCCAAGGAGATTACTCTCGATTTGGCCGACGCTCGCTTGAAACGGGCCTTCGCACTAGCACGCGAATCGAACGACGATGCAATTATCGAAAAGGTCCTCGAGTACCGTGACGGCGTCAAGCGATCGTTCGGACGCAAAGATCTCGTAGCCGCAGAGAGGTTGGTGCGCGATGCGGAAGAAAGTGTTGGGCTCGATGCCGGCGGCGAAACCATGCTGGGACTTCGCATTGCACGCATCGACGCGGAAACCCAGAAGAAGCTCGACTCCCTGCGAGAACGCCTCGAAAAGGCCATGAATGCAAACGACATTGACGTACTTGGGGCCGTGATTTCGGAGAGCGAAAAAATTCTCGGTGACAACGCAGGCCTGCCGGATGTCCGACGAAAAGGTGATCAAGCAAAGGCCTTGCCCGTGAAACCTGCGGGTGTGGCGGAGTTGTTTCTAAAAGTCATCCAGGTCGATCCGCGATCCCTCAAGGCCCTCTCATCAGGAAAACCGGTCGGCGATACGCTTCCACGAGGGTACGCCTCTGTCGTTCACGGCTGCCTGACGATTCGGCCACTGGTCGAAAAGCACTTTCGCGACAAACTTGAAATCATAGACGGGCTCATCAAGGGGTGCTGTGCCACCATGATTGCCTTGCAAGTGCAGAAAGGACATTTCAAGTTTCCCGACATGCGAGGCAAGCACATCCGCTTCGGGGAGATGATCGAAAAGATCGTTGCAAATGATCCAGACGCGATCGAAGACGGCTGGCTGATCGTACCCGATCCCGAAGGTGGCAGTCAAATCGACGCCAGCGAGTGCGCGACGGCTCTCCTGCGAGCCGGGACGATCCTCAAGAACGATGACTGGAAGCGTTCAGGCCTGAAGGCCGCTGACTGGGCGAAGAGTGCCCCGCTAGTCTCGAACTTCAATTACAATGCATTCTCCGTGAGTCTCTTGTGCGAGGCCCATCGTGTTTCGGGAGAGAAGAAATACCTCGACGCGGCCTGGAAAAAATATCAGTTCGGCGTCGCCCCCGGTCAGGTCAGCAATGGCCGTTGGATCGATACTCACAATTCTCGAACCGTTTACCATGTGCTCTTGCTTCGGAGCATGCACGATCTGCTTGAGACGCTTCCGGCCGGGAAGGATCGCGAGGCTGTGGAGAAGTCCGCACGGCGAGCCCTGCTTGCCCTCGTGGAAGAAGCCGAAAAGCTCGGTGCTCCCTCCACCTCAATGACGATCTGTGAACTCGATCGACATTCGCGATTGACGAAGGATTGCCCGCAGAGGGTTTCCGAGATCCTGCAAATTGCGGCAAGTGCCGCGATTCAACGCTGTTCATCGGGCGGACGAGTTCGCACCGGAGCACCGCTGCCCGAGTTGGCAGCGGCTGCTCAGATTTGGGAGAAGTGATGAGGTACAGAAGCGGTGTTCTGCTCCCCCGACCGAGCAGCTACGGCTTTTCCTACTTCTCCGGCTTCTGAAACTCGGTGGTCAGCGCCTGTGGCTTGTTCGATAGTCCTGTGAGTTTGATCTGCGCCTCACGGGCCACCAGGCTTGCAGGGGCAGCACGGACGGCTTTCTCGAAGTTCGCGGCGGCAAGTTCCTTTTGGCCCTTCTTCAGCAACGTGTCGCCGAGCGTGGCATACATCGTTGCCAGACGCTCGTTCAGGACCTCGCAGGCTTGAGCCAGTTTTTCCGGGCTCGAACGGATGTCCTTTGCAAGTTCAGTTCCTTGCTTGCCCTCGCTCAGGTCCTTGTAGGTCGATTCGAGAATTTCACACAGTTCCAACGACGCACCATATTTCTCGCCCTTGAAGGCTTCCCTGGCCTGAGCCAGCAAATCAGCGGCACGACGCGAGCGGACGTTCGCCTTAATTTCCGGGCGCGCTGCGAGCGACGTGAGTTCTGTGGCTCCCCCAGTAGCGGCCTTCGTGCCGGGGTATCGGCTCAATAACTCCGTCACCAGATCGATCGCCTCGGCATATTGCCCTTGGTCCTGCAGCTTTGTTACGCGAACCAGTCGTCCAGCGGCCTGTTGCTCGATTTCATCGAGGACAAACTTCGCCTTCGTCTGCACGGGACGATCCTTCCTGTCTTCGAGAATCGCCTTCAAAAGAGGAATCGCCTTGGCGTAATCGCAGTTGCCGATCGCCTTGGTGGATTCCTGAAAATCGCGGGCCATCCAGTCGGGGGTTTCAATCGCGAGGGCCCGTTGCAACTGATCGGTGAGGGCGGGTGCTTCACGATAGCCTTCGAGGAATGCGAAGATTTTTCCATCAGTGGTGGCGATGATCATTGTCGGATAGGCCTGAATGCTCAAGGCTTCCACCAGCTTCGGCGACTTCGTGCCATCGACCAGCAGCGGCACGAATCGTTGCTTCAACAGTTCGATGATGGCTGGATCACGTAGAGGGCCGGCATCGAGCCGTTGGCAATGAACGCACGATTCCGAGGACACTTTCACAAAGAGCGGCAGGCCCTTCTCGGTCGCTTCCTTGCGGGCAGAGTCGTAGTCCGTGCGCCAGGCCAGCGGCTTCTCGTCCGCAATTGCGTGCGAACCGGCAACGAAGAGCAACGCGGCCAAAGTGTTCCATCGATACATAAACGTAACCTCGAATCGTACTCGGATCAGGCACGGGGATGAGACTTGCGATAACTCTCCTGCAATCTCTGCGTCGAAACATGGGTGTAAATCTGCGTCGTTGTCAAGTTCTTGTGTCCGAGCAATTCCTGGACCCCGCGAATATCCGCACCCGCATCCAGGAGATGCGTGGCGAACGTATGCCGTAACGTGTGCGGCGTCGTTCGCGGATCCAATCCGGATCGCTGCAAATATTTCACCAATAATCTTCCCACGCTTCGTGTTGATAGCCGCGTTCCGCTGCGATTGAGGAACACGGCCTCCGAGTGTTTGCCGATGGCTTCGAGCAAGGTAGTCCGAACTTTCAGCCAGGCGGCAATCGCGTCCCTGGCAGCCTCGCCAATCAGGGCCAATCGTTCGCGTCGCCCTTTTCCACGGACGGTGGCTACACCATCGCTCAGGTCGAGATCGCCAAGTTCCAGGCCCACCAATTCACTCACGCGCAGGCCGGCGGAATACAACGTTTCCAGCATCGCCCGGTCGCGTAATCCCAACGCACCTTCCGTGGAAGGGGATGCCAGCAATCGATTCACATCCGCCCGGTCCAGGAAGTGCGGCAACTTGCGGTCAAGTTTCGGGCCACGCAGTCCGTCAGCAGGGTTTTTTTTCAACATGCCTTGCCGGCACAGGAACCGGCACCAGGAACGCACGGCCGCCACACGCCTGGAGATTGTTGTGCGGGCGTAGCCTTGCTCGTGCAGCCAGGCCAGGAATGCGCGCAGCATCCGCATATTGATCTGATCGGGGCGGAGCGATGGGCCACCACGCTCTCGAAAGAAGCCAACCGCCTGCGTTAGGTCCTCGCGATAGGACTTGACCGTGTAGGCGGAAGAATTTCTCTCGAGGCCCAGGTGCCGGAGAAAATCGGCCAGGGCTTGATCCATTGACTGCGACTCGGGTGCAAGGAAATCGGCTCTTTAACGCTTCGACGGATAATTCGTCTGCGTCCTTGCATCCCCAGCTTGCTGCCGGGCACGTTCCGCCAGCACGGCGGCATCGTACCAGGACAGGTTCACATTCGGGTCGGCAGCCTGCACCCGAAATGCATCAATGAGCTCGTGCAGGCTCTCGTCATCGTAGACGAAAACGAACCGTTCCTTGCCGCGGATCAGCGCGAGAACGCTCAGTTCATGTTGCACGAGTCCGCCTCCTCGGTGCGAAGAGCCTACTCAACCTTATCTTCAACATCGACGCAGGAAGCGGGGAACATTCCCCGGCCCTGGACTTTCTTGATCGCCATTGCCGATATCGAGCCGTGTGACAGCGATCGGGGAAGAACGTGCAAAAACGCCGATTCTTGCTGTCGTTCCGGCTCGGACTGGTTATCCTGTCCAGAGCACCCTCAATCCAAGGAGCGAACTGTGTCCGCACTCTCTCGACGTGACTGGCTGGCCGCGTGTGCCGGCGGAACCGTACTCGCAACTGGCGGTCTTGCCATCGAACCGATCGTTCGCGCCGGTAAATCGCGCATGAAGCTCAGCCTGGCCGCGTATAGCTTTCGGCAATGGCTCGATCTGAAAAAGCAGCCGAGGCCCGAGATGACCTTGGCCGACTTCATCGATTATGCCGCCGCCCAGGACATTGATGCTGTCGAACTGACCGCCTACTACTTTGCGGAAACAACCCCCAAGTATCTCGCTGGACTGAAATCTCGCTGCACCCGGCTTGGGCTCGACGTAAGTGGAACAGCCGTCGGAAACAACTTTTGCAATCCGGCCACCGTGCAAAAGGAACTAGAGAACGTGAAAGCCTGGGTCGAACACACTTCGCGACTTGGTGGCAAGGCAATCCGTATATTCGCCGGCAACATTCCCAAGGGAGATAGCGAAGAAAAATCCCGCGAGCGTTGCGTGGCCGCGATTCAGGAAGCCTGCGATCATGCGGCGAAGTACGGGATATTCCTGGCCCTAGAGAATCACGGCGGCATCACGGGAACCGCGGAACAACTACTGGCAATCGTGAAGGCCGTGAAGCACGATTACTTCGGCGTGAACCTTGACACGGGTAATTTTCACACGGACGATCCCTATGCGGATTTAGAAAAGGCGGCACCATACGCGGTCAATGCTCAAGTGAAGACGGAGATTTCACCCAAAGGCAAGAAAACCGAGGATGCGGACCTGGCCCGCCTTGTCGAGATTCTGCGCAAGGCAAACTACCGTGGCTATGTGGCACTGGAATATGAAGCGAAGGAAGATGCGAAGATCGCCGTGCCGAAGCATCTGGCGACACTCAAGAAGATGCTGGCAAGCATGTAATGCTATTTCTGATCGGGCCAAGAATTCTCACCGGCTTTCGGCCCGTTCTTCCTTTCTGGGTAAGATTCGTCGTTCTGCGTGAGTCGGGTGATTTCCGCGACAGCTTGCCAGGCAGCCGCGAGCACATTGAGATAAGCTGTGTTCGTGTTGGACAGCGTTTGCTGGGTCAACACGACCTCCGCGAATGATACTTTACCCGCCTCTTGTTGCTCGAATAGCTTGCTAACGCCCTCGAGCGCCTTCGACTGCTCGGGAAGAATCGTCATGCGATATTGCCTCAGAAGTCCGCGATTGGACGTATAGCGTTCGTAAGCTTCTGTCAGTCTGCTCGTCAGATCTAGCCGGACGCGTTCAGTTTCAATCGATGCCTTTATCAGCCGGGCCTCGGCCTGAGCGATGTGCCCTTGGTTGCGGTCAAACACCGGAATCGCGATGCCGATCTGCACGCCGAACTGTGGTGTTCTCGCCTGAAAATCCTGCTGGACGTACGTGCTGGTTTCGATGTTCGGGTACGGAGTCACGCGTGCGAGTTCCAACTCGAATCGGGCTCGCTCCACTTGCGCTGCAGCAATTTGTAGTTCCGAATGGTGTTCGAGCACCCGGCTCTTCACTTCATCGAATCCATATTCAGGAAGCGGGCGGTCAGCGGCGACCGTTTCCGACTCTAGAAGTCCAGGGATTCCCAATGCAGCAGCAAGTTGCTTTTCGGCCGCGATGACTCGATTTTTTGCCTGATTCACTTCGCTGCGTGCGGTCCCAGCTAGCGCCTTTGCTTGCGAAACTTCGTGGGGTGCTACAGGCTGTCCGCTATCGAGAAGTTTTTTCTGCCGGTCAGCCAGTCTCTCTGCCGTGGCCGCCATCTGCTCTGCGATCCGGACCGACTCCTTCACGTTCACGAGCAGAAAATAGCGACCGCGAACGGTGGCAGCGAGATCGGCTTGTGCTTCTAGGAAGGCGGCTTCCGTCCGCGTAACTTCAGCAAAAGCCGCCGCCTGTGCAAGTGCCAGCTTCCCTTTGGTCACGATCTTCTGTGCCAAAAATGCACCTTGTTGCCCGGCGGTCCAGCCGGACAGAATCTGATCCCCCTGGTAGCCGAGAACCGGGTTCGGGTGCAGTCCTGCTTGCAGGGCTGCGCCGCGAGCGGCCGCAACTTCCGCGTTTGCTTGCTTGATGCGCGGGTTGTACTCGTTCGCTGTTCGCAGCAGTCCGCCCAAGGTGCTGGCGGGCTCGGTAGATCGCGGACCAATATTTGCGGCAGGGCCAATGATTGCAGCCTGACTGGAAGCGAAGCCCCCCTCCGAACCCGGGATGATCGGAAGGGGAGAGTCAGAACTGTTCGTCGACGCATGTTTTTTGTGTTCGACTTCTACCGAGATCCCCACACAGCCAACCGATAGCCCGCAGGCAACGGCGATGACAAACAGCCAGCAGCGGTCATCGACGAGCATGGAACGGAGTGCCTTACTCTTGAATCAGAGCGCACCGGGAGCGACGGTCGTAGCGGATATATCGGCTGGGCAGAGCTTGCGGCTTGAGCAAATTTAGAGCACACAGGTCGCGTGCTGGGTTCCAACAGGCGAGTCCCTTGCTCTACAAAGGATTGCCAAATTCCTTCCACAGGTAATACGCACTGAGTCCGAAGCCAATCGCGATGACCAGAAGCCGAACGTAAGACGCGGGCAAGCGGCGAGCAAAATGAGCCCCGAGATACCCACCCACGGTCGCAGCTACCGCCATCGTCAGAGCATACTTCCAGACGACTTTTCCTTCGATGATGAAGACCACAACGGTGACCGCATTGATAAATGCTGCCAGAATCGTCTTCGCCGCGTTCGTTTCGTGGATACTCTTGGTGCCCATGAAGGGGAGGACACTCAGCATCAGAATGCCGATGCCGGCACCAAAGTATCCGCCGTAGACCGCGATGAAGAATTGGCCGACAATGACTCCGATCACTGCACCCGGCCCCGGTGGGCCGTGTGCTCCCGACCCAGTCCAACGTTTGATCGGGCCCTGAATGAGAAACAGAAACGCAGCCAGCAGAATGAGCCAGGGAACGACCGCTTTGAAGACACCGGGTGGAAATCGTGTCACCAGCAGCGACCCCAGCGTTCCCCCAAGAATACTGGGAGCAATCAGACGCAGGATGAGTTTACGACAGGCATAGACTTCCTTGCGATAGGCGAATGACCCGGCAAGCGAGCCGGGCATGAGAGCGAACGTGCTGGTCCCATTGGCAAGAACGCCCGCACTGTCTCCGGCGTGCTTGAACGCACTCAGGAGTGCCGGAAACGTGAGCAAGGTTCCTCCGCCGGCAACGGAGTTGATTGCACCCGCGATGAGGGCGGCCAGGCACAGCAACAGGACGAGCACGATCGGTTCGTCCAAAGTGAGTTGTCCCAGGATCACGTCCAGTTCACCACCACGCCAAGGTAGCGATCCTTCTCTTTCATCAGCCCCTCGTAGGCCTGGCCGATGCCTTCCGGCTTAATGTTGTGCGTGACGAGTTTCTCCGTGCTCAACCGGCCCGAGGCGAGCGCTGCGAGCAGCCACTTCTGGGCTTTGTTGATGTCCCACGCACCGGCCAAACGAATGTGCGATGGCTCGAACAGCATGTTGCCGTGGGCCCCGAGAACCTCGATGTACCGCCGATGAAGATCGTCGTAGAAGTTCACATCCTTGGCAATCCCACGCGGGCTGCCAACCACCACAACCTGGCCCGCGTCACAAGCCAGAGACATGGCCACGGGCACGGCATCTGGAACGCCGGTTGCGTCGATGACGATTTCCGCCCCACGTGCCGACAAGAACGCTTGTAGCTGTTCCTTGGCATTGCCGGACGAGGGATCGATCACATGATCTGCCCCTGCTGCCGTTGCTGCCAGTCGTCGCATCGCCACCGAATCGATACCTACCACGGGATTGCAGCCCGCCGCGAGGGCACAACGCAGGGCAAACTGCCCGATGATACCCTGCCCAAGTACGGCAACCGATCGACCCAGTGTGAGCCCGACTCGAAGTACGCCGCCGAGCCCATAACGCGAAATGCAAGCGAGCGCGGCCTTCTCAGGTGCCAAGTTCGCCGGCATTTTCCACAACCGGCCACGTTCGTGGCCAATGGTCAATAATTCGTGCGAGGCGTGATTCCCCGGGTAGCTAACCCGGTCGCCTGGTTTCCAACCTTGGATGTCCGCCCCGACGGCCACGACTCGACCGGCCGCGCTGTACCCAGGTCGAAACGGGAACTTCCAGTCCGGCATCTTGGGATCTTTCAACCACTGATGGGAACCGGTGTAAACGGCCAACTCGGTGCCGGCGCTGATGGTACTCGCGTCGCAAGCGACGAGAATCTGATTCGCAGCCGGATCTGGAAGGTTGGCGTCGCGAATCTCGACCTTGAAGGGTTCAACGATAAGGGCCTGGCGTGCTTTCATGGGTCAAATCTGGTCACAGTTAGGATTGGAAGTCTGGAAATCTTACGAGAATCGATTTGGAGTGCGGCAATGTAACGCCGCTTTCTTTGGTTTCTCTGTTTTTATGCTGGTCGTTTCACCACGCCAGGGCGAAATACCGGCACATTCGGACGGATTGACCCATTCGCATCGTACCGAATCATTCGTGCCAGAGGCGTGATCCGCGTGATAGGCTCACAAATACGATTTGTGCATGCAGGCACTTCAGGCGAGATGGAGGCGTCTAGGGAGCCGGGCCGAATTATGAGCCTGCGGAACATCGGTAAGCTGGCGAATTGAAAGCCAGTGGTGTCACGCTCAACGGCCTCGGGGTCATCATGCGCGCTTTCTCTCATCCTGCCGCCTTACTCCTCATCTCGCTGTCGCTTCTTAATCCTGCATCGCGGGGCGAAGAGCCAAAACGTGCCGGAACAAACCCCCGTCGCACGCAAACGGTGGAAGTGGTCGATCGAGTTAAAGCATGCGTGGTGAATATTCACAGCGAACGCACCGTGACCGACATCCGCGGCATCGAGAGGAAACCGGACGTTTCTCTTACGCAGCACCGCGTCAATGGGATGGGTACGGGAGTCATAATCGATCCGCGCGGCTACGTGATTACAAACCATCACGTCATCGACGATGTGCAACTGCTCCGCGTTCGCCTACACGATGGTACTACTTTGCCGGCCCGCGTGATTGCCCGGGATCCGGAGCAGGACTTGGCGGTCATCAAAATCGATCCACTTAAGCCGCTGCCCGTGATTCCACTGGGCACATCCTCCGATCTCATGCTGGGCGAACCGGTCATCGCAATTGGCAATGCATTCGGCTACGAACACACCGTCACCACAGGAATTGTCAGCGCGATCAAGAGGGACGTAACGCTCAACAAGGAAGTCTCGTACAAGTCGTTGATTCAGACGAGTGCTGGTATCAACCCCGGTAATTCGGGCGGGCCGTTGCTGAACATTCATGGCGAACTCGTTGGCGTGAACGTCGCGATTAGGGCCGGGGCCCAAAACATTGCATTCGCCTTGCCGATCGACGATGTCCTGAGGACGACCTCCGAGATGCTGAGTAGCCGCAAGAAGACTGGTTTGACGCACGGCATGGTCGTTCGCGACATGGTCGATGCGTCGGAAAATCCGATCAAACGTTGGGCAGTCGTCGATCGCGTCGAGGTTGGAAGCAGCGCAGAAATCGGCGGGTTTCAGGCGGGCGATGTGATCGAGCGGCTCGGCGACGTTTCGGTGAAATGTGCTCTCGATGTGGAACGCGCTTTCTTGGAACAACCCGTCGGCACGAAGATGGAACTCGTCGCCCGACGCACCAATAATGAGGTCAAAGGGGCGGTCGCACTGAAAGCGATTGGTGGACGGCCTGTGCCCGCGATTCCCGTGGCTGCTGGAGCCGGTGACCCAGCGTGGAAACGACTGGGCATCAAAGTCGATACCGTAACAGCGGAAGCCGTTTCCAAGGTCAACAAGGACCTGCGGGGCGGATTGCTAATCACGGAAGTGAATCCCGACAGCGCGGCCGCTCGTGCCGGCTTCGTTCGCGGCGACCTGCTGATTGGCCTGCATCAGTGGGAGACGATTACCTCTGACAACATTTCGTATGTTCTGAACCATCCCGACCTAGCCAGCTTTTCGCCGGTGCGCTACTTCTTGATCCGCGATGGCCAGCTACGCCGTGGGTTTTTGCCAGCAATTGAGTAGCTTGCGGAAAATTGCTTTGCGAGATGACATAGGACATAGGACTCATGGGGCTACTGGGAGTACTATTGCTCTCATTCGCCCCATGAGTCCTTTCTTAACGCTCAACCTACACGAGTTCCTATCATCCCGTCATGAAGCATTATGTCACTCACCTCGAAGCGGCGATCGACGGAACGCCCCTTCCGTTTGGACAACTGCACGGTCTCCACAATAGCCGGCCGATCTGGGTGCGGTACAACCTCCCGGCCATCCAGAAGGCTGTTACTCCGGCGGAGATCGCCACTCGACCACCCAGCCTGTGGCGTTATCGCGAACTGTTGCCGCTTCCGTTTGATGTTGAGCCCGTCACTTTCGGGGAAGGCATGTCTCCCCTGCTACCCTGTCCTCGGCTGGGCGCGTCGCTGGGATTGAGAAATCTGCTCGTCAAGGACGAGTCTCAGTTGCCCACTGGCAGCTTCAAGTCCCGCGGCATGACAATGGCTGTCAGCATGGCCAAGTGGCTGGGCGTGAAGCGTCTGGCTCTGCCGACAGCGGGCAATGCCGGTGGTGCGGCGGCCGCATACGGGGCTCGCGCCGGAATGGAGGTCTTCGTCTTCATGCCGGAGGATACTCCCAGCGTGAACCAAATGGAAGTCATGCAGTTCGGTGCGAAAGCCTATCGAGTAAACGGCCTAATCAACGATTGCGGCAAGATCGTCGGCAGCCTGAAGGACACAACGGGCTGGTTCGATCTCTCGACCTTGAAGGAGCCCTATCGTATCGAAGGAAAGAAGACGATGGGCCTGGAACTGGCCGAGCAACTCGGCTGGAAATTGCCCGACGTGATCCTTTATCCCACCGGGGGCGGCACCGGTCTCATCGGCATGTGGAAGGCCTTCGCCGAGCTGAAGGAACTCGGGTGGCTGAAATCGGACATGATGCCACGGCTGGTTAGCTGCCAGGCGGAGGGTTGCGCCCCAATCGTCGCGGCGTTCGACAAGGGCGAACGATTTGCCGAGTTGTTCCCGAACGCTCGAACCGTGGCCAGCGGCTTACGCGTTCCAGCGGCCGTTGGTGATTTCATGATGCTCGATGCCATTCGCGAAAGCGGCGGGCGGGCTGTCGCGGGCAAAGAAGACGCCATCGCCCCGTGGATGATCCGCTCCGGCAGCGCGGAAGGAATCAGCATTTGCCCCGAAACGGCTGTTTGCTTCGATGTGTTGGAACGTCTCGTTCTCGAAGGTTGGGTAGGCAAGAACGAGCAAGTCGTCGTGTTTAACACCGGTGCGGCTCAAAAGTACATCGAGGCACTTCCGCCAAACCTCCCGCGAGTAGACAAGGACGGCGACGTGCTCAAGCAAATCGGCTGGTAACGGTTTATTCTTCTCAATTGCCCTTCCATTCCCAGCTCTCCGACGTTATGGACCAACGACGTTCCATTGCGCCGTGTCTTGTCGCTCAGCATTTCAACCTGAGTGACAAGGCAGCCAGGAGTTCCAGAATGCGAAGGTCCTGCCAGTTCGGGCCGGTTCTCTTTTGCTTACTCGCCTTTTCATCCGTGGCTAGCGCCCAGGAACTGCACAAGAATTCGTTTTCAGGCAAGTCCACGCACTTCGTGAAGGGGGACGACAACGTCAAAGTCGACGAGAAAGCCCACGAGCTTTCTTCCGATCGTTCGCGCTCGCTCCCGACTTCTGAACGCATCTGGCTAAGCATGGCCGCGGGCAAGAACGAAAAAAACCACGCTTACTACTACTACCCTACCCCGCCCGCGCCTCTCACGGAAGATGTGGCAGCCGAATTGTGGGTCCACTCGAACCGAGCCGGCGTGAAGCTGCTTGCCCGAATTGTTTACCCGAGGATTCGCAATCCAAAACAGATTGACGAGCCGATCACCCGGCTGGTTGAACTCGATACCTATAAGGCACCAGCAGGCGGTTGGCAAAAGCTTATTCTGAAGCGAGCCGACGACATCATCAAAGAGCAAAAGCAGGCACTACGACTGGAGATGAAAGGGGACCCCGACATTTCGGATGCCTACATCGATCGGCTGGTACTGAACCTCTACACCGGCCCTGGCGAGATCGAAGTGTTTCTCGATAATCTCGAGATCGGTCCCATCAAACCAGGCTCTGCACCGCCGGTCGTTGGGCCGAAGAAGACTGACATCATCCCCAAAAAAAACGCTGGTGCCGTGCCTGTTGAATTCAATCGCGGCCAGATCACAGTCGGCGACAAACCGGTGTTCCCGCGATTTATTCGTTACAGCAGCACGCCAATGCAGGCACTCCGCGAGGCGGGCTTTAATGCTCTCTCGATGGGGCCAGAGATTTCTCCCGAAATCCTGGAAGACGCAATCGACAATTATCAGTTCTGGATCGTGCCGCAAATCCCGCCACTGCTCGAAGGCAATCCGGACAAAGCAGCGAATCCTCTAACGGCACGGGATGCGGAATCGTTGGCTATTGCGATTCGCAAATTCCAGTCGGGTGATGGCGTGCTCTTCTGGGACCTGGGGCCCGTTCGATCCGAGGACTACCGCCGAGTATCTCGCACCGTTGAAGCGATTCGCTCCGCGGACCCTCGACGGCCCGTCGGGGCCGACGTGTGGGATGGCTTTGGCCGGTTCGCCATCCCATTGCAACTCGTTGGCACACATCGCGATCCGATCATGACTTCTCTGGAACTCGATCGCTACGGACAATGGCTCGCACAACGACAGCTTCTGGCCTCGGGTTCGAAGTTTACCTGGACCTGGATCCAGACGCACACGCCCGATTGGCAAGTGCAGTTAATGTACGACAAGCCCGCCAAGGAAGTGTTACGTGAACCTGTTGGCCCTCAACCGGAGCAAATTCGACTTCTCACGTATCTTGCGATTGCCAACGGCTGCAAGGGGCTGGGTTTCTGGTCGGACCGCTTTCTCGCCGACAGCCATCAGGGACGCGACCGCCTTCTTCAACTCGCTTTGCTCAATCAAGAAATCGAGATGCTCGAGCCGTTGCTGTTGAACTCGACAGGTGACATTCGTTGGATCCACTCCTCACACCCCTCAGTGAAGGTTGCGATCATCCGCACCACGGGCAAAGGACTTTTGGCTCTCCCCATTTGGCTCGGCTCTGGTGCGCAATATGTCCCGCCCCAGGGGGCCGTTCAAGGTCTAACGTTCAAGATCCCACTGGTGCCCGACGGCGCGGAACCGTGGGAGATCACGCCGGTTCGCGTGCAATCGCTCCAGAACCAAATCAAAATTACTCCCGAGGGGGTTCAAGTCACGCTCCCGGAATTCGACCTGACTGCGGCCGTCGTATTCACGAGCGATCATGCCCACGATGGCTTGCTGGCCGCGTGGCAGAAGCATACGCGTCGTGCAGGCCGCAATGCGGCATCCTGGGCCTGCGACTTGGCGGAATTGCAGTTCAAGAAGGTCGTCGAGACCCACGCGAACTTGGAATTGGTTGCCCCGCCGATCGACGATGCCAAATCGCTGCTCTCCGAAGCAGAGAAGCAATTGCACGATGCCAGGCGTGCCCGAGCAGCGAACAACGATGAGGCCGCGTACATGGACGCACTGCGTGCCATGCGGCCCCTTCGAATCCTGATGCGCAAACACTGGGACAAGGCCGTCAAGCCACTGGATCACCCGTGTGCGACGCCTTACTCAGTCAGCTTTCACAGCTTGCCGCGACATTGGGAACTAGCCCGGCTGCTCCGCGAATGTTCGCTTGGTGAGAACGCGATTACTGGCGGAAGCTTCAACATCCTGAAGGCGGATGATACGCGAGGGGTTGCCGTCACAACTTTGCCGGGCTGGACGCTGCAAGAAGTCGCACTCGACAATGTCGTGATGAGTGCTCGGATCGTGGGCAGCGCTGAGGCCACGGAGACCGAGTCGACCAAGGATGCGAATAGACCAGTGCAACCATACCAGCCCACGAGTCTGATGAAGCGGATCGAGGATCCCAGACCACCAAAACCAGTCCTCGGTGGTGGCGTGCTCAAACTCACTGTGAGACCCAAGCCCGTGGTGCTGAACAAAGACGAGAAAGCACCGCCTGAACCACAAGCTCTCGAACGAGTGTTCCTGGCCGTGAACAGTCCGCCCGTTAAATTCACGCCTGGCACGTGGGTTCGCATCAGCGGCTGGATGAAACTGCCGGCCGGGATTCGCGCCGCTGCCGATGGCGCAATGCTCTTCGATACAACAGCCGGCGAGGCCTACGCAGTTCGTCTTTCCGACAAGACTGACTGGAAGCAGTTTCACGTGTATCGCAAGGTTCCGGCCAGCGGCGAGGTTCGCGTGCGGATGGCTCTGACCGGATTTGGCACCGCATTCTTCGACGACATTCGCGTCGAGCCATACGTCGGCAGCGAGGACAAGCGGGTTGGCGAAGCCGAAATCCTGCCGGTTAGAAAATGAAGCCGATTCCCGTAGATCATCTAGATGATTCCGCGGACCATTGCCCAAGCCATCATCGGGGATGGCACATTCATCGCCTCCGATGATTTCGATCCAGCCTGGCGCTCCGAGGTCGATCGAATCCTTGAAGCCTTTGGGCTTCCTCTAGGCATGTCGGCCCCGATGTGCCTGTTCGTGGTGCCGTTCAACCGTCGGCAGGTTGCAGTCGTTTCGCTGTTCGGTCGACGCTTCCGCTTTCTTGTGCTTCCAAGTGTCCTTTACAACGCGATCCCCGATCCCTTTGCGCTAGTCGCTCGGTTTCCGGCGAATATGGATTTCACGGGACCTCTGCCCTCCCTCGAATGGCCGGAGGAGCCGTTGCCGAAACGCACGGTTCAACTGCTCGACGGAATATTCAAGAACGGAGATGGGCCTTTTTTGTTGGGGGCCTGCCAAACTCTCGTCGATAGCGGGCGTATTCTGCTGGTCCGCGAGCAACCGGATGCGAAACTCATCCAAGATCTTTGGATGTTGTTACCCGACAGCACGCGTCGACAATTCTGGTTTGCCACGTTCGGCTACTCGACTGCTCTCGATTTCAACTTGTTGGTTCTTCCAAGCATTCCCGAAGGCGGCTTGTCGATAGGCTATCTGAACGAAGACCAAACACGCGATTATCCCGAGAGCCGCTACGAACGTGAACTCCAGTCCGCCGTGGAGGCCGGCGACCAGCGGACCGTCGATCGGATTTTCGCTCGTCGAACCAGCGCAGAGACGCTCAAGTTGGCGCTCGCGATTGTGTTTGGAATGGCGTTTCTGTCAATCCTGCTTCGTATCGTTATGTCGAGGTAACTGCGATGGATGCCGATAAGGCGGCCGAGAAGGTCCTCTGTATTCCGGCGACGCAATTTCAGGCGGCCGGGGAGTTTCACGGATTCCGAAGCTTTGATGAGGGCTATCGCGAACGACTTCTCACGTCGGGGCAGATGAGCTTTCGTGCGCGGGGAGAGGTAGAAACAGATCCTAACTTCAAGCAACTGATTCCTTACGTAGTGCTCCGTTGCAACGGGGAACTGTTCCACTACACACGCGGAAGTAGTGGCACGGAATCTCGCTTGCGAGCCTTGCGCTCGATCGGTCTAGGAGGACACATCAGCCAAGAGGATGGTGCGACCACTGCTGACCTTTACCGGACCGGGATGCTGCGTGAACTGTCGGAGGAGGTTGAAATCCAAGCCTCGTGGACAGAGCGACCTTTGGGATTCATATACGATGGTCGCTCAGCCGTGGGGGAAGTGCATCTCGGAATCGTGCATTTGCTGGAATTGCAAGAACCGTTAGTTTGGCCACGGGAAGCAGCAATCGACGAGGCGGGCTTTCTTTCTTTGAGTGAATTACTGCGAAACCGCGATGAATTCGAAACCTGGTCGCAGTTCGTCCTGGAACGGCTTGCTGGCGTGTAATCTCGATTTGCACACTTCACTTCACGCAATCGACTGGCCGGGCGAATCTGCCTCGGTATCCTTGTGAGCTATCTTCTCGCAACAGGACACTCGATGACTGTAGCTCCCGCGAATCCGTCCCCGCCATCCAACAAGGCCGCGTTGTTCACTGTGTTCTTTGTGATCTTCATCGACCTGTTGGGATTCGGGATTGTTCTTCCTCTGCTGCCCCGCTACGCGGCCAACTTGCTGTCACCTGCGGGGATTCCTGATCACTTACACGGACTGACGACCGGGGCGTTGTTCGCGGTCTTTTCACTGATGCAATTCGTCTTCGCGCCGATCTGGGGGCGAGTCTCCGACCGTATCGGCCGTCGGCCGATCCTCTTGCTCGGCCTGGCAGGCTCGGTTGTGTTCTATTCGCTCTTCGGTTTCGCTTCTGCCAGCATCTTGTCCGATGGCCGAACGGCACCCGACGTTGCACGATTCGCACTGCTGCTCATGTTTATCGCTCGAATTGGAGCAGGAATCGCTGGGGCGACGATTTCCACAGCCCAGGCCGTCATCGCGGACAGCACATCCAAGGAGAAGCGTGCCCACGGCATGGCGTTGATCGGCATGGCCTTCGGAGGCGGCTTCACGTTCGGCCCACTCCTTGGTGGGGCGGCTTTGATCTTTGCCCCCGATCATCCTCAATTTGCCGGCTATTTTGCGGCCGGCTTGTCGTTGGTTGCATGGCTTTTGGCAATGTTCAAGCTGCCGGAAACACTGAAGCGGGACAATGAACTGCCCCCACGCGGTTGGCTCGACGTTCGAGGCCTGTATTCAACGTTGCAAACCCCCACGGTCGGCATCCTCGTCCTGACGTTCTTCCTGGCGACTTTTGGTTTCGCAAAGTTCGAATCGACGCTCTCATTGCTTACGAAAGAGATCAAGTCTGCTTCCCGACCGGATGGCTACACGGACCAGGATAACTTCTGGATCTTTACCTACGTCGGTTTTGTGTTCCTGCTAGCGGCGGGCTACAGTCGTCAACTCTTGAAGAAGTTGCCCGAAATCAAGCTAATGCGACTTGGCGTGGGCTCCATGTTTCTGGGACTTGCAGGCCTAACCGCAGTCGCTTTGAGTGACGAGTCAGCCCTGCGGTCGATCGGATTCTTCATCTCGCTCGCTCTCGGGGTGACTGGCTTCGCATTTCTCACACCGTCTTCCCAGGCACTCATCTCCAAACGGAGTGACCCGAATCGTCAGGGGGAAGTTCTCGGCGTGAACCAGTCGTTCTCCTCTTTGGCTCGCATTCTTGGGCCGATTGTGGGAATCACGTTGTTCTTCGTTCCTGGGACACACCACGTTCTGCCGTACGTCGCGTCGGCCGTGATGCTGGTCATCGTGATTGGCCTGCTCACCCGAATCAAGCGAGACTGATTCTGAGGATTATGACGGCTTTTCCGCGCACTTGCAGGCTTCCCGAAGTCGTCTTTGTTCGATTTTGAGGAAACTGAGCAGCTTAACGATTACTCTTGCGAGGAGTACGCGAAGCATTGCTGCTGGAAACTTTCGGTCCCCGATGACTTACCCGTCCGCGATATTAGCAAGTCTTTGTCTCCTGAGCGGCTGCGCGAGTGTGCCTTCGCGTGTGACCTCGTACAAACCGCCAGTGCCACCACACGGAATCGTGTTCGTGACCAATGGTGCTGGCGGCAACACCGAGGCGAGCAGAGCACTTGTCACGGCTCTCCAAAAATCCCGAGTGCCGCTGTCTGTTCGAACCTTCGAGTGGACTCATGGTGCGGGTCGCGCCGTAACAGATATGACCGACGTCGAGCACGCTCAAGAGCAAGGCCGACTCCTCGCGGAGCAGATCATCACCTATCGGGCAAATTATCCGAACACTTCGATCTATCTTCTGGGATACAGTGCTGGCACGCATGTGACGTTGGAAGCAACACGTTGGCTGGATCCAAATAGTCTGGAACGCGTGATCCTCCTGGCACCTGCTGTCTCGTCGGAGTACGACCTGAAGGCAACATTGGCTTCGGCTCGGCAGGGAGTAGATGTATACACGAGCCAACGCGATCGCTTGTACCTGGGGACCGGCACGGACATCGTAGGAACGGCCGATGGGCTTCGCGGAGTGGCAGCAGCCGGCCGCGTCGGGTTCGATCCCCCTTCACCTCTCGACTCCAAGCTAGCAATGCGGCTGCGACAGCATCCCTGGAATCGAAACGTTGCATGGACCGGCAACGACGGTAGCCATGCCGGCCCTTTGCAATCGACATACCTGCGAGCCTACATTTTGCCGTTACTCTCCCCTCCGGCTGATCGCTAGCCGCAAGGTCGGGACATCGGAGCCGCGACCGTAAGAGCGCGGCCAGTTGCTGTCGGCCGTTTCCTTTCCTGCTCCCTTACGGTCGCGGCTCTGAAAATGTCTTACTTCTGGCCGCTGTCGAACACTGTCGATACGGCGAGTCGGCTCTTAGAATGAGCATTACATCCCTCACAAGGAACACTCATGCCGAATCTCTCGATGCTCTTTGGTGCTTTACTCGTTCTGCTCGGGCTGGTGGGCTATTACGCACCGGAAAAATTCGGTGAAGTTGGACCGGAAGGCACATCGCCAACCGCACTTATTCCGGCAGCGCTGGGTGGCCTGCTCTTCTTGTGCGGAGTGATCGTGGCCCTGGCTCCTCACACACGCAAGCATGTCATGCATGTTGCCGCACTTCTCGGCCTGATCGGGGCAGCAGGTGGATTCATGCCACTCATGCGAAGCAAGATGGATTTCAGCAAGGCATCGGCAGTGTCAGGCTTAATGATGATTGTCCTTTGCTGCGTGTTTCTGGTACTCTGCGTGCGTTCGTTTATTCGGGCACGCATCGCACGAGCCGAGGGATTCCCACCGAACCCGAAGATGGAGTAGCAGTTATTTCTTCACCGCCTCTTTGGTGAACGTAATCACGTGCTGCCAGGGAAGTTTGTCGGACGTGCTGGTGTGCTTCAGGGCCTTGAACTCGGCCATCTCGCGGACGACTTGCTTCTCGGTCATTTTGTGAACGAGTTTGATCGGCACTTTCGGATCTTCCAGACGAAATTCGACGAACACGATTCGTCCACCCGGCTTCAGTGCCTTCACCATTTTTTCGGTCATCTCATGCGGGTACTCGAACTCGTGGTAGACATCGACTAGAAGAATCACATCGACCGATCCGTCCTTCAGCTTGGGGTCGGCCTCCGTACCGAGAAGTGGCTCGATGTTCTCGACCTTCTCCTTCTTCATGCGATCGCGAATGATGTCGAGCATCTCTTTCTGAATATCGACGGCAACCACTTTCCCTTTTGCCCCAACAAGCTTGGCCATGCGGAACGTGTAGTAGCCGCTGCCAGCACCGATGTCCGCAACGACCTCCCCTTCCTTGAGCTTGAGCAATTCGATTGTCTTCTTCGGATTCTCTTCCTCCTCGCGTTCGGGACGTTCGAGCCAGCTTGAAGCTAAATGTCCCATGACGTGAGCGATCTCTCGCCCCATGTAGAACTTGCCAATGCCATCGCGATCGTGCTTGGAACGCCATTCGTAGCGCCCTTCCTTGCGATCCTTCGCGGGTGAGTCCTGAGCGAGAGCAATGGCCGGCAGGAAGAAAATCGCGATGAGAGTCGTGCGGATCATGACGTTGTCCACTCCAGGACGATTGCGGTTAGTATGTTGGCGAGCGGAGCGGCGTGAGCCGCCCGATGATGAACGAAGTTTGCTTCTTACAGCAACATCGGGCGGCTCACGCCGCTCCGCTCTCCAGAGTGATCGTACCGCGTGAGGGGGGAGAAGGGCAAACACTTTCGCTGGTTTTCAGACGAACGACGACAGGATAGCAGTGTGGCAGCCAACCAAGCACCATCGGACATAAATATAGTTCCGCACCAACGAAGAGTCAGTACTCCACCAACACTGTCTCTTCTCGCTCTGGCGTCCTTGATTGGCTTAAGCCTTCTCTTTCCACGAGTGTGGGAATGAAGGCCACCACGGCCCTAACCGGGGCCATGCTCACCGACTTTGAGGCTGTTCATCTCGTCGGCAATCTCAAGCTGTTCGCGGGCTAGGATGCTATCAACAACTATGCCCACTTACTCATGAAACTCGGGCCATTATTGTGGGTCGCCCTCGCTGAGCTGCCAACCATCTTTACGCTGCACCTGTACCTTGCACTGTCACTCTCTCGTAGATCGCTGGCGGCCCGACCAGTGCCATACTGCCATCCCGTGACAATCCAGGCAAGTGTTGCATCTCGAACCATGCCGTGGACCGGTTTGACGATTCTGCTCTTCGCGTTGTTTCATCTCGCTCATTACACCCTTGGCGTGGTTGACAGCACGAAAGCCCATGATCTGCCAACTCGTGCAATCGCAAATGCGAGTTACCTCAATCTGGTCGATGCGAGCAACCACCACGATGTGTACTCAATGGTCGTGGCCGGGCCCAAGGAACCGCCGATCGCGATCTTGTACATCCTGGCTCAACTGGCCCTTCTCGTGCATCTTTCGCACGGAATCAGTAGTGTGTTTCAAACGCTTGGCCTGAACACGCCACGAATTCAGCCCTTCATATCCCTCGCATTCAAGGCGATCGCGTTCGTGATCGTGGCAGGAAACATCGCCATCGTGGTTGCCGTGTGGTCAAGTTATATCGCCGAGGTCGATAGGTTCGTTCGCTAGGACTGAATCCATGTTGACCCTCGATGCCAAAGTGCCGACCGGCCCACTCGACCAGAAATGGACCAAGTTCCGGTTCGACGCCAGACTGGTCAACCCTGCGAACAAGCGCAAGTATTCGGTGTCCGTCGTCGGCACCGGCCTGGCAGGAGCGGCTGCGGCCGCCACAATTGCGGAACTCGGCTACAACGTCCACGCCTTCTGCTACCAGGATTCGCCTCCTCGAGCACACTCGATCGCGGCACAAGGCGGCATCAATGCCGCCAAGAATTATCAGAATGATGGCGATAGCCTAAAGCGTCTCTTCTACGACACGATCAAAGGGGGCGATGGATTGCCACCGCGTGCAGCGGCTGCGGTGCTTGCGTAGCGGCCTGGAAAAATGCATCGGCCATGCACTTCCTCTCCGCGAAGGTGGCCCACTTGAGCAGCCTGCGACAGGGCCAGGCGGACCGTCGGGATCGAGTGCTGTCCATGGTTGCTCAGCACGATCAAGAAGGGTTCGGACACTGCACGAATCAATACGAAGGTGAAGCGGCGTGCCCGAAATCGGTCGGCATGCAATTCATCGATCAACTTAACCGCGACGCCCTGAAAGCGATCAATAAACGCGATTCCGCCGCGGGCAAGGCGGCAGGCTAAATTCCCGATACGAGTACCATAACAGGTGCGCTCGCATTCCCATCATTATCGACGACGATCACTTTCACAACGAAATCTGCATTCGTCGGTCGCTGGAAGGTGATGGAAAACGTTCCCTTTGCATCAATGATGGCGGTTTCACTCACGCCATCACCGCGAATAGTCACCAGGCAACCGGCCAGGCTCTTGTCGTCGATCGCATTGCCGCTCACCGTGGCCGACCCGGACACTCCGCTTGTGCCGTCAGCGTCGGTGATGAATGGACTACCCAACAGAGCGACCGGGGCCGGATTATCCACCGGCCGCACGTCAGCGCAGACCGGAAACGAGATGATCAGGGCCAGTAGGTCGGTCAGTGAACTAGGGCCCTCTCTGTTTTCGAGGGACTCGGCGAACAATCGAACTCTAGGTGCTTCCCGACGCAAGTTGCGAGTCATAGTTGCCGCTCCAAGGCGGCCACAGAATGTAGCTATTTGTGACGCTATCGAAGATCGGCTGGGGCAGTCGAGAGCAACTTGCTGGTTATTCCAGGCGATTTGGGCATGAAGTTCGGAATGTAACAGATATGCGGGCTGTGTCGATGTTCAACTGCCTGACGATGCTGCGAATTGAGTTGTTTGAGACATGCATTCCAGTCGGGCATCTCCACATGGCGCGTCATAGCCGCTACACATGCCACGACAGGTCCGATTGCGGCAATCGGCAACGCCGAATCATCTGAAAACGCACCAAACAGTGCCCGTTCCCGCCGATGCTATGACCATCTGCCGCCCGGATGCTGCCTGGGACATGGAGGTCCGTAATGTCGCGTTTCTCGTTCATCGCTCTCGCATTGTCTCTGTTACTCGCCTCGGCCTCCTTGGCCCAGGTGAAGGCAGATGCGAACGAAGGAAAATCCTCCTCGAGCCCTCTCCCGATCGCCCTTTATGGGGAGGCCAAGCCGTCTTCGAGTTGTTCCGGTTGCAAGCTAACACAGGCGTCCGCAACATCATCCGTGCCCGGCATGCTCTACCTCGATCAGCCCGTTGCTCAAGAGAGCTACGGCGCCTATGTACGACATCAACTCAAGTGGGACAGGCACGAGTGTTCGCCCGACGGCTGTCCGAAAGCGGTCGGTTGCAGCAATTTCTGGTCGGAGTTGAAGTTCGTCTTCGGAAGTTGCCGGCAGTTCTACGGCACGGCCGAATCGACTGTCTACCATCACCGCAACACGCGGCATCGCGATTATCCGTAAGCCGAGAGTTAGAAGCCTGAAGCATGAGCGAAGGCGTTGCCGCTCTCTCACTCACGCTTCGACTACGATCAACCCTCAACTCCGCACACTAGCGACGAACTGCCTCGCACATACATCCGAGTTTCCACAAATGCTGGGTGTGAGTACAAGCCCGCCTCATCCGGGAAGACCTTGAGTCGAGAAATCAGATCGAACTTCGCGGCCTGCGGATCGAGCAGGATTAGTTCCCCTTTCAGCGTGATCGCCAATACCCGATTGTCGCTTGCCACACTTGCTACGTACTTGCCGAATGCTCGATCGTCACTGTCCCATACTTCATTCAGTCCCGACTTCAGATTGAGGCAGAAGAGTCGGCTCCAGATTCCGAAGACGCGATCGCCCACGACAACCAGCATGTGAGAATCCAGCGACAGATCACGGTGCTTGGCCACGGGCTTCGGGTCAATCTCTACGTTCGCGTTGAACTGGTCGACCCGCGTGCCGTTGTTCTCGAGAGCGACCAACAAACGCTCCCCAACCCGGATCGGCGTCGGCACGTTGAACTTGCTGTCGTACTCGCGAGCAAGCCTCCATAATCGCTTGCCAGTTTTTGCATCCCAACCGCCCAGCGAATCGAAATCGCAGCCCACGATTTTCTGCTTGCCGCCGAATGTTGCTCCCATGAACGAGCCATATGAGGCTGGTTTGCCCGGCGTTTTCCAAATGTCCTTGCCGGTCTTCGGATCGAGAGCGACCAGCGAAGCGTCCTTGCCACCCGGATTGATGATGAGCTTGCCCTCCGCTACGAGGGGCGAAGAACACGTTCCCCATTCTCGCTTGTCGTCCGCACCGAACTTATCGCGGCTATCCATCCCCAGACAACTTTCCCCGTCGTCAATTCCAGGCACGCGATTTGGCCTTGGGCTCCGTAAACGAACACCATTCCATCGTGGATTAGCGGAGTGACACGCAACGAGTTGCCGAAATCGAGCCGAGAAAATGCCGGGTATCGGTACTCCCAAGCCTCTTTCCCATCGGTGGCTTTGAAGCACTTGAACACATCCGTCGTGTCCATGACTTCGCGATCAGAAACGATGGAGTGGGCATAAAAATTCACCGTCCATTGGTGAACAAGCTTCCCATCTGCCGAGAGAACATGCACTTCGCTCACAACATTCTTGACAGTAACCTCGAAATATCGAGCTTGGCCAACCAGGGCGACAATTCGTCCCTGAGTGTCGGAACAGAGCGATTGAAGCGTCGTGCCGTCTTTCCCCTTCAAGGAAACGTCCGCTAGCATTTCGTGTGAAGGAGTCGCCTTGGCTGCATCGGCAGTCGGTACGGTCGACCTAGGCTTCACGTCTTCAGCGGCGAAGGACGGTCAACCGATCGCCAACGTCATGGCCAGGGTGAATGCGTGAGTTCGATTCATCAGAAGATCCCGTTGAATTGAAGGCGTAGGAATTGACGACCAACCTAGTGAACATTAACCCGGAAAGAGCGACATTGGCGAGGCACGAGCGAGAGTTATGTTACATCCCACCCTCTGTGGTCTCTACGAGCACGTGCTCGGCGACCCAAATCGGAACGCGGGCCGTGACGGCAACGGCAATGGCATCGCTCGGTCGACAGTCGATCTCCGTGATTTCTCCGTCCTCGCGAACGCGAATCTTGGCGAAGTATGTGTGCTTTTTCAGATCGTCGATTAAAATGTCCTGAATCTCGCCTCCGAACTGTTCGATCGCCGCGACGATCAGATCGTGTGTCAAGGGCCGCGGAGCATCGATATTCTTGATGCGTCGATGAATGCTCGTCGCTTCAAAAATGCCGATCACGATCGAAAAACTCCGCTCGCCCTCCACCTCTCGAAGCACGATGATCTGTTCTTCGTGGATTTCGGAGATGATGATCCGTTTCAACTCCATCTGGACATGCACGGCGAATCCTCTCGGCGGGATGGTCGGGTCAACATGATTATAACGCGATGTTTCGCATTGGTGCAACAGGCAGTAACATGTCGATAGGAATTCGAGGAGAGTCGGCATGCCTTCCATCCCGCTGTTGCGAATCCTGCTCGTAGGCGACCCGCCCCTGACCGATGTCCGTGCGGCTCTCGAGTCGAGCGGATTCGCCGTCTCGCCCCTGGGGTTGAGCGGAATCGACCTGGCCGAAGTGGCCCGATCGCAAGCCGTCATCCTCGCGGTCTCCTCGAAAGTCCAACAGACTGCCCAGTCACTTTGCCGCCGATGGCGAATCGAACTGGGCGAACAATATGTGCCAATCGTCTGGATCGCCGAGGACGATGTCCCGTCGATCGCCGGCCTCGACTCCGGTGCGGACAGCGTACTGCGAAACACGGGTGCATCTGAGGTCATCGCATCGCAAATGAAGGCCCTATTACGCGTCCAGCACCTTCACGTGCGTTTGCAAAGTCGAGCGGCGGAATCGCAGCACCTGAACCAGAAACTGCAAGCCATCCATCAACAGATCGACGGAGATGCAGAACTCACTCGACGGATCCACCGTGGCTTCCTCCCACAATCGATGCCGGAAGTCGGCAAGTCTCGTTTTGCCGTCTGCTACCGACCTCGAAGCCGCATCGGCGGCGATTTTTACGATGTCGTTCGTCTCGATGAGGATCACATCGGCCTGTACTTGGCTGACGCCATGGGGCGAGGCCTGCTTGCCAGCAGCTTGCTCAGCATCTTCGTCAAGAAGAACTTGCAACCGAAGGAGATTCTTGGTCACTCCTATCGTCTCGTCCCACCGGGCGAAGTGCTTGATCGGCTTAACCGTGATCTGCTCAATCTCAGTCTGCCGGAACCTCCCTTCGTGACCATGCTGTACGCTCAACTGAACTGTCGCGACGGATCAATCTCCTTCGCTAGAGCCGCTCATCCACATCCGCTACACGTCCCCGCCGAGGGCAAACCAGCGTACTGGCACGCGGCCGGCACCATTCTTGGAGTCTTCGAATCCGAATTCCCCGTTCAAACGAAACAGCTGAATCCGGGCGACAAGCTGATCCTTTTCTCGGACGGCGTGCATCCACCCACGACAGGCCCAGGGTCTTTGAATGATCCGCTCGTCGAAGCGGCCAGGCGGCACCAGGCCCTCTCAGTTCTACCATTCGTTGATGCGGTCTCGCTCGATCTCCTCGAAGAATCACGCCACCCGGAGGATTTTACCCTGCTCGCCGTGGAGATGCTGTGAGGCGAACACCATTCTTTCCGCCCCTGTCTCTCCTATCGTTGATGCTGTTGTTTCTTTCGAATCCCGCCTTGGCCTGGGGGCCACACACGGAGATCACACGAGCCGCTATCGCGGTCCAACCGAATCTGCCCGAGTTGAAGAAATCCTTCGGCGACGAACTCGATCGAATCGCCAAGGACTATTGCTGGATGGGCGACTGGCGTGAATCCGTCCGACCCGATCATTACGCGGACGACTACCTCCTGTTCCCGAATGCACCCGATCACTCCTCGCACATGCCCCCCGAGGTACGACGAACCTATAAACCGTTCTTCCTCCGTGCCCTTCAGGCTCTTCGCACCGAAAACCCCCAGAACTCCTCCCGCTGGATCGGCAGCCTGCTGCACTTCCTCCAGGATTTAGGCTCACCGCCCCACGAGGCAAACGTGGGAGGGGCTACGCACACCAAGATGGAACGCTGGCTGGACGAATCCAAAATCCACATCGCCGACTACAAGCCACGGCTACTCGGCAAGACCGACGAGGAAGCCCTGGCCGGCTTACTCGAGCGAATGGATCAACTCCACGCATTCGCCAAGGTTCGTGGCGAAAAGCTCAAACCCCTCGTCGAAAAACTGACGATCCGGGAGAACCAGTCGCTCGAACTCGAATGCGCTCTCGAAACCGCACACGTCACCGCCGACGTTCTGTTCACTCTCTTTACGCTCTGTCGAGAAGCACCAGCAAAAATCGGCGGATCCTTCAGTGGAAACTTCGTTTAACCTGCACATCCAACCTACGCAGCCGTACCTGCCAAGGTCGTTCTCCAGGGAACCAACTATTCGACGACCACGGATCCCGAGGGCTCGTTCTCGTTTCGAAACCTCCCTCCCGGAAAGTACATCGCCACTATTCTGACCACTGGCCACCGAGACGAATTCGCGAACGAATTTGAACTGGCTCCTGGTCGAGAAACTCGGCTCGATCGCAAGCTGAAACCGGATCGCGTGTCTGGCAATCTCGTTCGCAATCCCACGTTCACCGTGCGCTGGGTCCGCGATACTCAACCCGATTGCTGGTATCGCGACTCGGTTCGCCGCAATCGCTGGGCATCCGCTCTGATTCGCGTTCCACTCGATCAACGCTGCGTCGTCAACGTGGACTTCAAACCCGAGCACCTGGCACCGATCGCCCTTCGCTGGCGAACTGATCCATCCAAGGCGGAGGGCCGCGAAGTGAAACTCAACCGCCTCCCGGCTGAAGTCGCCCCCGATCCACTCACAAAACCGTTCGAAAAGGGCTTCCTGTTTCTCGAAGTGCTGATTGAGACGAAGTTGCCACTTCCGGAAGTCTGCAAACACGTTTCGTTCGTGTTCGCCCGCTGAACGTTACCGTAGGGTGGGTGAATGCTTTGCGAAACCCACCCTACTTATCCAGCCACCTCAGCACCGTCACCGCATAGTAGGTGCCACTCACGTTTGATGGCTTGCCAGGGCCGACACCATAACCGCCGTCCGCGTTTCGCCAACTCTTGAGATAGTCCCGAAGATTCTCAGTTTCGCTAGGTTTCTCGCCGAGCAGGTAGAACGCACGCATCACGCGATAAGTCGTTTCGGGGTCGGAAGCTTTCTCGCCATCTTTGCCAAATCCACCATCCGTTCGCTGGCCAGCTCGCAAAGCGTCCAGAATGGTCTTTCGCCGCTGATCGTCAAGGTTGTTGCCGGTACGCAGCATCATCGCGGCTATCCCACCGGTGTCGCGGGCCTGCCCCCCACCGCTGCCGAAGGTGCCGTCCGGGTTCTTCGACTTCTCCACCTCGGCCAACCAGGCTTTCACTTCGGGTGCAAACTTCTTTGCCGATTCCATCCCGGCGACGGCCAGGCGACGTTCTTCGAAGGTCTTGGCGTTTTTCACGAGATACTCGATCGACTTGTCCAGGGAAGGCAACTTCTGAACCTCGGCCGTCGCCATCATGCCAACCGCAGTCACGTTCACGTCCTCCTTCCCCTTCGGAGTATCGGAAAAAGCTCCGGAATCCTGGTGATAGCAGGATTGCACGAACTCCATCGCCTTGGCCGCATTCGGCACCTCGCCGCCAAGATATTTGATCCCACGCACTGCGGCCGACGTTGCCCGCAATGAGGAAACCGGAACCGCATCGGCCTTCGGGTCGGGCGGTGCAGGAACGAAACCCCCGTCCGGTTGCTGCAACGAAGCAAGAAAGCGGATCGTCGCTTTCTTGACGTCGGGAGTCTGCCCCCACAGCGGACTGGCGATCAGACACAAGCACAACGAATTACGAAGCATGGGAGAACTCCTGAGCCAGACCCTTCGGACCGAAAACGATATTTGGAGTGGGACTCATTTGTCGATTCACGTCACCCCGAATGCCAAAAACATCTTTTCCCAGAGTGGACAAAAGTGGACATTTTGGGACACCTGCGGATGTGGGCCGATCCTGATTGTTCGACGTAAAATGCTTTCAAGTAACACGTTCAGGCATCAACTCGCGTTCAGCCGACTAGTGTACACCTCTCAATTCACACAGACACCAATTTGAGCCGGACAAAACTATTCAGTCCACTCCCGACACCCAATCTAGTAGTTGGGAGGGGCCCAAAAGGTAACACGACTTGGAACATTTTTCTGATTTTTTTCCGGAGTAGGTCACGCGATTATTACCAAAGCGGCCTGGCGATTTCAAAGTGCCAGGAAGATGCATTGGAACCGACATGGCGGATGCCTCCTTACCCATTCAACTCCATCGTCTCCTCCCAGTGTTCGTACAGCGTCTTCAGGTGTTCCTTGGCGTCCTCGAAGTCTTGCATCGTTTCTTTCACGAGGTTCGCGTCGCGATAGATGTCCGGCAACGCGAGCTTCGTTTCCAGTTCTGCGACGAGTTCTTCTTGTTCCATAACCTCTTTTTCCAACTCTTCCACCTTGCGATAGGGAAATTTGCGTTTGCGTTTCGCCGGCTTCGTACCGGTTGAAGACGTTGTGGTTTTGCTCTCGCTGACTGCCGGGGTCGTCTTCCGTTTCCGTTCCGCCGCCTCCTCGGCCTCTCGCGTGGCTCGAAGAGATTCGTACATGTCGTAGTTGCCGTAGACGACCTCGACTTTTCCCGACTCCATGACAATCAGCAAGTCGCTGATTGCATTGACGAAGTAGCGATCGTGGCTGACCACAATGACGGTGCCGTCAAATTCCTTGATCGCTTCCTCCAACGCGTCACAGGCCCAGAGATCGAGATGATTCGTCGGCTCATCCAGGATCAACACGTTGGCCCCTTCAACGACTAGCCGTGCCAACGCCGCCCGGCTGCGTTCGCCGCCGCTGCATTCACGCACCGGTTGGTCAATGATCTTGCCGGCGAGGCCAAAACGGCCGAGCAAGTCGCGCATGCGTTGTTCGGTCAACTCCGGATCGGGTTCCGGCCAGACGGCCCGGATGATCGTTTTATCCTCGTCGAGCATCTTGAGATGCTGATCGAGATAGCCAACATGGATTAGGGCTCCGCGTTTTACGGTGCCCTCGCTCGGCTCTTCGTCGCCGAGCAGAATCCTTAGAAGTGTCGTCTTGCCGCAACCATTGGGGCCCATAATGCCGAGCCGTTTGCCACGTTGGAGCTGAAAGCCCAGGCCCTCGAATAGCCGTTTGGTGCCGAAAGCCTTGCCGAGATTCTCGACCTGAAAGACCACATCCCCTGAGCGCATCACCGAGCCGAAATGCATGCGAGGTGATTCGACCCGCGTCGGCGCTTCGTGCCGTTCGATCTTGTCGAGCGTCTTCTGCCGGGACTGCGCCTGCTTCGCCATCTGACCGTAATGGACCCGGCGAATGTACTCTTCCTGTTTCTCGATGTATTCCTTCTGGGCTTCGTACTCCTTCATGCGGTGTTCGAACCGCTCGTCGCGTAGCCGCACATACTGCTTGTAATTGCCGGGATAACTGGTGATCCGCCCGTCGTGCAACTCGAAAATCTTGGTCACGACCTTGTTCAAGAAGTAACGATCGTGGCTGACGATCAACATGGCTTGCGATTGCTGGACCAGGTAGTTTTCCAGCCAACGCACAGTGTCGATATCGAGGTGGTTGCTCGGCTCGTCGAGAAGCATGACATCGGGTGAAGCGAGCAAGAGCTTGGCCAACAACAAACGGCGCTGTTGCCCGCCGCTAAACGTCTGGACTTCGCGAGCGTTGTCCTCCGGACGAAAGCCAAGCCCTCCGAGAACCGTTTCGACCTTGTGATCGAGCGTGAAGGCATCGTTGTTGCGAAGCAATTCGGATAGACGGTCGTAACGGACGGACAGCGTCTTCTGCAAGCTCTCGTCGGTCGTGTGCGAAAGTTGATCCGCAACCTGGATCATTTCCTCTTGGGCCCGCAACAGTTCCCCGAACGCGGACTTGGCCTCATCGAAGAGGGTGCGGCCACGCGGAAACTCCTGGTGCTGCTCCAAAAGGAGAGCCCTTGCACCGGCATGCAAATGCATGTCCCCCGAATCCGGAGTGTCTTGCCCGGCCAGGATGCGCATGAGCGTGGTCTTGCCGGAACCATTGGGACCGACGAATCCGACTCGCTCGCCGTGGAATAACTCCAACGACACGTCGTCGAACAAGGGCCCGCGATCGAACGCACGCGTCAAGCGGGAACAACTCAGGAGAAGCATGAGGTTAGGATAGGAACGTGGGTAAAGCCCGTGAGGTACCAAAGTAGTCCGCACACTCCCTGTGCGGACATGGTTCAGTCGTGAATCCAGATATTCATGCGATCGCGGCATGCGATCAGCCGGCACACCTCGTGTGCCGACTACGATGCTGGATTTTACTTCGCGTCGACCGAAACCGTAATCGCAACAGCATCGTCGATCTTCCCGCCGCCGTAGGTCATGCCGTAATCGCGTTTGTCGATGGAGAAGGTGCTCGTGATCTTCACCGAACCATCCTTGGCGACAACCGTCGCTGGGAACGAGATGCTCTTGGACTTGCCGTTGATCGTCAGGTCGCCAGTAATGGTCACACCCTTGTCGGCTTTCTCGATCTTGGTGCTCACGAACTTCGCTTTGGGATTGTCCTTCACGCCGAAGAAGTCCGGTGCCTTGAGATGGGCCGTCAGCTTCTCGTTGTCCGAGTAAATCGAATCGGTTTCGATGACGACCTCAATTTTCTTGACGGTATCGCCATCAACCACGGCCGCACCCGTCAATTTCTTGAATCCCCCTTCGTGCTTCCCGCCCGGCTTGGTACCGACAAAAGTGATCTTGGTGTTTTCGCCCGTGAGAACCACTTTGCTCTCGGCGGCTGACGGGAGGACAAACACAACAG
Organism: Gemmataceae bacterium; assembly: GCA_009691845.1. Lineage (GTDB taxonomy): Bacteria > Planctomycetota > Planctomycetia > Gemmatales > Gemmataceae > SIAJ01. Next base: position 71,943 of record SIAJ01000003.1, read on the forward strand.
CCGCGAGAGCGGCAAACAACGAACGCATGTTCATGCCTCATTAATGTGGATAGTCTCGACATCCAAGTCTCGCCTTGATTCTATTCAAATCAAGTACAACCGGAGCAGACTGGACCTCACACGACACAGACGGACTGGACAGGAATGTCACTTCCGCCGATCTCGTCTGTTGTATGGTTAAGGGAAATGCCGATAGAATGATGGGAACTGTTACCAATATGCGAGGGACCGATGCGCGCAATACTCCTTGCCCTCCCCTTGGCGGCCTTGTTTGCAGCACCGGTTCGTTCGGACGAGGCGAGCGATCTTAGGGATCGGGTCCTCAAGGCCTATGCCAAGGATCCGTCCGACATCAAAAAAATCCGCTTGTACTCCCTCAAGGCCAAGGGAATTGCAAGGCCCATCGACACGCCCGAGCCTGTAAACTTCGAAATGGTCGCTGGCTGGCCCGGGCATTTCAAAGCAACCGCGGAATTCGGCGATGGTGCCAACAAACGCGTGATCATCCTGTGCGGTGCGGACGACCGCGGGTGGAAGAAAGTCACTGGCGCTCCGCCCATGGAAATGTCCTTTGAATCGATGAATGACTTTCGAGCGGATACTTATGCCGTGTGGGTTTCGACCTTACTGACCCTCACCGACGCCGCGTCCAAATTGTCGGCTGCGGGTAAGGCAAAAGTGGGTGACGATCCGGTACTCGGCTTGAAGATCACACAACCTGCACGCCCGGACATCACCCTATTCTTCCACGAAAAAACTGGGCTGCTTCGGAAAATGACTTACCGTTCTCGCGATGCCGGCGCGACGACGACGAAGGACATGTTCTACGCTGGCCATAAGGAGTTCGGCGGCCTCATGCTACCGACACACCAAACGACACAGATAGATGGCAAGGACCTCTACACGTGGACCGACATGGAGTACAAATTTCTCGATAAGCTCGATCAGAAGCTGTTTGTACCTGAGAAATAACTCTCCCGTACCGGTCCTGAATCGAAAGCGAAGGAAAACTCAAGCAAGTAGCCGGGTCATTCCGGTGGCAAAGCTGCTCGAATTGAGTCCTTTGCTTGTGCTTCAGTCTCGTCCTAACCCAGGCCATTCATGCCACGAAGCCCCGTACGCGTTCATCTCGCGAAAGATCCAGCCCCGCGAACGCCCCATCGTAGATGATCTGCGATGCCGATGGATCCAATCGGGCGAGCGGGTAAAGCATTACCACGCGGTCAGCAATTCGGCGGACGGTCTTCATGTCATGCGTCACGACGATGCTCGTCACTGGTCTTCGTTCACGCGTCTGCTGAATGAGATTGCTGATCACTTCCGTCATCACTGGATCAAGGCCAGTTGTCGGTTCATCGTAGAACATGACTTCCGGATCGAGTGCCAACGCCCTGGCGTGTCCGACCCGCTTCCGCATTCCTCCCGATAGCTCGGCAGGCATCTTGTTCGCGGCTGCTTCATCGAGGCCGACTTCCTTCAGGCGATCGAGAACCCGCTGGCGAATTTCAGGCTCGGCGAGGTTGTGCAGCGCTCGCAAGGGATAAGCGACGTTCTCGTAGGCCGACAGGCTGTCGAACAACGCGGCCCCCTGAAAGAGGAAGCCAAATCGCCTTCGAACCTGCGTCAATTCGACCGGCGAGTGTTCCTGCAAGTCCTTCCCCTCGAACAGCACTCGGCCCGAGTTCGGTCGAAGCAAGCCGACGATGAGCTTGAGCAACACCGTCTTGCCGCAGCCGCTTTCGCCGATCACGAGGAGGGTTTGGCCGCGATGGATGGACAACGAAAGATCGCGGAGAACGGGCTGCCTGCCGAATTGAACGCAGACGCGATCGAGTTGCACGAGCGGCGTCTCGTTCATGGCCGGCCATCCCCAATGAGGGCGTTGGCACCCACTGGCTGCCCATCGAGCCATTCGATCCAGAGACGGGCCTCCTCGTTCCAGGTGAAGCCGTTGTAATCGGGCTCGCTCGGCCTGCATTCCGGCGTGACGACTTGCTCCAGCGGAACCATCATGGCCGGTTTCCGTGCTGGGTCAACTTCTTCATAACGCAGACTGAAAAAGAATCGCGACGTAACCAACTCTTCCTGGGCACCGAAATATAGAAGCACTCCCGTAAGCCCTACGATAGGCGACTTCAACCAAGCGATGGCCACGATGAGTAAGAGTCCTGCCCCGAGAGTGCTCAAAATCGCACAGGTTTCAGTGGCAGACAAACGAGTCATTCGGATCGCGAGGTAGGCACGCACGATTCGGCCGCCATCGAGCGGCAAAAACGGAAGTAGGTGAAAACCCATCAGGAAGGCCGCTGCACAAAAGAGATGTACAAGAAACGACTCAGTCGTTGGCGCAAGGGTGGCAGGCAGAAAAGTCAACTCGCGGCCACCCAAGGCAAGAACGGCCCCAACGCATACGCCCAGGAATGCCAGGAGAATCGGTCCGGTGGCCGCAATGTAAATCTCTTGCCACGGTCGTTCGCTGATTCGCGTTAGTCGGGGCACGCCCCAGAACGGGTAGAGAGTGACATCGCGAGTCCAAACCCCGAACCTGCGTGCAGCCAGATGTTGAATGACTTGATGCGCCAGTACGCCCGAATAAACGACGAGGAGCAGTAACACGAACATCACGGCTTGCGGCCAAGAAAACTTGGCCAACGAGTAGCCGGCCACGGGCAACCCGAGCCAGGACCAGTGCAAACGCAGATCGCTGCCGGAGATGGTGCCGATGGAGAAGGAGTGCGTCATGCGGTGAAACCAGGTACGGCCCAAAATCCCAGGCTGATTCTAGCTTGGGAATGCGTGCGAGGCAGTGCCTTGTAATCGCTCTTCTACAACAACAATAAAGCCGCGATATTGAAGTAAATCACAATCCCAAGCACGTCGCTAAGAGTGGCAATGAACGGCACCGAGGCGATGGCCGGGTCGCCGCCGACCTTGGCCACGGCTAGCGGAAGCAGTGAGCCGACGAGCGTTCCCGTGAGACAAATGACCGACACGCTCAGGGCAATTACGAGGGAAAAACGTTCGAGCGAGACTTCCCCCAGATGGGCGTCCGAGGTGAATATCCACGTGCGGGCCAGACCGAGCAGACCGACTGTCGCACCCAGTGCCACGCCCACGATCATTTCTCGACGCAACAGCCGAACCCAATCGCCAACGGCCACCTGGCCGAGTGCTAGCCCGCGTGTGACCAGTGCCGCCGCCTGCGATCCCGCGTTCCCGCCTACGGACAGGCACACCGGCACGAACGCGGCCAGAATCAGAATCACCTTCAACTGATCTTCGTAATGGGTCATGGCATTAATCGTTGCCATCTGCATGACGAAAAGCAGAGCGAGCCATTTGCCCCGGCTGTACCAGAGTTTGAGTAGTGGTGCTTCCAGATAGTCTTCGCGGATCGGCCCGACTGCAGCTTGTTTCTGAATGTCCTCCGTCGCTTCCTGGTTGATCACGTCCACGATATCGTCGTGGGTAACGATGCCGACAAGTCGGCCGTCATCGTCGAGTACGGGCATCGCGAGCAAGTCATACTTGACAATCGCTTCCGCCGCACGCTCGCGGTCGTCGCTGGCTTTCAACGTCACGACGTCCGAACTGATCATCACATCGCGAATCGGTGTGTCGGGGACCGAAAGAACCAGAGCCCGCAGCGAGAGAATCCCGAGCATTCGCCGAGTGTCTTCGTCGAGCACGTACACGTAGTAAATTGTCTCGCGATCCGGGGCCTGATGACGCAGGCGTTCGATCGCCTGGCCGGTGGTCAAGTTCACTGGCAGCCAGGCGTAATCGGTCGTCATGATGGAGCCGACCGTGTTCTCGTCATAACGGAACAAGGTAGCGATGTCGCGACGATCGGCTTCATCCACCAGTCGCAACAATTCCTTCGAAACAAGATCGGGTAGCCGGCGCAACAGGGCCACGCGGTCGTCGGGCGACATCAATTCGATGAGCCGGGCCATCTGAGCCCGGCCCGCACCTGTCGCTAGCTTGACCTGCCAATCAAGTGAAAAGTACTCAAAGACGTGGGCGGCATGACGAGACCCCGCCTGGCTTAGCACTTGCCAAACTTGCTCGACCGTGAAGGCATCTTCGGTCAGCGTCTCCGCGATCGTCGTCGGATTGAGTGTTTCAACGAATGCCTTGAGCCCGACTGCGTTGGAGTCGAGCAGCATCATCTTGATTTCGGGACCGAAGAGCGGGTGTGCCATGCGAATTCTCCCGCTCAAAAGTTCAGAAGGGTGTTGTCAATCAGCCGCGTCGAGCCAAAGTAAACCGCGAGTGCCACTAGCGCCGGCCGATCGAGGGCTGTCATCACATCGAGAGTATCCGCATCACGTATTTCCGCATAGTCCAGTTGTGCCCCTGGCGTTCCTTGAATGATGCCTGCCAGCGTGCTTTGAAGTGCAACGATCGATCGTTCGCCGTTGGCGACGAGGTTTTCCGCTGCGACGAGTGCCCGGTGCAGGCAGGTCGCGTGCAGCCGTTGCGTCGGATCGAGGTAGCGGTTGCGCGAACTCATCGCGAGGCCATCCGATTCGCGAACCGTGGGGTGAACGCGAATCGTGACCGGCACATTCAGGTCGGCAACCATTCGACGAATGACCAGGGCTTGCTGGGCGTCCTTCTGGCCGAACACCGCGACATCGGGCCGCACGATTTCCAACAATTTCAGCACGACGGTGGCCACGCCGCGAAAATGTCCGGGCCTGGCTCGGCCACACAGAACGTCCTGCAACGCCGGCACTTCGACAATGGTTCGAGACGTTGGTGGGTACATCTCTGGAACGGTCGGCGAAAAAATCAGATCGGTCCCCACGGCTCCACAAAGTTCGCGGTCGGCAGCCAGCGTCCGGGGATAACGAGTAAAGTCCTCGTTCGGACCAAACTGTGTTGGGTTCACGAAGATCGAAACAACGGTGAAATCACTGTCCAGGCGCGCGGCACGAATCAGGCTCGCATGACCGGCGTGCAGAGCCCCCATGGTCGGCACGAAGCCAATACGCTTTCCCGCCGAGCGTGCGGAGGCGACGGCCGCTCGTGTTTCCGCGATAGTTTCAGAGCTTGAGGGAAGCATCGTTTCTTCGTCTTGTGGTAATTCAACGGTGAATCGGTCGGGAAGGAGCCTGAAGCGTAAGCGAAGGCGAACCCCAAAGAGGCCAAATCATTTCGCCTTCGCTTACGCTTCAGGCTCCACGTTCGCCGCCCGGAGCTACCGTATGACCCAGCAACTGTTCTAGATACGAACGGGTTTCGGTCGGACCCAATGCCAATTCCTTCGCCGCACGGAACACGATTTCACGAGCCGCATCATACTTGGACTCTTCGGTCACGATTTCGAGCTCAATGAATCGGCCAACACTCTCGACATCGTCCAAACACGCGTGCAGGGTGAAGCCATCGCGTTGCCATGCAAATATCTTTCTACGCTTACGAACCATGGCGGTGGCACGATACCCGAGATGCTGAAACAATTCCAAGAACGCTTCAGCCGCGTCCGTCCCGGATGGACACGCCACCTCGATCTCGGTTCGCGTTTTGGAAGTCGCATCACGGCGTGGGCCCTTGTAGGTCAGAAAATTTTGTTCGCCAATCCTTCGCAGACGCAGGGCTTCGTCCGTCCGTGCGAAGTCTCGATCCGGAGCGTTCAGGTAATGGTCGGACTCGGCTTGATCCGCAACCAGGGTCGCACCAAGAGCCAGCAGACGCAATTCAATTTCCGCAGAATTCGGAAGGGCGAACTTGGCTTCAACTTCGAGCACGGTGCAATTTCCCTTCGGCAATCAGCAATTGGGAGGTTAGAATACGATAATGGGATTCAGTCAGTCAGCTGTTGCTGGAGTGATGATGGCGAAATTTGTTCTGGTTGGCCGGGTGGGGGAGATATCGGATGGCACGGCGAGAACGGTGGCAGGCCCCGGCAAGCGAATATCCGTGTTCAACGATCGAGGTGAATACTTCGCAATCGACGATATGTGTCCGCATATGGGGGCCTCGCTCGCCGGCGGCTTCGTCGAAAATGGAATTGTCACCTGTCCCTGGCACTACTGGCGCTTCCGTCTGAACGATGGGGCCTGGGCCGACAATCCCCGCATCAAGATCGGCTGTTACCCAGTCCAAGTGGTAGACGACGAAATCCGTCTCGAAATTCCCGAACCGGAGGCAAAACCATGTTCCATGCCAGATTCATGCTCACCGGGCTGATCGTGATCGTACCGGTCTGGAGCCAGGCGCAACCTCCACCGAGGCCGGCTCCACCAAGATTGGAGCCGATCGCTGAAGCAAAGTTGCTCATGGAAGGGCTCGCTCATCCGAATTTCAAGGCTTTGGACCGCCTCGTAAAGGAAGAACCGATGGACGCAGAGGCCTGGCATTTTGGTCGGGGCCAGTCGCTTCTGTTGGCAGAGACCGCGAACCTGTTGATGCTGCGTCCACCGAAGTCACCGCGTGCGGAGGCGGCCTGGATGGCTCGTGCCATGGAATTCCGTGATGCCGCGGTGAAAATGGCCAAAACTACCGCAGCGAAGGATCTTCCGAAAAGCCAGGCCGCATTGCTGAGTCTTGCGGCTACCTGCAACCGTTGCCACGAGACTTTTCGAGTGGAAATGCGAGTGAAGCCAGGTGAAAAATAGGCCCCATCAGCCTCATCGAACCGACTACCGCATGCCGCAGATACTAATCAACATGCTTGACTCACTCCCGCACTGACCGTAATCTGTCCCGGAATCGCGCAAGAACTCGGGACTTGCGACGAATTGCTACTAGAGTTCCTTCCCGATCTCTAACACCCCACATCACGCGATGTCCACACCCGAAGCCACTCCTCCGGCCCCGGGAATTCCCGCGGCAGCCGACACCACGCCGGGATTCGATGAAATCCGCATCTACAGTCACTCGCCACTCTTTTATTGGTGGCCCGTGTGGCTGTTCGGCTTCATCTTCTCGCTGCTCACGCTCATCGATAATCAGCGTCTGGTGATCGTGCCAGGGGATGCCCTGGCCGTGAGGGAAAAGGTCGGAGAGAACAGTCTCACCAACATTTATGGAATTCCTGAAAAACACGACCACCTCACAAAACTGAGCGAGCCCGCGGAAGACCCAGAGAAGCAAAAGGTCCTCGAGAAGAATCCGGACTTCAAGGCGGCTCGCGACCGGGCGCCGAGCTCGGAGGTCCTCTCGATCAAACCACACGTCAGTCCACGGACCTGGATGGGGCCGACCTACCTCATCCTCCTGATCGTCGTGATTTTCGTAACCAATGTGCCTCTGCGGGGCCTTTGGTCCCTCGTCGCACTAATCGGCATCGTGGTCTTGGTGCTGCTCATTAGTCTCTTCAAATGGTGGGACACGATCCTGACGGCCTTCGTGGGCTTGCACGTGTTCATCAATCTGGCTGGCTATTTGCTCTTGAGCACAGCATTGTGTGCCGGTTGGTTGGTCTCCACTTTTATCTTCGATCGCCGCTCGTACATGGTGTTCACGCCAGGCCAGATTCGCGTTTGCGAGGAAGTCGGCAGCCGCGAACGGACCTACGACACGACCGGCATGACCATCGAGAAGCACCGGGACGACTGGTTTCGCCACATTTTCCTGGGTTTCGGCTCAGGAGACTTGAGCGTGCGAACGGCCGGTGCCGATCGACACGAGATTCTCATGCCGAACATCGCCATGATCGGCTTCAAGATTGACCCGATTCAGCAACTCATTCGCCAGCGACAGGTCGACAGCACGGCGACCCACCGACCGGCCAGTTGAAAGCAACAAAAAAGGGCCCTGGCAATGCCAGGGCCCCTATTAGAAACTAGCAGGCACACTCCGTGTGCCTTTTTTTCTTGAACGGCACACGGAGTGTGCCTCCTGCTATTCGATTACTTTTCCTTCTCTTCCAGATTCACTTTGATCATCTGAAGATACAAGCCCTTCTTGTCCACCGACTTCGTTGCCAGGAATTTCTCGGCTTCAGCCTTCTCGTTGTAAGGGAAACGATCGAGTTCCTTGCTGGAGTTGTCGTAAACAACCCAAATAGCCTTTTGACGCGGCAACTTCTTGGTCGCCCGCTTCTTGGGGGCGGCAACCTTCTTGACCTTGACCTTTTTCTTCTTCTTCTTTTTCGGACCGTCCTCGTCGTCGTCATCGCCACCGTCGTCGTCGTCGTCGGCTTCAGCCTCGGCTTCGCCCTCAGCGCCTTCTTCGGCCTCTTCGTCTTCATCACCCTCCTCATCTTCGTCGTCCGTCTCTTCCTCTTCGGCCTTCTCGGTCTCCTCTTCGGGATCGACGCGTTGTTCTTTCCGGTTGATTGTTCGTTTGCGGCCCGCCATGTTCGTCCTCTAATCGGAGGGTTCGTTGCTGTGGAATCTACTTAGGATAAAGGGAATTACTCGCCACGGCAACCCCATGGACCACAGGTGGTTGACTGCTACTCTCTTCAGGCTTAGGTTGATACTAACAAGTCTCTTGGCCCGAATCGGCACGTGAATGCTCAGCAAGCGAATCATACCCTGCCTGGACGTCGATCGCGGTCGGGTTGTCAAAGGTACGAATTTCGTCGGTCTACGCGATGCAGGCGACCCCATCGAGGTCGCCCGTCGCTATGAGGCCGAAGGTGCCGATGAACTCGTTTTCCTGGACATCAGCGCCAGCCACGAAGGCCGGGCGATTCTTCTCGACATGATTCGCCGGGTTGCCGAGCAGATCTTCATGCCCTTCACGGTGGGTGGCGGCATCCGCACGCTCGACGACGCAACGCAGATCATTCAGGCTGGTGCAGAAAAGGTCAGCATCAACTCCGCGGCCGTGAAAACACCGGAACTGATCCAGGAAGTGTCGCGAAAATTCGGCCGCTGTGCAACCGTCGTGAATATCGATCCCCGGCGGGTCCAACGCGACGGACGAGAATACTGGGAAGTTCACATCAATGGCGGCCGCACCCCGACCGGCCTGGAAGCCGTCGCGTGGGCCCGAACGATGGAGAACCTGGGAGCCGGCGAAATCGTACTCACGTCGATGGACGCCGACGGCACGAAGAACGGCTACGATCTGCCGATGACCGAGGCCGTGAGCAAGGCCGTCAACATTCCGGTCGTGGCCAGCGGCGGGGCCGGCAGCCCGGAACATTTGCGGCAAGTCCTGGCCATCGGTGCTGATGCGGCACTCGCTGCCAGCATTTTCCATTACAACGAATACAGTATCCCGGAAACCAAGCGATACTTGGCCGAGCACGGCATCGCAGTCCGGATTGTGAAACCTCTCGAAACGAACTCTCGTCCCAGTTGAATCAGGAGCAAGCCGATGGCAGCAGCACCCGCACCAGCAAAACCCGATACTGACCTTGTGGCAATCCCGCAGGACGAGAAGGTGGCGCCCGAGTTGGCGAAAGAGCCGGAGGTCAACAAGCTCTTCCGCATGACGATGAAATTCGAGGCGTCCGACTTGCACCTGAAGGTCGGCCAACCGCCGATGATGCGTCTGCGCGGCGACATTCGCAAGACCGACATGCGGCCATTGACTCAAGAGGACATGGAACGGCTGCTCCTGCCGCACTTGAAGCCCAGCCATCGCAAGATTCTTGAGGAAGAAGGGGGCGTCGACTTTTCCTACGTCGTCGGCAAAGATGAAGCGAGGTTCCGAGTATCGCTGTTCAAGCAGCGTGGCCGGCTATCGCTCGTCTCTCGACGCGTGAATAGTATCATTCCGACCTTCGAGAATCTGGGATTGCCCCCCGCGATTGAAGGACTTTGCAATTACAACGAAGGCATGGTGATTCTGGCCGGCGTGACGGGCTCTGGTAAATCGACAACCATTGCCGCCATGCTTGACTATGTGAACTCCCGCGAGCCGCTGCATATCCTCACGATCGAGGACCCGATCGAGTTCACGTTCACGGACCAGAAATCATACGTCAATCAGCGCGAAATCGGTCTGGATACCAGGGACTGGAGCAAGGCCCTCAAGGACGCGGTCCGTCAGGATCCGGATGTGATTCTGGTCGGCGAGTTGCGTGACGTCGAAACCTTCGAGGCGGCCGTTCACTCGGCAGAAACCGGGCACTTGGTGTTCGGGACGATTCACGCCTCAAGTTCGCCTACGACGATCAATCGCATCCTGGACCTTTTCCCGCCTGAGAAACACCATGCTATTCGGCAGGCGTTGGCAAACAACCTGAAAGCCATCGTCGCTCAGAAGCTAGTCAAAGGCCTGAAGAAGTCTCGAGTACCGACGAACGAAATCATGATCGTGAATCCGATGATTCGCAAGCTGATTGCCGAGGGCCGCGACAGTCAGTTGAGCCAGGCAATCATCATCGGCTACCTGGAAGGGATGGTCGATTTCACGGAGAACCTGAGGCAACTCGTGGATCGTGGCGACGTGGATAAGGCCACGGCCCTGGAATTCGCCCCGGACCCGGAGAAACTGAAAATGGCACTCAAGGGAATCAAGGTCTCGGCCGCGGGTATTCTCAGCTAACTCAAAAAAAGAAAGCCCACGGACAACCGTCCGTGGGCCTTGCTATTCGGAGGCTTTCTGAGCCTTAATGCCCGCCGTGGCTAATGTCCTGCGCCTTGTATCCACCCTTGGACTTGAAGTACAAGAACAGGATGATGTAGCAGATCAACATGAATGTCGGGAACAGGGCCATCTTGGCGAGGGCGTCGAACTGACCAGCCTTCGTCGCAGCACCGATCTCGTCCTTCTTGGCCTTGGCGTCCTCAATCGCCTTCTTCGTCGCTTCATCGGCACCTTCCAGTTTGTCACCTGCTTTCGCTGTGACTTCTTCGACCTTCTTCGGTGAGATCACTTCAATTGTTTGCCCGAATACAGGCTTCGTGTCGATCACTAGTTTGGCCAAGGCCGGATTCTTTTCACGAAGTTCGGCACTGGCCGTTCGTTCTTGCAACGCCCCAATGAACGGGAAGCCGAGAACGCCAACCGCGATCATGCCAATCCCGGAGATCGCATTCAGTGTGAGTGCGCCACCCTTCGGACACTGCTCCGAGGTGATTCCCAGCATCGTCGGCCAGAAAAAGGTCTTGCCGAACCCGTATAACGTCGCAGCCGCAAAAATTGCGACCAGACCAGCGTTGCCACATTGCGACAGTGCAAACAAGCCAACGATGGCCAAAGTCGCACTGATGATCAGCAGTCCAATCGGAGACAGAGCGTGAACGATTGGACCCGCAAAGAATCGCAAAACCATCATGATCGCCGAAGTGTAGACCAGAACCCACCCGGAATTGAACCCGGCAGCCTCCATTGGCTTTTCCATTAATCCACCGATCCAGCCGTCCGTCCCGATTTCCGTGATCGCCAACGGCATCATGATAATAATCAGGAAGCCCATAATTGCTCGGCCGAGGCTCATCGTGTAAGCCACAAATCCGATGATGGCCGCCAACCCAAGCCCGTACATGATCCATTCGTATGCAGGAAATACGAGTGCGAGTTGATGGGCAATCAAACCGAAGCCGATAATCGCACCGAATCCACCGAGTTCAGCCAACATTTGCCGATATCCGACGCCAGCTTGTTCGCGCTCATTGATGGGAAACCGGGCCAGGCTGAGCAGGAGCAGGTACACAACAGCCGGGATGGCGACAATTCCCACCACGATTCGCCAATCGCCTTCCTTGGCCACATTTCCGAGAGCGATGGTGATAATGCCGCCGAATACGAGTCCACCGGGCCAACCCGCGTGCAGAATATTCAACCACTTTGTTTTCTGCTTGCTAAACATCGTTGCGACGACTGGGTTGATGAACGCCTCCACGGTCCCGTTACCAAGAGCCAGGATCACGCTGCCCCAGTAAAGGAAGTTGTAACCCTTGGCCTTGGCCGCAGGCATTTCTTCAGCAGAGACCCCTTGAATCGCCTGGTAAGCAAGAAACGCCAAGCCAAGGTAGATCGCATAGCAGGCAAAGGAGAAGAACATCGCCACCCGATACCCGACCTTATCGATGATTAGGCTGAAAAGAACGATCGAAATAGCGAAGGGCCAGATGCCGGCTCCAATCAGACTGCCGACAACCTCTTTATCGAGGCCGAACTCGATACCCCAACGGGTATTGCAAAGGTAAATGCGGCTAAAGAACGCGAATGACGTCGTAACCAGGGCCATAAAGCAGCCGAAGAACACGAACTTGTCGTTCCGTTGATTGGATTCCAAAGAGTAGTCCGCCATCACGTTACTCCGAGTCGATTGAGAGGGAGGCCTTTCGGCCACGGGTGGATCGTCGTTGCAGTTCGACTGTAGGCAGGTCCGAGGCACGCGGCCGGCTCATCAGACGTTAATCCGTTGCGAGAATCGGGTGCAGCATGCGAACTGGTGAAGGGGAATACTAACACCCCAGTGGGTTTGGTTCCAGCGGAAAACGAATGTGTGGAGTGGGATTTTTTGAAGTGCTGAGGATTTGACGGTGTTCTTCCTAATTTGGGAGGGCGAGGCTCCTGCCGAGCCGCAGCATTGGCTCTGCAGGAGCCTCGCCCTCCCGAGGACTTGTCTCTCGCTTTCGTCCTTATCTATTCAGCGTGTTCCCCATCATCCCGTGGACTTCGGCCGAGGCTTTCACGATCAGGGCCCTGCTCGCGGAGTGGTAAGTGACATCGCCCTTGCCGTCGCTGCCGCCCCCCTTCCAGCTGTTCGGGTCGTAGCTGTCCTTGATCTGCTTGATCAAGTTCTCCACGTTCTTCCTCTCTTGATCCGGATCTTGAACGATCGGTGCCGAGCCACGTCCGGGGATACCAACGAAGCCGCTGCTGAGTGGCGTTACGAGGTCGCCGATGTAATAGACCCGCGTCTCCATCATCGAGGCGGCCTTGTCGCGTGTGACCACCTGAATCGTGTTGTCCTTGATCACGTAGGTGAGGCCATGATTGGCCAGGGCCAGTTTGAGGGCCGTCTTCGCCGACACCGTTGTGCCCGGCTGGACCGTCGTCTGCGTTGATTGATCCACACCGGCATCGAGCATCGTGGCCTTGTCGAGAATAATCGGCTGCTTCATTGCCGAGGAAATGGCCTTTAGAACTTCCGAGAGCGGAGCGTTCGCTTTGTCGATTTCAACCGGCTCTTTCAGAGCGGCCAGCACGGCTTTCAGTTTCGGGGCCAATTGCGGCTTGCGGCGTTCCGTCTTCTCTTTCCAGTCGGCCGGCAATTCGTAGTCGAGCTTGGCCATCGTGGCCGTCTTTTGCAGATCGACCAGTGCCAGGCGAATGTTCTCGGCCTGCTTGGCGTGGACTTCCTTGATGTCCTCAAGCGTCATCGTTTTCGTCACCAGGTTCGGCAACACGATTGTGGTCGGATTCGCCGGGAATTTCTTGGTCAACGCATCGACTTCCTTCTTCGCCTGTACGGTGGAGCCAGCCTTCATGAGCGAGGCAACCGTATCCACGCTGCGGCGAACCTCTTCATCCTCCGCGATCATGGCCTTCACGCGGGCAACTTCGGCCTCTTTGCCGGGATTGCTCTCACTTAGCGTGATCGGCTTGTTGCCGCCGCGATCCACCCCGGCCAGGGCTGCGTTGAGTTGGGTACTCCAGGCTTCGACGTTCTTCCTGGGAAGAATCGGATCGTCGAGCAGCCGCAGGGCCGATCGGAGTCGTTCTCCGGCCCGGGCGTTTTGGCCAGCTTTTTGCAATTTCTGGGCTTCGGCCACGGCATCGCGGATGTTGGCCTCGACCCGCTGCATCGCGACCGCTTGCAACTTCTCTTGCTGCTTGAGCAACCCATCCTGTGCCGGGGCCACGAGAGTGGCGGTGAACGCCCCAATGAGCAAGGCCGGGATGAGGAGGTAACGAGTTCGCATGGCGAAATCCTTTGAGAACGATTCCCTATCACTTCAACGTACCCGGTTGGCGAAACGTTTGCGACCCGGAGTGATTATCGGTCGTTCGAGAGAGTTACGAACGATGTAGGTACAGCTGACACGACCGTCACGACCGGCAGTCCCTGAGAAGAGTTGGCCGCAATTCCCCGGCCAGGAACACCGAGCCGGCCACCACGATGCCATCGTCCGGGCCAACCTGGGCCCAGGCGGAAGACCACGCGTCTTCAGTAGATCTGTATTTGCGCGTCCCCCGTTTGTTCAGCGAACTTAGCAATTTTTCTACGACTTCCGGGTCCGCCGAGCGCGGGTTGCTCTGATAGCGGGTCAGATGAAAGTAATCGAACGCGGGAGCCAGGATTTCCAGCATCTCGGGGATTTGTTTGTCATTCGATGCGGCAAATACGAAATGTTTCTGGCCCGCGATCGGAAACGACGTCGCCAGCGTTTGCACCAAAGCCCGAGCCGATGCGACATTGTGGGCACAATCCAGCACAACCACTGGCCGACGCGAGATCAACTCCATTCTGGCGGGCCAAACGACGCTTGCAAACCCTGCTCGAACGGCTTGGTCGGAGATGTTCAAGCCACTCTTCTTCAACTCCTCGACTGCATCGATCACCCCGGCGGCGTTCGCTCCCTGATGATCGCCGAACAAGGCCAGCGGCAATTCTCCCCAGTCCCTGGCAGATGTGACCACTCGAACCGGGCTTGCCTCAAACGGCCGGCCGGGCGGACGGTGATAGTCGAAATCGCGGTGAATCGCTTGCACGGTCGTCGAATATTTGCGAGCTTCGCGTTCGATGATCGCCAGTGCTTCCGGATGATCGGCAGTTGTCACTACCGGGACGCGTGGCTTGATGATCCCGGCCTTTTGATAGGCAATCTCCTCGACCGTTCGCCCCAGAATCGCCATGTGGTCGAGACTGATGTTCGTGATGATCGACAGCAATGGCTCGCAGACGTTCGTCGAATCGAATCGGCCGCCAAGGCCCACTTCGAGGACGGCCAGATCAACGCGGCGACAATCAAAATGCAGAAAACCGAGTGCGCTGATAATCTCAAAGAACGTCGGCGAACGGCTGGGGTCGCCGTCCGCCTCAAGTTGCTCGACCGCCCGGGCGACCTCGGTCATACGGGCGGCAATCTCTTCTTGTGCGATCGGCACACCATTCACTTGAACGCGTTCCGAAATGTCCGAAAGATGCGGCGAGGTAAATAACCCAGTTCGAAACCCGGCCGCTTGCAGCACGGCCGCCAGGATCGCGGAGGTCGAGCCTTTTCCCTTCGTCCCTGTGACATGAACACAGCGAAGGCGAAGATGTGGATCGCCGAGCAGACGCAGCAACGCCCGCATTCGGTCGAGCTTCAAGTCGCCCGGCTCCGGTTGCCGTCGCTCGTAGTCGATCCGGCCATACCAGAACGCAATCGCCTCTGAATAAGTCATTATCCCAAATGATAAATGAAAAATGCAAAAAGGAAGGCCACGATGAGCGCCTTCCCTTTCGCATTGATCATTTTACATCAATCGATCGCCGTCAGCCCTGCACCGGCATGCAAACCTGTTCCAGGAGCTTTTCGCACTGCTCCTGAATGAGATCGGCCAAATTGGGCAGCGGCTGGCCTTCCGGCAGGGCTTCTTTGATTGCCGCCAGCCAGCGTGGGAAGCTGTAGAGCATGCCGAGAATCTCAATCGAAACGGGCTCCAATCGGGCATGCTTGCCGGCCTTCTCGGCTTCCTGCCAGACGGTCTTGCTCTTTCCGGTGAGAGCCAGGTCATCCTCCGGACGCATCAAAATGAGATGATCGATCACCGTGGGCTCGGTGTCCATCGAACTGAGTTTGATTTCGAGATCTTTCGGCTTGCCGGCCGAGCGAGCGAGAAACAGGCCGATGCCGACCTTCCAGGGCTGGCCATCCTTGCACGCCCAGTGCGCGATACTCGCGACGCCGTAGGTCGGATGCTCGCCGAAGGAATATTCCGGCACGACGTGCTGCAATCGCCACGGACCAAGTTTCACGCCGTGCTCGTGGCACGTTTGCAAGAACGCCCCCAGGCCAGCCTGAATTTCTCTGGTCGCTCCGGTGATCGCACCATCCGGCATGAGCTTGCGCATTGCCGAGCGTTGTTCCTGTGCCCAAAGTTCGGTCATGCCACGCGGCGTCATTGCCCCGCGTGCTGTCTCACTCGATTCGTCGACACGAATGATCTCCACGGATTTCACGGTCACGTTTTCAGGCACGTACGAGTCGGCCGGCAAACGACTTTCCGGAATTCCGGCCATCGGAATCTCATCAGCCGGGTCGGAGATCCGGTTACTTGCTCCACTCCAAGATTCGGCGTCGTAAACAATGTGGTCGAACAAATGTCGGCACTGTTGCAGCATGTCGCGGAGTGTCGGTTCCGTCACGGCGATGCGGCGAACCTGTTCTTCCGTGAAGGGATAGAGCCCGTCGAACTCCGAAGAATCGCGAAGATCGCGGAGACTACCTTCCAACCGAGCTTCGACTACCTTTCGCACCAAGTCGGCCGGCGGGGCTTCCAGACGAATGGCTTTCACCGTGCCATGATCCGGTACATGAACGGGGTTATTGAGTCGATCCTGGATATAGCCATCCAGGGACGGAACAAAACGGTTCCATAAACCACGCTCGGCGAAGACCAGAAAACAAACGCCGTCAAGCTGGTGCATCACCTTCACGATTCCAGCGAAGAACGTCTCGGCCACCTTGTGAGCGTCGTCACTGCGGCGAGCCAAAAGCAAATCCTCAAGCTGATCGAACGCGACGACCACGGGCGTCTTCAATGCGCGGAAGACTTCCATCATCACCTTGAAGAGTGAAAGGACCAGGTCCTGCCGCGAAGGGCGGACCTGATACGGCATCTCGACAAAATCGTGCGTGAGGAAGCTGGCGAGTTTCGCCTCATCCTTGAGAAGATGGGCGCGGGTAAACCCCTTGTAAATCTCACGGCGCATGAGGCCAGCCGTGTTGTGGGCCTCGGCTTTCTCGACGTACGCCTCGATCAGTTCGATCGCTTTCTCGGTCGAAACGCCTGCTTCCGCGAGTGCCTGAGCCACGGGCATTTGCCCTCGGCCGAGTTGGCTATGCCCGCCGACATAATCCACGAGCCACTGGCAGCGATCGAGCGATTGGCTCACGCCCAGGCCTAGTTTCCGCGTCCAGCGGCCAAGGCCTGGGGCGGGAATCAGATCGAGCTTCTTCTCGTTTGGAAGAGCCGAGATCGCGTTCGACAGCAAGCGGCGAACAACGAACTCGCCGATGTGGTCTAACGGCCGAACACCTCGCTGCCGCCCACCGCCGAGCAGCGTGTCAATGATCTGAAACAGCAGGTACTCCAGAAAATCCGCATCTTTCTGGTAGGTGCCCGGCGTCACGAGGAGTTGCCAGGCCCCATCGCCGCCGTGCTTGATCGAGTGCAGCAAGTGCGTCTTGCCGGCTCCTTTGTTTCCCAGGACAGGAATGACTTCCGAGTGAGTGTTTGGGTCGTATCGATATAAATCGATAATACTCAGCAGCAGATTCCGCTCGGCCGCGTAAAGTTCGGGCACGTGGTAGCGGGCGCAAACTTCATCGTCCGGATTGCGGGCGAAGTAGTTACGGAACGGATTGCCCGAGCGCCGCAGCGATTCCACGGCACGATCCATTCGCGGGCTAACGGCTGTTGCGGTCATTTCGAACCTCCATGTTCGTCGATTGTCCAGCGTATCGATGCGTAGAAAGCGACTTCGTGCCCGACCATCAAGGCAAAGGCAGGCTCGGGCAAGGCATAGAGCGGGCCTGTCCAGGGGTGCAAGTAAATCTGATGATCTTCGTGCAAGAGACGAAGAGCGTCGTGAAACTGGCCAACGCTGGCTTGTTCCGCAAGGCCGAGTCGGCGAAACAACTCAGGCAAGGGACAATCGTGGGCCGCCTCGGAAGCAGCGTGCCATTCGGCAAGTTGTGTCTTTACGTCGGCAATCAACAAATCATTGGCGGCAGTGGCTGCGGGACGCGGCCGAGTCAAAGTTCCATTCATGGCATGCCCATTCAGCGAATAGTGATCGGTAAGTCGCGGCAAAACTTGCTCAACGACGGTTCGGAGCGAAGCCAATCCGGCAGACATCTCGGTTACACTTCGACTCAGCTCCAGCACAGAGGCCTGTCGATCCTCGATGATGCGAACGAAGTCTTCCAAAACCTGCCGAGGATTCGATTGACGCACCAGAAATCGCTTGCCCTTGTCCGTGATTGCCACGAGTTCGCGGCCATTGGCTTCGGTATCGAGACTTCGCAATAGGCCATCGGACTTGGCCCGATCCGCTGCGGTGCGGGCAAACGAGGTCGCGGGAAACAGGCCAGAACTTGATTTCTGTGCAAGCAGGGGCATGCCCGCCGGTTCCACGGCAGCACGGGTGAGTGCGTCGAGAATAAGTTGCGTGGACTTATCGGCCAAGCGACCCTCCCTGGTCGGCCGGTCAGAGTAGTAGGCACATTCCGTGTGCCGTTCAGACGTTCACGGCACACGGAGTGCACCTACTACATTAGACCAAAAAAACGCGAGGGCGGCAGCGCATCAGCATCCTAGACGCGGCTCGCCCCCGCCGGGCTTCCTTGCTCGGGGGAGTATGCTACGCGGAATGAGGGTTGGATTGCAAGATCGAAATGTTCAGTTCTTTGCAGAAACATCTTCATAGCCAAATTTTCGTTTCACTTTCGCCGCCGGGTATTCCTTCCCAGCGACTTCTACATAGGGATAGACGAAAAAATTTAGCGGCGGACCTTCCTGTTTGGGCGACAGCGTCAGGCCTCGCCCGGTACTGAACGTGACCCGATCTTCGGTCAGGTTTCCAAAATAATAGTCCGCCAGCTTGGGATTCTTGTTCGCTTCGGAGATGTCGACGGGCACCCAACCCTTTCCTTCCGGATTGAATTTGGCCCAGCAGTGATAGCCCGCGACCTCACCGCTCCCACGCATCGTAGGAATGCTGAAGCCGATCTCGAATCGGGCCGGAATTTTTTGCGATCGAATCAGGGCGTTGAACAAACTGTGAAAATCGGTGCAATTGCCGAACTTGCTGTCGCAAACCCAGTTAACATCCCCCCTGCCCCATTCCGTCCCGGCTTTCGCGTAACGCATCAGACCGTTCACGATCTGGTAGCACTCCCTGGCCTTGCCCATCGCGTCGGCGGGCAGTTTTTTTCCTTCGAGCAGCTTGATGTGCTTGCCGTTCTCGGGCGTCAACGGATCCGCTTTCAAGAACTTGTCGAGTCCCGTCCTGAGTGCCCTGTCCGTCTCGCCAACGACCTCTTTTCGCTTGATCGTGTAGATGGCCTTCAGGGAGATTTCGCCGGCGTCGCTCGCGTTGGCTGTCAAGCAGTACATTTTGTTGCCAAAGTCAGGCTCGGTGCTCAATGTCGGCTTGGTCGGAAACTCCAGATCTGTACTTAACACATCCTGATCGTCGCTCGGTTGCGGCACGGGCAACCAGATGCGGGCCTCTTGATTCGGCTCAAGCCCTGTGACCGTTGTCTCGTAGCTGAATCTGAATATCCGCGTCTTCGGCTCGACAGCGAAGGCGAGCGTTGGGAGCAGGGCGAGAACTACGACAATGATTCTCAAGACGATCTCCAGGCGACCAGT
Organism: Gemmataceae bacterium; assembly: GCA_009691845.1. GTDB lineage: Bacteria > Planctomycetota > Planctomycetia > Gemmatales > Gemmataceae > SIAJ01. Next base: position 91,395 of record SIAJ01000003.1, read on the forward strand.
GCTAATTCGCAATCGGTGCGACAAGTTTCTTTTCTTCCTCAAGCTGTGGCTTGATAACCTTCTGGTAAGTCAGGCCGAACAGCCCAACTCCAACCAATGCCAACAGCAGCAGGACGCAACGGCCCTTCTTGCCGTACATACTCCAAAGGCTGAGCGTGATCTGCGCTCCAACACCCAAACCGACGACGCCGCCAGTCCCAAGAACGGCCAGGGCAAAATATGGGCCAACACCTTCCAGCCTCGCCAGCCACCAGCAAGAAATATCGAGTACCTGAGCGATCAGCACAAGCGGCGAGATCAAACAACGCAGGAAGTACGAGTGGTTCGTGAACGCGAATACGATGCCGGTCAGGGCCCAGAGCATTGAAAAAGTTAGAAGATGGGCGTGCGTCGACTGGGTTAGATGCTCGACGTTGATTTGCCGGCCCTTGGCATCGCCCCAGCGTTCCCTTGGGGTTTTCTCGCCCGGGGGCACTGGCTGGGGGCCTCCGCGGCCCATTCTGATCGCTGCCGGATCGAGTTCCACTAAAAGCCGATTTGCGAGATGAGTTCGATCGAAGCCCTGAGGCAATGGAAACGCGTTTGCCTCAAAAGTCTCTTTCGTTGCTCCTGCTTCAATCCAGGCGAGCAAGACCAAGCGTTCTGCCTCGCGTTTGGGTTCCTCGAGCTTTCTCTGTTCGTTATTTAGCTCTTCCCAGTCCTCTGAGAACTCGAAAAATACACCCACCATGGTTTTCGATGTAAGCTTGCCCCGCAAACCAGTTAGAACTGTCACGAGGCGGCCTTTCGGATGAGCGGCCTTCACCTCAAGTTGTTTTGCAACCTGAGAGTGATTTGTGAGGAGCGTCTCTTCCCTGTCACCACCAGGTTTATGGCATCGCAGACAGCGTGTATCGATGATCGTCTTCACCTTAACGCCGGCCCTGGACAAGACGAGCGGCTTTTCCTCTTCCTTCGCATCCTTGTTTTCAGGCTCAGGCTTCGGCTCCGATGGCCAAGGCACGCCGGAAAATCTGCCAACCAAGTCCGCGAGCGTCGGCATCGGTTCGCCAGGACTCGCGTGTTTGAAGTGAATCTGAGCCATTGCCCAAAGGTAGCCGAGACCGACTGAAATCAGAAATGAGGTGACAACGAGTTTGGCAGGAATCGGCAGGTCGCGCAGGGTGAGCCGATCGGAAGTGGTGGGCATGGGACGTTTCCTCCAGGGAGGGAGTGAGCGCAAGTTGAACTATTGTAGTATAGCGGACAGGGGGGGGGGAATTTTCAGGGGGGGGGGCTGGTCAGGCGAACGGATTACTCGCGTGAATCCTTGAGCGATCTGTGTCGCACGCATCTGGATTCGCTCCTTGTTATTGATATTCCGCAGACGGAAGGCGACCATCCCAGCAAAAGTGACGCCAATCAAGGTCGGACCATCCCGCTAAAAATTCACCCGTCAGATTCATTCCCTTCGAAGCATCGCATTCCGGAGACGAAAAACAGAGGTTGGCGAGGCGATGAGTACCTCCATGTTGCTTCGCGATGATGCGTTCTACACGATTCCAAACTCAGCCAGTCGGGCAAGCGAATCAGCTAGCCCGATTCTGAATTTCTACCCCTTAATCACCCCCAGCGGCCTCATCCTCGCCACCTTCTTCGATAGCCCTGCTCCATCGACAACATCGACGACATCATCGACGTTCTTGTAAGCACTCGGCTGCTCTTCCGCCAAACCGCGGCGGCTTTGGGCCATTGCGATGATGCCTTTGGCTTCCAGTTCCTTGTCGATCTTGCGGCCACCAGTTTGGGCAACTGCGGCGGTCCGGCTCATGGCTCGGCCTGCTCCGTGGCAAGTCGTGCCGAATGTTCGCTCCATGCTGCCGGGTTGGCCAACCAAAACCCAGGACGCTCGGCCCATGTCGCCCGGAATGATTACCGGCTGGCCCACCTTCTTGAAGTGGTTCGGCAATTCAGGATGCCCAGCCGGGAAGGCCCGCGTTGCACCTTTGCGGTGAATCCAGAGCCGCTTTTTCTTGCCTTCGACCGAGTGCTCTTCCAGCTTGGCGATGTTGTGGGCCACGTCGTAGAGAAGTTCCATTCCGAGATCTTGCCACGTTTGGCCGAAGACTTCCTCGAACACTTCGCGAGCCTGCTGCATGAGCAGTTGCCGATTGCAAAAGCCAAAATTCGCGGCGGCTCGCATCGCACCGATGTAGCGTCGTCCTTCGGGGCTGTCAGCCGGGGCACAGGCAAGCTGGCGGTCGGGCAGATCGATCCCGTATTTCACGTGGGAATTGCGGAACGTAACGAGTGCATCGTCGCACACTTGATAACCAAGGCCACGCGAGCCGGAATGGATCATGACGCAGATTTGATCCTTTTCGAGGCCGAACGCCGTGCTGACTTCCTCATCAAACACTTGATCGACGACTTGCACTTCCATGAAGTGGTTGCCGCTGCCGAGCGTCCCGCACTGATTCTTGCCCCGCTTGATCGCATGGTCGGAGACGTTACCCGGTTCCGCATCCTCGATGCGGCCATTCGCCTCCGTGTTGCCGAGATCGCGTGGCACGCCGAGGCCACGACCGATGACGTAGCTGGCGCCTTCCGCGAGCAAAAGCTGCATCTCCTTGTCGCTAAACGTGTAGGCCCCGCCCTTCCCGACACCGGCCGGGACGCGGTTGAAGAGTGCCTGAATCAATGGGCGGACGCGATTCTTGACTTGCCGATACTTCAGGTTCGTGCGAACAAGACGCACGCCGCAGTTGATGTCGTAACCGATGCCGCCCGGGCAAATGACGCCCCCCTCGGCCGGATCGGTAGCCGCGACACCGCCAATGCAGAAGCCATATCCCCAGTGAATGTCTGGCATTGCAATACTAGCACCGACGATTCCCGGCAGGAATGCAACATTCGCGACCTGATCGAGTGCCTGGTCCTTGCGCGCCTGCTCCAGGAGTTTGTCGTTGACGAACAATAGGCCTGGCACGCGCATGCCCGGCTTATAGCTCTTGGGAATGCGAACGCAGCAGGGGTCGATGCGTTCGAGGAGACCGGCAAAAGGCTGCTTGTTCATGTTCGTTCAACGCAAACGGAAACTTGGGGTCAAATGTCCACAATCACTTCGGCGATCCACTCATTGCCAATGCACTCGACACGAAGCGTGTGGTAGGTGATCGCCTTCACCTCATGAGACAACACGTGCCGCCCGGGATCGATTGGCTCTCCCCAGGCCCTGGCTCTCAGGCCGAAATCACTAACTTCGACTTGGAACTTCGACAGGAGCAGATGGTCCACTTCGAAGCGATACAGCAACTCGCGAAGCCAATCGAACAACAAATACTCTCGATCCGTGCCGACGATTTCGAGTTCCATTTCGCGTTCGTGCCGAACCGAATCCAGCCCATCGACAATGGCCGCGAAGAGTGCCGTCGCTGCATCCGCAAATAGATCGTTCAGATTCAAGGAACGAACGCGTAAGCCCAGGTCGGCCGTGTGATCAAAAAACTCGTACATATCGGGAATGTTACCCGGACACTCGTCGAAGTGCGAGCAGGGACGTGGAAAGAAGAAAAATGGTTCGGACCAATCTCACCAGCGGAACAAAGCCGTTCCCCAGGTGAGCCCGGCACCAAAGCCGCTGAGCAGAGCGAGTTCACCGGGCTTGATTCGCCCTTCGGCCCAGGCTTCATCGAGAGCAAGCGGGATCGAGCCGGCCGAGGTGTTGCCGTACTTCTCGAGATTGTTGAAGACCCGATCTCGCGGAATATGCAACACATCGCACGCCGCGTTAATGATGCGGATATTCGCCTGGTGCGGAAAGAACAGGCCGACTTCGCTGGTGGTTTTATTCGAATCCTTAAGCACGTCCTGAATCGTGTCGCACAAAATCGAGACTGCCCATTTGAAAACGGCGCGGCCATCCATCGACATGTACTGCAAGCCCTGTTCGAGATGCTCGGGCTTCGGCGGATTGCGGCTCCCACCGGACGGGCGACAAAGAATGCCGCCGCCAAATCCATCGGAACCCATGCTGTAGCTGACTAGGCCCTGATCGGGCCGGCCCTTGGTGAGGATCACGGCCCCCGCACCATCGCCAAAGAGTGGATAAGTCTTGATATCGTTCGGGTTCAACACGCGTGAGTTACAATCGGCCCCGACCACGAGGGCAGTATCGCTCACTCCGGCCACGATGTACGCGGCAGCAGTAATCAAGGCGTGCATGAAGCCAGCACACGCCGCCTCGACTTCAATCGCGGCGCCAACGATATTCAAACGATCCTGAACCAGGCAGGCGGTCGAAGGAAACGACATATCTGGCGTGAACGTGCCGAGAACAAGCAGATCGATATCTTCGGGACCAATGCCGGCAGACTCAATCGCCTTCAACGAGGCTTCTACCGCGAGATCACTCGTGGCCTGATGAGGAAGAGCGTGACGACGTTCGAGGATTCCGGTCCGCTTGACGATCCAATCGGAATCGAATCCCAGGCGATGGTGGAGATGATCGTTGGAGACAACTGCGTCTGGAACGTAGCTTCCGGTACCGGAGACGCGAACGCCCATGAGTTGGCGGCAGCGGGGTCGTGGAGACGGTCGCAATTCGTCACTCGAATCTAGAACGCCAGTACCAGTCCACGCCGGACTGATTGCCGGAAGGACCGGGCCAGCCGGCATTCTATCGTTATACGAACGTCCCGCCCCTTGCAAAGCGAGGGCCATCTCGTTCCTCCGTCCGTGAATCATCGATCCACGCCGGCAATCAAGTACTGAGAAAAAGCTGCGACAGCAACGGCCGAGTGATCGACACGCAGGCTTCCGTCCGTGTGCGAAGGATGGAACGCCCCAACCAACGCCGGGCGAAAATGGGCCGCAAAATGCCCCGTATTTTCCTCGCCGTACTGTAGCGTCGTCAAGAACTGCAACGCCCGCGTGAGCGTGGCTCGATAGCGATCGTAACGTGCCGAATCCGGCTTCTCCATCGTCCGAATCATGCGGCAGGCATCGGCAATCGCCATCGCGTAGTAGGCCGTCTCGATCGTGGGAGCAGCCGACAAAATCTTGCCCCCAGCTACCTGCGGGAATCCGCCTCGCCAGGTCGCTCGCTGGCGATCGGGACTCTCGAATTGCAACTTGACTAGCCAGTCGCACATTTCAAAGACGAATTCGGCAGCAGCAGGCTCGCGAGTTTGTAGATGCATCTCAACAAATGCCGGGCACATCCAACTAATCATCATCGGATTCGGCAACGTCGAAAACTGCTGCCGGTAGTGCTTCAAGGACTTCGCAAGTGCCTGTTTCTTCCATTCGGCCGGCGACTCGCGATTGCTCATCGCGATTGCTGTGAGAGCAGGCCCGGCATACAGACCCACTCCATCGGCTTCAGGCGCCTCGCCTTCTTCAGCGAACGAAATCGAACCGTCCGCTTGCACTCGAGAACGCAAGAACTGACAAAGTTCTTCGCCGCACTGACGCAACTCTGGGGCGGCTTCGGGAAGCTCAAAGATCGCGAGCGCAAGATAAGCCGCACCACCCACTCGATTGCAAACGACCGAAGCCAACGCCAACTTTCGAATGCCGGCCGAATCCTTGGGAGCCTCCGCAAGCAGCGACAGAATGGTCTGCGATGCGCGAACAGTATACTTTTCCTCTCCCGTCAACCGAGCCGAGCGTGCGAGCGCAAAGGCCCCTAACGCCTGACGCATGAAATGATCATCTTCGGTGGCTTTGCCGAGAGCCGGACTCAAGCCGGGAATGAATCGCCCATTCGCCTGGTGAATCCCGTCGCGGCCCAGCCATTCCATGCCACTCTTGGTCGCAAAGACGAGTTCACGAGTCAAATCGGGAAGTTGATCGTATTTACGAAAACGATCGAATAGAGCGGCCTTGGTGGCCACAGTCTCGGCAGGAGAGACCACACTAGAAGCAGGAATCACGCCCTTTGAAGGAGGGCCGGCTGGCGGCATTAAAAGAGAGGGCGGAAGCGTTTTTGGCTCTTGGGCGTGGGAGAACGCGGCAAGCACTGCCCCTGCGCCGGCCAGCACGATCAAACGTCGAAACGCGAGCGGATGGATTCGCATGATCGAGCCTCCTTGCTCAACACGCTAATTGAAATCGAAGTCGGCACACGGAGTGCGCCAGCTACTAACTATTCGCCGGCCTTGAGAATGCCCTTGATGCGCACCTCGATATACGGCTGGCGGTGCCCTTTCAGGCGGCGATAGTTCTTGCGGCGACGGAAGTACTGGATGACGGTCTTAGTCGTCGGATGACCGCTGACTTCCGCGATCACACGGGCACCGGCCACTACTGGCTGGCCAATCAGGATCTCGGCCCCGTTCGAGTACAACAGGACTTTATTCAACTCCAAGGAAGAGCCGACGGCAACCTCCCGATGGTCGAGTTGAAGGGTGTCGCCAACGCTGACTCGGTACTGTCGAGAGCCGTCCTCAAATATCGCGTACATGGATTACCTTGCTCGGGATGCACTTTCTACAAGTGGTCTACATTATCAATCTTTCACATTCGTGGCTAGGCGGACTTTAGGTCAACTGCGGAAAAACACCCAGGAAGACCCGACCGGCACCCACTTACCGAATGCCCCGATAGCACTCCTTACAATTCCATCGGCATCGCGATTGCTTTCTTTTCCTCGGGCGCAAACGCAGTTGAATTTGGCGTACGGTCATTAGCAACCAGCAATCTCAAGCAAAGGAATGAAAAATGCTCGATCAATTCATTACCTCCCTCTCGTTTGTTGGCCTGGGCCTTGGCGTCGTGGCCTTGGTGTGCGTCGTGGAGATGCTCCTAAGCAGCATTACGAACCGCTTCGGAACGCCGCAACTTCAACGATAACCGAGTTGCGGCCTGGGAACAATTAACTCAGGGCGATAATTCCTGCCTGTCGCCCTGCCGCTGCTCGAGCCACTTCAGAGCACCGGCCGCGTCGTGAAGTTTCCAATTCTGGACTTGGGCCATGTAAGGCCGCATTCTTTTTCCCTCGCTTTTCAATGAAGATCCCAAAAGAAGCCTCGTCTCTCCAACATCCAAGAAACCGGAAACCCAAAGAAAGTGGCGACAAACCACCGCACTCCAAATCGAGAAAGGCGATGCTGCCGGAGCACGGCGTTTAACCAGGCAAGCTGACAAGGCTCCGCTACGTGGTTGATCCGGTGCCTGAGCCGTGATACGATGCCGCACATCGGGAGAACTTCGCCGCGGCGCAGCAGAACACTGCGTTAGCCCAGATGTTACGTGCGACCATCCAGAATTGACGCCAGATAGAGGCCGTCGAATGATGGCCACGCTTCGCAATTCACGCCGGAGAGTATGTGGTCAGAGACTACATCGAGCGACTCTTCAAGCGTCCAAACCTATGGGCCCCTCCAAAGACAATGGAAAATAATCGAGTGTCCTAAGACGTGCCCCTGAAGCTGACCGATCCGTTATGCGAGTCCGCAGAGTTCGAGGCCCCACAGCAGCCGTAAGGGAGAACCGCAAGTCGACGGGTGAAGTTTTTTTATTGTAACCCCGCCAAGTTATGGTCTAATATCAAACGCGCCGGTTCCCTCCAGCCTTTCCCCCATACCACGCGTCGAGGTGGCTTGCCATGTTCCCGATGGTCTTCATAATCGCCGTGCTTGGCCCGGGCGATTCTCCCTCGACCGTGGCACCGGTTGGCGTTCCGCAGGTTCGTCAGTCCGTCGAGAAAAGTCTGGTGTTCCTGGAAAAAGAGGGGCTTGAGTGGGAGACGACCAAGTGCGTGAGTTGTCACCACGGCCCCTGGATGATGTGGAGCGGGTACGAGGCGAAGAAGCGTGGCTTCGGCGTCAACGAAAAGTCGCTGGAATTGGTACGGGCCGGCGCACTGAAGGCCTACAACACTCACCCCAAATTGAAACCGACCAATCGGGATGTGCTTACCGATCTGAGCATCAATGTCATTTATCTCACCTTCGCCATGGGTGCCGCGGGCGAGCCCGATGCCGAGACGGCCAAACTCTTTGACAAGGCCGCAGCCCACCTGCTGGAGCAGCAGAAGGACGATGGCTCGTGGAAGGTGTTCATCAAGAAAACCAACGCGCAAGGCGTCTCCACCACGTTTCTAATGGCACCGCTCATCGACAGCGACGATGTGACCACCATGTGGGCCCTCTTGGCCCTGAACTATCGCAAGCCGGCCGGCATTCCCAAGGAAGCTCTCGACACGAGCAAAGCGAAGGGCCTAAAGTTTCTGAGCGACACTCCGTCCGCCGAGACGCTGCAATCGCTGATGCTGCGCATCATGCTCAACAAACTTTTGGGCAAAACGGACGAGGTGCAAGCACTCGTCAAGCAACTGCTGGCCGCGCAGAACGACGATGGCGGCTGGAGCCAGGCCAAGAAACTCAAGAGCGATGCACTCGGCACCGGCCAAGCCTTGATGGCGCTGAACACGGGCGGCAAAACCGCCAAAGACCCAGCCATCGCGAAAGCCTGGGGCTATTTGATCAAGAGCCAGAAGCCGGATGGATCCTGGTTCGTCGTGTCACGAGCATATGAGCCCCCCGCATTCAGTAGCTACATGGGCACGGCCTGGGCCACGCTCGCCCTGGTGCGAACGCTGCCGAAGTAGAGGCCACTCTGCCGAGCATTCTGTCTCACTTGCTGCTCGGGGACGCGATTGATTCACCGCACATAGATCGGATTCGCAAAAATCCACGGCCGCGGTTCGCCATCGAGCTTTTGCCAGGCTTCGAGACGATAAACGCCGGGCTCTTTCAAGGCGAACTCGAAATCAGTCTTGCCTTCGGACCTGGCGATTTCCTTTCCGTCGCGGATCAGACGCACGAAAGCAGGCAGTGGCAACTTGGCGGTCAGCTTCAAGCCGTCGGCGTGCTTCACTTCGTCCCCCATGGTTGCAACGAACTTGCCGTTGGCGTCGCTGGCCTCGAAACGGAAGCCGGTCGCATCGCCCATCCACTCATGGGCCACGTACACGTGGCCAGCCTTGAGTGCCGCTCGAATGCTCGGTTCGTCCAATTTCGGCGCGAGCACATGTGTGCTGGAGTTGCGGAACGAACGATAGTACGGATCGAAATCCAACTTCGCGAGAATGTCGCCTGCCTTGTGCCCCTTGGTCATTTCGTTGATGCCGGGGCGTGACAAGGCCGAGAATTTTCGCATCTTGTCGTCCGCGTCCACATTCGTGCCCAGCAGGACGGTGTCTGCGTCCACCATCTTGATGAGGAAAATCTGGTTGTGATGGCAATCGTTCGCGGCCACGCCGGTCAGCCGCTTTCGCTTGGTTCCTTCGTCCCATTTGTCGAGATAGACGTTCGGGTAGTCGCACTGGAAAGCGAGGATCTCGTCCGGGTAAAGCCGCACGGCCTTTTCCAGGTCGGCCAGTTGCTTGGGATCGGTGAGCTTCGCCGCGAGGGCCACGAGCGAAAACTTGTCCCGCTTGGCGTCCCAGTGGCGATTGTAAATCTCGAGGCCGGTTAGGCCGTCTACCGAGTAATCCTTCCGCTCCTCGATGTGCGAGAGGAAAATCATCCCTTCGTCGGCCGTGACCGTGTTGACAAAGTCCGCCCCCTTTAGTTCCATGCGATTCAGGATCGACTTCATCGGATAGACGAGAAAGCCATGAACCTCCGAGCCGGGTATAAAGAGCACGCCTTCCTTCAGGCCACGCCAGCGGCCATCAATAAAATCGGTCGGCGGGCGAAAATGGTCCGTGAGAAGAATGGCATGAACACTCGCCTGCTTCGCGTCGGCCAACATCTCGGGCAGTGTACCGCCGGTGTGAGCCGAGTCCTCGGCATGAGCGTGGAGAATGCAGCGATAGTCGTTGAGTCCAACACGTGCCAGGATCTCGACTCGCTGGAGTTTTAGTTTTTCGACGTCTGCGTGTACGGATGCCAGACGATCCAGCGACAGGCGTTCGATGTTGGAATTCTTGCGTGGCAACGGCTCGGCAGCCGACGCGATCAGTGAGCCAGCCAATGCAAAGACGAAGGAGCAGGCAATCTGTTTCATAATGAACCCCATTCGGACCGACTCTGGTATGGTATGCCCCCATACAGTACTCGTTCGGTGACGCGCCAGGTGTTCGTGCCGCAATTCTGGGCTCGGTCAAGATGCGGTACTATACTGCCTGCACTGCTTGGCTCGATTGTCTATGACTGGCCATTTCTTGTAAACCGGAGCACACGATGAACGCGTTCACCCGTTGCGTCCTACCAACGGTCGCCTTGTTAGCCCTGTCGACCTCCGAGGCGCGAGCAGTGATCAAGGTGGCCTCCCCGTTACGGCTCTTCGTACGCGATGCGACTCAGATCGTTCGGGTTCGGGTCACCAAGTTTGACTCCGAAAACAATCGGCTCGCGTTCGACGTGGAGCAGGACATCGCAGGCAAATTAGAGACGCGCAGCATGATCGTCGTCTGGAAATTCGATCCCGGGTCGAAGTGGGAAGGGATCCGCACCCTGCCCCGGCTTCTCAAAAGCTTCGGTCCCGACCAGCAGGCCATCTTGTTCATCAACGACACCAGCGGCTTCTGGCACAACAAGGGTAACGAGAGGAAGAGCCCAATCGCCTTCGGATATATCAACGGCTCCTGGTTTTGCTTTGAGAGTACCAAGTTGGACAACGGCAAACTCTTGTGGAAGCTGGCACAGGGCGAGCCGTACCTACGCACAACTTTCAAAAGGACCACGACCGAATTGAACAAAATGTTGGTCGATCACCTGGCCGGCAAGGGCAAGCTGCCCGATCCAGTCAAGGAAGAGCCGGGCTTCGGGCCTGAATATCAGCCGAAAAAATGAAACGCGGCTTGTCTTGAGGCACGTACGCCAAATCTGTTGAAGCGGTGTTTCGTAGCCTCTCACGCGGGCGCGGAAGCGGCCAGGTTTCAATCCCCCGGATAAGGCCGGTTCCCGCGCATGGCGAACCACAGAATGCGGTTCAAGGTATCTTCGTCGGCCTCGTCTTCCTTCTCGAAGTTCAACCCCAGAGATTTCAGTGCAAACTCCTTTTCCTTGCCTTTGAGTTTCTCGACCGGATTGTTCATCTCGTCGAGCATGATGCGGTTCTTCACCGCCACATAGCCCGTCAGGTCGGGCTTGTCGTTGAAACAGTTCCGCATCGGCGTGGCCGTCAGGTCGAGTTGCGTCATCGGCGGCAGTCCCAACATCAGCTCGATTGTCTTGACCATTCCGGTCTGGTTGTAGCACGTGGAATCGACGGCATTGCGCTTCGTGTAAGGCGAGACAACGAGCCCGACGGTGCGATGGCCGTCCACATGATCGAAGCCGTTTTGCGGATCGTCTTCCGTGACGACGATGCAGGCCTTAGGCCAGAACTTGCTCTTGGAGATCGCCTCGACGACCATGCCCAGGGCGAGATCGTTGTCGGCCACCATCGCTCGGGGCGTAGGCGAACCGGGCCGCGTACCGTTCGTGTGATCGGCCGGCAGGAACAGGTACACCAGGTTCGGAAAATTCCCTTTGGCCTCATAGTTTTTGAGTTCGTCGATAAAGAGTTTCGCCCGGTATACGTCCGGGGTCGTCAGCGGGAAGCCGGGAAAATTCGGATGCGAGTAGTTGTCGAGTGAACGCAGGTTCGGCGTCGCCGTCACTTTCACCCTGTTCGTGCCGTTGGTGTAGTCGGCATACAGGTCGGCCCATTTCGCGTTCTTCGGTTCGTAATCGCTCTTCACAAACTCGCCGTAATTGCGGAAGGACTTTTTTCGTGCGAGGGCGTTGTCCCACAAAAAGCCCGTGGTCGGGAACGCGAGCGGGTCGCTGCCTTCGTAGGGATAACTGCGCGTGAACTGACCAAACTGTTTTTCCAGGTAATCGGTCACATACGCGGCATTGGTCCACGAATGGCCGTCGGCCGAGAGCACACCGGAGCAGTAGAAGTTGTCAAGCAGCACGAATTCGCGGGCCAGTTTGTGATGGTTTGGCGTCACTTCTTCGCCGAAGATGCACAAGGCGGGGTCGCCGTTGCCTTCTTTGACGTCGCCGAACACCTGATCGTAGGTGCGGTTTTCCTTGATGACGTAGATCACATGCTCGAAAACGGACGGCTCGCCGTGTCGATCCGGCACGGGTACCGGCTTGGCATCGGCTCGCGGTTTATCCAGGCCAGCAATCGCGTAGCTGAGACGGTTGTTCGTATTGACACGCTCGGTGAGTTTCTTGAGTGTCTCAGCGTCGGGCACATCAATCAGCGATACAGAGCCGAGATGATCGTGCGAGTTCCGTCCAATCTTCTGAGGTGCAGCCGGGTCGTCTTCCTTGCCGTCGGGCTTCTTGGCCTTCGGATCGACTTTTCGGGATTGAAGCGAGCCGTGTCCTTTCACGTTGGCAACGTACATCTGCTTGCCGTCTGCCGAGAACCGCAGGACTCCGGGATACCAGCCGGTCGGAATGAGGCCGACCACCGAACTCTTGACGGCAGCACCTTCGCCAGCCTCCGCGGCCGCCGGCCCGCCGAGTCGAACCACCACGACACAATTGCCCGTGCCATTCGCAACGTACAAAGAACGGCCGCCCGGACCCATAGCCACGGCGTTCGACCCACTGCCGAACGGGAGTTTCGCATCCGGCTTGCAGTCGATCGTTTCCACGACTTCGTCTTTCGCCGTATCGATGACGCTGACCGTATCGCTGTTGGAGTTGGCCACGAAGAGGAACTTGCCCATCGGGCTCGCAACCATGCCGCTCGGATGTCCTCCGACCGGAATGCTCTTGATCGGTTTCCAGCCCGCCGCGGTCTGCTCGATGACCGTGACGCTGCCGTGATTGGCCACGTTCGTCTTCGGGTCGATGCGGACGGGCGTACCGGAAGACTTGAGCGGCGACTCGCCCTTCGGTATGTCGCCGCCCCAGTTCGACACGTAGAGCTTGGTCCCGATCACGACCGGCATGTACGGAGCGACGCCAACGGGAACACGTTCGGCCACCTCGCCGGTCTTGAGGCTTATGAATTGCACTTCGTTGCCTCGCGACGAACAGACCAAGAGAACCCCGTTGTATAGAGCCATGCCGGTCGGATACGCCGCCCCACCTGCGGCCGGCGCTTTGAGCATGACATGGCCGTCCCAGGCAAAAAGTCCCTTGTCGTTGCGCTTCGCGATGCGCACCGCGTTCTGCGAATCTGAGGCAAGGATTCGGTTGCCGTCGGCGATCAGCCCCACGGCACTAAACGCACCGCCCAATCCCTTTTCTGCGGCCGGCAGCGTGAGTGTTTGCTTGATGCCCCCGGTCGCCACGTCGATGAAGACGAGGTTTTTCATGTTCTTGGCGACCAGCGTGCGGCCCGCGTCGATCAGCAGCAGATCGACAGGCCGGCCGGGGAACGTGACCTGCTTACCGGCTGGCTGCAAGATTTGATTGGTTGGCACGACGATGCGGCCATCGGGTTGCAGGCCGACCTTGAGTTGATCACGCTCGTCTGCAGAAGCGACGAGGGAGAATGGGAAAAGTATTAGAAGGAGAATGAGACGGTTCGCCATGAGAATGGTACCCCGGAGAGAAAGGAAGGGGGTCGTGGTGAGCCCGAAGCGTTAGCGAGGACAAGTGCGGGCATAGCGCGTTGGCTTTGCCTGCTTTTCACCCTCGCTGACGCTTCGGGCTCCGCTAGCGTCAACTCATATTGCTAAATTTCCGCATCAGCCATTCGGCCGTGAACATCACAACCACAAGCAGTAGTACGGGCCAAAAGGTCCACAGAAGTGTTTCCTTCCGCTGCGTGAACGAGGTTTTTTGTGGCTGAATTTCGTTGGCCAGTTTGTGCAGGTCTTCCTCACGGAAGAACTTTCCGCCCGATTGCTCGGCGAGTTTGCGCAAGCCATCCTCGTTCATCGGGCCGGGTGAGAGTTCATGTTCCGGCGGTAGTGTCACGCGATAATCGAGCACGGCCGCTTCCTCGCCGCTTTCAACTTTCAGAGCATAACGGCCGACGCGATCGTTCGGCACGGTGGCCACATATTCGCCCGGCTGATTCGCGACGGCCTCGAACACGACTGTGCGGAATTTTTCCTCGTTTGGCGGAGCGTCCAGGCGTTCGAGTTGTGCGGTCACTCGCTCTTTATTCAACGGTCGATATTCGGGCGTGAAGAGGCGAGCGTAGACCTGCGATGTTTTACCAAGCACGGCCTCGCCCCCCGCGATGGCCATCTGGCCAGACTTGCTGCCAAGCGTGTAAGGCAGGCCAATCGCGTACACGACTTGGCCCCAGTAGCGAGCGAAGTATTTGTCCGCCTCGTTGAATCGCCAGCGCCAGGTTTCTTCGAGTGCCGAGAACAGGACCAGCCCCTTACCGTAATAGTGCATGGCCAGGAGCGGCATCGGCTTCTCGTCAACGATCTTCTCACGAGGATGATCCATAAGCGACACGGCCGCGGGACGTAGTTTCGTAACCGGGTAGTGCCAGTAGAAGCCGGGGAATTCATTCCAGGCCTGCACATTCTCAATCGGATCGTCCGCAAAACTCAGGATCGAGCCACGCTTGCCGAAATCACTGATGGTTGGCTTAAATTCGGTGGGGCGGCGAGCATCGTCGATTGGAAACTTGAGCGATGGCACCTCGACAGGGAGCACATCCGCGAGCGGCGTGCCGAGCCAAGACGACGGAGCGTGCAATCGTCCGGCAATGACAACGAGGCCGCCACCTTCTGTCACGAAGTCCTTGATCCAGTTGCGCTGTTCGGGTGTGAAGTAATTCGCATCCACATCACCGATAATGAGCATGTCGAAGGCAAACAAGTCCTTACGTTGATCGGGGAAGTTCGCCAGGAACGGGGCCCCGGACTCCATGGCCTTGCGGTCGCCGTTGAGGACGAGAAACGTCGGGTCCACCCGTCGATCGCGCACAAAAGCACGCTGCATGAACTTGAATTCCCAGCGTGGATTGCTCTCGATGTACAGCATTTTTACCTTGCGATCGGCGATTCGCACCATCTTGGCGAAGCGATCTTCGAGAACCTCGGCTCCCTGATTGATCTTCACGGAAGCGATGATTTCCCGCTTGCCGGCGGAGGCATCTTCCTTGGTCGGCGTGAACGAGAGGGTCTCGGTCACATCCTGGCCTTCCTTGACTGTGACGCGTTTGGTCGCGACAACCTTGCCGCCAAGGGTAAGGTTCAATTCGACCTCCCCGTCCTTGATCCCCTGGGCCCGGAAACGGAACGGCACGCTGACCGTATCTTCAACAAACAGCGTGTTCTGAATGGCGGCGTCTTTCAGTTGAAGGAAGCCGGCCGTTGAGCCGCCAACGCCGTAAACGAAGAACGGGACCTTGAGCCGAGCAGCTTCGAGTGCGACATCGTCCCACTGGGTCTTGCTACCGTTATCGCGTCCGTCGGTGGCAATCACGATCGCGGCAGGCAATTCGTTCTCATCACGCTGCAGCAAATCGTTCAAGCCGTCCGTGATCTCGCTGCGGGGGTCTTCCGCATTAAGGGCTTTCAGCCAAGGCAGATCCTTGTCCGCGAAGCCACGCATTTTGGAGCCGAACAGGAATGGCTGAACAGGCCCCTTGGTCCTGAGTTTTGCCGCGAGTTCGAGGCGTTTGTTCTCAAAGACCGCTTTGACCATCTCGGCTCGCGATGGACGACTGCCACCCAGCAGGCCTTCAGCCGAGGCCGGTGCAACCGCCCCGTGATCGGGAGCCAGCTTGTCCTGCGCGATGGCGATGCGTACCTTGTCGGCAATCGTGAGCCGGGGGTCCTTGTTCGTCATGCTTTGGCTATTATCAACGAGCAAAACGATCGGCCGGGGCTTGTCGGTCTTCACATCACGAACGGCAACGGGCTTGCACAATAGAAACACAATTGCGCACAGAACGAAAGCCCGCAATCCAGCAAGAACGAGTCGGCGCGTCCGCGTGATCTTCATCGATTCCGTGAAGTAGAACGCAACGGCCATGCCCGCGATGGCAACCATCAGCACGATGGCCAGCCATAACGGGAACGACCCGCGAAACACGATCTCAGGGAACCAACTCGCGAACATAGTGCCTTTCGAGATCGTCAGAGCCGCAAGCGTAAGCAAGCGAGAACCTCGACCGCTCGCTTACGCTCGCGGGCTCCGACTAATCATCTACCACGCCTTGCCGCAGAACCATGCCCAGGCCGTCTCGCCGACGGAGAACAAGAGCAGAATTAACAAGAACGTCACCGTCCACTCGTTCCGATTGCGGACCGATTCCGCCTTGGCCGTTGCCTCCGCACCCGACGACAGATGTTCCGGCTTGAAGCCGAGCAGTTCGTCGATTTGCTGATCGGGCAGTGGGTCCATCGTTTCACTTTCGCGAAGATCCGGAGCCACCGCGAAGCGTGTTCCGCTTAGAGCCCCCTCCTCCACAATCGAATAAACCCCAGCCTTGCTTGTGTCGGTCACGGTCAGGGCGAGTTGCTCGGTCGCTCCCCCCTGGGCCTTGCCGAGCCGGGACTTGGTCCCGTCGGGCCGCGTCAGCTCGAATGACTTGTTCAGATCCTTGGGAGTGAAACGAATCGTTTCCCCGGCCACTTTATTCAGCCCGGTCGCGGAGCGTTCGATCAAATGCGTGATTGAACCATGAATGAACGGCTGGAAGGTGAGATTCGTTGCGAAGAAGCCCCAGTCTTTGTCGACCGAGGTCGTGAGAAAAAGAACCTCGCCATCGCCGACTTGCTTGCCGAGCAGGGCCGGCCGGCCATCGTTCAATCGCATCAGCACCCGCCCCGAGTCCTTCAAGTTTTCGGCCTTCGGTTCGACAATACCTATGCCTCGCAGCACGAATGCATCGCGAAGTTGCAGGAACGGATCGTTCGCGGACAGCTTGAAGCGAGCCAGAAACGACTTCTCATCGATCGTGTTCGGATCCGGAAAAAGCAACTTGTCCTTCTGTGCTTCGAACGACTCACCAACTTCCATCGGCAGGAGGCCGGAGCCATTCTGGCCCAACACGCGATTGTAAACTTCGCGCTGCACGTTCGGCCCAGACGTGATCAACAGGCCGTGTCCTTCTTTAACAAATTCAGCCAGTCGTTGCAGGAATTCAGCCGGCACGGAGCCAGGCCCGCCAACGGGTACATTCACCAGGATGCAGACTTCCTTGTCGTTTAGCAGGCCGGATGTCGCTTCCGCCGCCTTCACGACAGTCGGCTTGACGTGATAGAACTGCTTGAATTCTTCTGGCACCGGCAACAACGCATGGCCCAGGAAGAAGCTGCCAGCCCGTTCCGGTTCGCGATCGTTGGGTGAACCATCGACAATCAAGATGCGGACTTTTTCGCGGACGAGAATGACCTTGTCGAGCTTATTGTCGTCGTCGAGTTGATCGCTCTTCACCTCGGCCGTCAGCAAGCGCCAGCCTGGCTGATCGATCTTGCCCGTGAGCGTGACCGGCTTGGTTTCGCCTGGCCCGAGTTTCTCGATCGGCTGGGCGTCCTTGTCAAGCGGCTGGCCATCGATCTTCAATGTCACAGTGAGTCCCGTGACAGGCTCGGTGCCGGTGTTTTTCACAATCACCGTGAACGGCATCCTCGCCCCGGTATGCGGAATGTCCGATTGCGGCTTCAGGTCCAGGATGGCCACGTTGTGAATGGGCTGGTTGCCACAGCGAACGAGGAACAATGTGCCCTGTCCCTTGATTTCTTCGCATCTACTGCGAATCGCGGACGATTGGCGTTCCCAGCCGCCGCGCTGCATATCGCTGAAGAGGTACACTTCTTTCGCGGCCCCTTCAGCCCGGCTCAACGCCAAGACGGCTTCCGACAAGCCACCGAGAAAATCCGTCGATTGCTGCACGGCTTGCAGATTCTGAATCAACAGGCGAGCCTGATCGAGATTTCGAGGCGATTTCGGTCCCGCGGCCACGGCCCGATCGGTGCAGGTCACGACTTGCACGGTCGAGTTCGGCGGGAGATCATCGATGACACGTAGGGCAGATTCCTTGGCGATATCGAGCCGCGTCTTGGCCCCCTCGCGGGCGTTCATGCTGTAGGAGAGATCGATAATAAAGATCGCATCGACCGCTTCACCACGCTTGCCGGAGGTCGTGCTCGAACAAGTCACGGGGCGAGCCAGTGCCATGGCCAGCAGGATCATCAGCAAGATGCGGAGCAGTAAGAGGATGATTTCCTGGAACTTGAGCCGCCGGCTCGTCTGCTCGACGGCCAGGCGCAGAAACTTCATCGCACCCCATTCCACCGAGCGATAACGCGCACGATAGAAGAAGTGCAGGATGAGCGGAATGCTCCCTGCCACGGCACCGAACAACATGAACGGGGCTAGGAAGCCCATCTTCAATATCCCGGGAGATGATCGCTAGAAGCTCCGTGCTTCATCTGCAATCAATGTGGCACGACGCTCCGCGTCGTGAAAGGCAGGGCCGGTTCTCATCGCCGGCAATTGGGAGACGATCGTCGCACTCAGCGTATCTTCTTGACTGGGAGGCCAAAAGGCAATGTATTTCCTTGCGAATGACTCAATCTCGCGACTCGCTATTGACATGAACGCGACTGGTGGCAAATCCATCTAGTGGAATTCGTTAGAATTCAGAGCCCATCAGTCCCGGAAAACTGAATTCTTACGCGTTCCGATACGAAGACTTACCGTCCGTTCACGGCTTGGCAGTGATTCCAAGTGCTTCCTGCAAATTCACCACCATCGCACGCAATTCCACAACCTCCCTCTTGAGAGTCGCGATATCCTCAAACGCCTCCACCAGGCGATTGTCAGGAGGGGTTGCTGCCGACGGAGCCAGCACAAGGCTCGTTGCCGGGGGCGCGATCTCTTCGAGTCGATGCCCGCTGGCGGCCGAGGATTTGTATCGGGCCAACTCTTCCGGCGAATGCAAACCGTGCGTCAGTGTCGCTCCTCGCCGTTCCTCCGGCATCAACCAGACTACAAAGCCCAGTTCGACGAGATGGCGAATCACGCCGGTGGCCGAGTCGTTATCGATCGGCTCCATTCTCGACGCACGCGCACGAGCCTCGGCAGCACTCTGTGGGCCGCGTAATAAGAGTTCCCCGATGAAGGCCAGTTCCGGCTTGGTCACTTTCCAGTTGTCGTACAAATTGTGCCGCCATCGCTCGACACGGCCACCCGTGACGCGAAAGACGCAACCCTTGCGCTGAAGCTTTTCGAGGCACGTATCGACCTCCGGCTCTTCGAGCGACATGAGTGGATCGCGATTGCTCTTCTGATTGCAGCCGATGACGATGGCGTTCAACGAAAGCGGTTCCGGTGAGGCAGCCGTCAGGGCTTTTTCCACGAGCACACCCAGCACGCGACGTTCGAGAACGGAGAGAGGTTCTGGCATAGGGTGAGATTGTACGCCCGGAAAGAAAGCGTGGAATCTGGCGGTCACCCAAAGTAGCCCGCACACTCTCAGTGCGGGAGGTCGGCACACGGAGTGTGCCGACTACTATTAAGTGGCTGCCAACACCTTCCGAATCACACTACCACCTTGAGAGATGTGCGTGGGCCGCGACTGGTGATCAAGCACGGTCGCTTCGGGATCGACACCCAGCAAGTGGTACACGGTCGCACAAAGGTCGCCCGGCGAGACCGGGTGGTCCTTCGGATACGCCGCTGACTTGTCACTGCTGCCAAAGACGATGCCGGGCTTCGTGCCGCCGCCTGCGAACAGGCAGAAGCCGCATTGCGGCCAGTGGTCGCGGCCGGCCGCCTTGTTCACGCGGGGAGTCCGACCCATGTCGCCGTTGACCATGATCAAAGTCGACTCGAGCAGACCTCGATCGTCCAGATCCTGAATGAGTGCCGAGAGGCAGCGATCCAAATACGGCAGCAGCCAGTGCCGCAGCATGTCGAAGTTGTTGTTGTGCGTATCCCAGTGGCCGTTGCCTTTGGATTCTGTGTGAATCGTCACGAACGTGACACCGGCTTCAACCAGGCGACGTGCCAACATCGCACTGGAGCCGAAGAGGTTTCTGCCATAGCGATCTCTCAACGCCTGCGGCTCACGTTCCAGATCGAAGGCCCGGCGTGCCGTGGGTGACAGCAGAATATCGAAGGCCTGCCGACGCCGGACGCTCATGCCTCGGGAAGAATCCAAGAGACGGGCCTGAGAGTCGAGTTGCTCGACGAGAGTGCGGCGTTCGTCGAGAGCATTGATCGTCATGTCGCCCGTGAGTTTCGGCAACATGGGATCCCCCATCGGCCGAAGCGTGTGATCGTAGAAATCGCGATCCGCGTTCACTTCCCTAGCGAACTTGGGATCGCAGGTGCTGAACATCGGGTCGTACTGGCTGCCGAGATAGCCTCCGTAGGGGCCAGCCCGCCTCAACCCCTGGCTGTAGCCGGGATAGGCGGGAAGCACCACGTAACCCGGCAGATCGGAGCGACGACCGATGCCGAAGTGCTGACAGACCGAACCCATGCTCGGATGATTCGAGGGTTTCGCATAATAATCTTCGCGGTCGCTGCCCCCGGTGTACCCGGTCATCACCGCATATGGATTGTGGCTGTTATACCCGTGTGACACAGTGCGAATGGTGCAGAGTTTGTGCATCATCCGCGCGAGTAACGGCAGGTACTCGCAGATCTGAACGCCGGGCAAGGACGTCGCGATGGGCTTGAATTCGCCGCGAATCTCGCTCGGCGCGTCCGGCTTCAGATCAAACGTATCGATATGGCTGGGACCGCCGAACAGATCGATCAGGATTACCGATTTCGCTCGACCGGACGAGGGTGTTCCGAACGAGGATTGTGCGAGCGACGCCCCTCCAAGAAGAGAGAGTGAGCCGGCACGCAATAACTCGCGGCGAGTCAAGCCGTCACAGGCCGTCTGCTTGTGGCCAAGAACATGGAGCAAGGGAGAACCTCGACGTCAATGTGCGGCTGTTGCCAGTAGGCGACTAGCGGCAACCTCAGGGAGATTGGTTAGGATAACCTTGGTCGAAGGCAAAAAGCCAGTGAATTCGGGCTGGTATGCAACTGTGTGGTCTTGGGGGAGTTCATGCTTCTTTCGCGGAGCCTCGTCGGGATCCACTTCATGAACGTGTCCCAGACGATCCCGAGGCGGAACCCCTCTTGAAGGCCGGCTACGCAGGCTTGAAGGGACGCGAGAGTCCGATTCTCGCTCTGAACCGCTTCCACCCCGCAGACGCGGCGGGGCGACTGGCAAAAACTCTATGAAGCGAAAGTGGATGTCGTGAAACGCGATAAGTGGCGGAAGGTGGGAAGGTGGTCGAGAGTTGGAAAGGCAGCCTCAAGGTAGGTGATGCGCTTCCGCCAGGGGGGGCGTGTACACGAATTCCAACTGGAGGGCATGGTTGCGGAAGCGTCCGTTCCCCAGTGCAAATCGGCGTCTGTTGGACTCGCTGCTGCTTGATTGGTTGCCAGGGTTCAAGTTCTCAACGGACACAAAGAAACGAAGGAGGCCAGTCCGGCAAAATTGTCGCCAAACTGGCCCTCGCGTTCGTCACTGCCCTACCTCGTTACTTCTTCTCAACCTTCGGTTCCACCTTCTTCTCGACTTTCACCAGCGTAAACAGGGTAGCAATTTCTTCGTCTGTCAGCTTGTCCTTGCCATCGTTGGCGTCAATCACCAGGGCCGTGTTGCTTGGTGTCACGAACACCAGGTGATTGCCGAGACGATAAATGTCCTTCATCGTCGGCTGCTTCTCCAGGATCTTGAAGTAGGCGTCGCTCTGGGCCTTTACAACGACCTGCTTCATGTCGGCCGTGAAGCCGTCGTCGATCCATAGGCCGCCGACTTCCAGGCAGTTGCGACCTTGGACCACTTTGTTTGCAGTCTGGGTCAGGCGATCTTGCAGCCGCAGGTTATTGGCACAGACGGCCACATCGACGCCAACTTTTCCGGACTGGGCTTCCTTGTACCGGCCGACGCCATACCACTGGCGGGCCTGTTCGTAGTTGGTCATATTGCCACGGGCATCCTGCACAGACTGTAAGAAACGCCTCGCCAACTCGTCCTTGGCTTTCTGGTCGGCATCCGGTGCAGCCTTCGGATCCTTCTTGGCCTCGGCATCCCTGTTATATTTGTCGAGTTTTTCCAATTCAGACTGGAGCCTGTCGAGCTTGTCCCCTTCGATGCCGCCACGGGAGCGACCAGCGTCGCCTGGGTTCTTGGCAAGTTGCTTGGCGATATCGGCTACCTTGGCAGGCTCACCCGGCTTGCCGGCTGGGCCCTTCGGATTGGCTGGACCGGTGAGTGCCGCCGGAGGCATGCCGGGAATAAAGCCGGGACCTCCGCCGCCGAAGCCTCCACCGAAGCCACCCATGATGCCGCCACCAGTTCCGCCCAGGATTCCGCCGCCCGCATTACCGAACTTCGGCGAGACAGTCCCTCGGTTCAAGGGGGCGGATGCCACGGGCACAGGGGCATCGGGCACCACCAGGTAACTCGTATATGGCGTGGCGATGCCGTACTTCTTGGCGAGCGACATCATCTCTTCCATCAGTTCCTTTTTCTCGCCATTGATGCGAATCTGGTCGAGCAAGAAGCCGACCTTGCGGCGAGCCCAGAGAGCCTCGACGAATTCGCGGTCGCCGTCGGTCTTGGCCGCGAAGTTCACATCGTAAGCGAACTCCTTGGTCTCTTTACCCACCTGCCCCGTCAGTTTAACGGCCGCGGGACCACTTCCGGAATACTTGCCAATCACGACTAGCTGGCTGCCGTAGAAAAGGTCCGGCAACGAGGGCGGGTAAATCTCGTGAACATTGATGTTGTCGCTTGTGGTGAGCCGCACGTTGGCCAACACAGGGTGGCTGATCTTGCCGTACAGGCTGGTCACTTTGGTCTCGATGTCCTCGGCCGGGCGTACATACGTGCTCAGAGCCTTCGTATTCTCGGCCACTTGGTCAAGGAGAGCCGTATTCACGTCATCGCCGACGCCGAAGGTGAAAATGCGTGTGTTCTTGCTGTTCTTGGCGGCAACGTTCCGCACGATGATTTCCGGCTTCATCTCGCCGATGGTCGGTTGGCCATCGGTGAAAAAGACCATGGTGAACGATCGCCCGTCGTCGTTGCCACGCAGTTCGAGGGCCGAATCGAGGCCCGCCTGGATCGCGGTGCCACCACCGGCTTTCAGACCATCGACAAACTTCTTGGCGTTTTCAATCTGTTCCGCATTTGCTTCTACGAGCGAATCGCGATACTTGCGGACGTTCGTGCTGAACGTCACGATGGCGAATCGGTCGCTTGGCTTCAGGTTGTTCAAGCAACTCTTGAGAGCCTTCCGGGCCTGTTCCATCTTCACGCTGTCCATGCTGCCAGACGTATCCATCACCAGTACCAGATCGCGTGGGATAATCGTCGTCTTCGAGATTTCCAGTTGCGGCGAGATCAGGAGGAGGAAGTAACCGTCTTCCGCCGAGATCGGCCGGTGGGTGAGCGGCGTGATGCCGATCTCCTTGTTGCCGACGCTGTAGAAGAGCTGGAAATCCTTATCGAGCATGGCCTGATTGCGCTCGAACGTCATCGTCACTTCCTTGTCGCCATTGCGGGAAAGTGCGATGGCATGCGTCGGGCTGTACACGTTCTGAACGGGATGCTGAGACTTGATGCGGGCCTTGATCGAGAAGTCTTCGAGTGTCTTCGTGCCCTTGCCATCGGTCTTGAGTGGGTAGATATACTCGACGACGCCGTTATCCTGTGGGGCGATGCTGGTGAAGCTGATCTTCACCTTTTGATCTTTGTTCGGCAGGATCGGAAAAACCCGGAGCCGCATGAGATTATTGCCCATGTATTCGAGAATGCCGGGGTCCTGCGTGCGCCGGACGATTTCCGTGTACACAGAATTCGCTTTCTTGGCGTCGAGCAGTTCGCCTGTGGTTTCGGTATCGCCAACCCACATGGTGAACTTGTTCACGGTTGCTCCCTTGGGAATCGGGAACAAATAAGTCGCTTCAAGCTCGCGACTGGTGTGATTGCGAAATGCCTGCTCGATGGTCGTGACGGCAACCTGATCCTCGATCGCGATGTTCACGCGATGATGGACCATGGCCAGTGGCGGAAGTTTTTTGTCTTCCGGAATCAGCAGGCCAGCAGCTTGAACCGGGGCCGAGCAAGCGGCGGCGAACACAAGCAAAGCAACAACGTAACGCATGGGACACCTCTCATGAGCTTTCCGCAATCAGTAGCGATACCGAGTGCGGATCACTTCTACTCCTCAAAGTATAAACGAGGTCGGTCTTCCCGGGGATTGCAATTTGGCCTTTTGAGATCCCATGTTACCCCTGGGTTACATTGTCACAAAGCAGTCCGCCTTGCCTAATGTTCCTAAACGCGGTAGGTTCTTCGCCGATGTTCTTGCCCTCCCGATCGTCGTCCGCCCGTCGAGAGAGCCTGTGGGCCAGCGGTTGCTTTCTGCTGTTTTTTACGGGCTTTCTGGTCGCGATGGAAACACGATTTCCGCACTGGACAGATCGCGAATACGCCGCCCGCCGCGATATGGCACTTCAGTGCCACGAGGAAAACCCCGAGCGTCCCATGCTCGCAGTCATCGGCGGCTCTCGTGTCGGCACTGGCTTTTTCCCAGAGGAAATGGGGCCACTGCACGACAAGTCGGGACAACAGATCAGCGTCGTGAATTTTTCGCATCTGGGTGCCGGCCCGCGGATGAATTTGCTGCAATTGCATCGCTTGCTGAGGGAGGGCATCACGCCGACCTCGATCGTCGTCGAGATCGTGCCCGCCCATTTGTGCTCAGAAATCACCACGATTGCCGACCTTTCGCTGGCCGACGTGAGCATCCTGCGCCCGCACTGGAACGACAAACAACTGCTGATCAACCCGGCCAAGGCTCGGCTGAAAGGGCTGTTCCGCTTTCGCAACGGCTTTCTCGATACCGTGGCCCCGGACTTTTCGACGAGTCCGCCACTGCATTTGAGTCGGTACGGCGGCAACCCACGCTGGCTCGAATCGCACCCACGAGCAACCGCCGACAAGGCTGACCTGATCCGCGAAATTCGCTGGCAATTTCAGGAACGCATGCTCAACTGGCGCATCGATCCGGAACTCGATGCGGCGATGCGAGCGATATTGGAACTCTGCAAGGAACGTGGCATTCGAGCGTCTATTGCCCTGTTTCCCGAATCGAGCGAGTTCCGCTCGTGGTACGCACCCGGCGTCGAGGAACGAATTCAACGCTATTTCACCGGCCTATGCGACGAATACGCCCTGCCCTTCTACGATTGCCGCGAGTTGATGGACGACGGAGACTTCCACGACCCGCACCACATGACGCCGGAGGGGGCGAGGCGGTTTAGCGTGAAGTTTGGTGACATAGTGCTGAAGAACATAGCGTCATCCCCGTAGCCGCGTTCATCTCGCCTTGATCTTTCCCGTGAATCTGGGTAGTTAACGGAAGAGCGGCAGGGTTGGAATGCCCTGGCCGGGTGTTTTGGCGATAGGACGTCATGCTCTTCTGTACACAGAAGTTTCTGTTCTTCTTCCTGATCGTCTTCACCGTTTACTGGGTGACCCCGTGGCCGCGCGTACGAGTGTGGATACTGCTGAGTGCGAGTTACTACTTCTACCAAAGCTGGAATGCCGAGCTTGCCCGGATCATTTTCTTGACCACGGTGGTCGACTATCTCATTGCCAGGGGGATGACCACGTCGGCGCGTCCAATGCGACGCAAGGCCCTCCTTCTCCTTAGCATTCTCGGCAACATCGCGATCCTCTGTTACTTCAAATACGCCAACTTCTTTCTGGATTCCCTGCGTCAGAGCCTTGAGGCCGCCGGTGCGAAGTCTTCGATTCCCGTGCTTGAAATCATCCTGCCGATCGGCATCTCGTTCTACACGTTCGAGGCGATCAGCTACACCGTTGATGTCTTTCGCGGGAAGATCCAGGCCGAGCGCAGGCTCGATCACTTCCTGCTGTTCGTTCTATTCTTTCCGCACTTGGTCGCCGGGCCGATTGTCCGGGCCGGCGATTTTTTGCCGCAGGTTCATCGTCGCAAGGTTTGGGGTTGGCCACGCATGGTGGTCGGCGGCCGACTCATTTTGCTTGGGCTGTTCAAGAAGATGGTGATTGCCGACCGGCTGGCCCTGCTCGTCGATCCCGTTTACGCCAACCCAGCCGGCTACGAATCGGCCGTGGTCTGGATGGCAGTCGTCGCCTACGCACTCCAGATTTACTGCGACTTCTCAGGATACAGCGACATTGCCCTCGGTTGTGCACGCTTGCTCGGCTATCGCCTGCAGATCAATTTCGCGATGCCGTTCGCGGCCTCGAACATTGCTGATTTTTGGCGGCGCTGGCACATCTCGCTGTCGAACTGGATTCGCGATTACATTTATTTCCCGCTGGGAGGAAACCGTGCCTCCGCAGTACGCGGAGCATTCAATCTCATCCTCGCGATGACATTGTGCGGCCTGTGGCACGGTGCCGCCTGGAACTTTGTCATCTTTGGTACTCTGAACGGTATCTACCTGGTCGGCCATCGGGCCTTCCGCATCGTCACGAAGAATATGACGGCCTTGCGAAGGATGTTGGAATCGACCCCAGGAAAGTTGGCATGTATCGCGCTTACCTTCCTGGTTTTTTCGCTCTCACTGGTCGTGTTCCGTTCAGCGAGCCAGCCGGATGGAACGACCTCTTTTGAGCAGGCCGGGAAGATGTTTCGGCAACTGTTCGTGCCCTCCATGGGGGCAGGGTCGCCGACACCGCCGGTCGTATTCTGGACGCTGCTGGCCACCGTGGTGATCGGTCATCTCATTGCCTTGAGGCCGAACTTCCTTTCCGACTGGAATCGCTTACCCGCCCCGGTTCGCGGGTTCGCTCTGGCTTCGTTCCTGTTCGTGACGCTGATACTTCCGCCGGAAACTTCACCGCAATTCATCTACTTTCAGTTCTGATTGGAGTACGTGTTGGCTCTGGTTGCACCTCGTCGACGGCCAGCCCGGTCCGAAATATTCTGGACTCTTGGCTCCTTCCTCGCGCTGACTACCCTGTTCGTGGTGTACGTGGAAGTTTGGCATCCGGAATGGTACGACCGCGAGCATCAGGTTCGTCGGGAGTTACTGAACGATCGCACTGCCGAGGCCCCGGACCGGCCCGTAGTCCTCGTTGCGGGTAGCTCCCGCGTGGTAGTCGCCTTCATGCCCGAACGTCTCGGCCCGATCCGCGATAAGGATGGCCGAGAGGCACTGATTTTCAACTATGCCCACTTGGGTGCGGGCCCACGCGTCAATCTCATTCAACTCCAACGGGCGCTGCGTGACGGCGTTCGTCCCATGCATCTCGTGTGTGAAATTGTGTCCGGCATGCTGCATCACGACGATCTGCCGGTCAAGGAAATCTCGCTTCCCGAGATTGGTGTCTTGTGGCCACACTCGAATAAAGTCCGACTCGTGGCCTCCTCGATTGGGTTTCGCTTCAACGGCGTTTATCGCCCGCGCACCGCCCTGCTCCGTTCGGTCGCACCCAAGTGGGTTACACGTTCCGCGACGGACAAGGACGTCGCATTGCTTGCACTCGGCGGGGATGATCACTGGTCGCGGCTAGACGAGCCAAGCGAGGACGAGAAGAAACTCTTGTTCAAGTTGGCAGTAATCCGCTTCAAGAGTCGAATGGAGTCGTATCGATTGGACCCGAAACTCGTGGGTGCCACTCGCGAGTTGATGAACATTTGCCAGCGTGAGAACATCAAGCTCACGATGTTTCTCTCGCCGGAGGATAGTCGATTTCGTTCGTGGTACCGTCCCGGAGCGGAGGAAGTGCTCCTGGGATTCATCGAAGAATTGCGGGCGGCCGGCGTTGCGGTCGTCGATGGTCGCCTATGGGTGCCGGACGACAAGTTCACCGACCCGCATCATGTGAAGACGGACGGGGCGGAGCAATTCACGGATCGGTTGGAGCGAGAGTTGTTGCGGCCACTGATCTCGGGCCAGATTGCTCGCTGATCCCACTGTTCACGATTGAACTCGGAATTTGCTTAAAACTGGCAGGGAGAACAAAACATGTCACGCCATTTCTCGGTCGCCTGCTCCATGCTGATTCTGGGAACATTGGTGGGCGCTGCCATCATGCGCTTCGGCCAGGCATCAAGTGTTGCAGAGCCTCAAAGGCCAGCACCTGAAGAATCAGTGACTGAGATTACTCTTGAATTCCGCATTCGAGTGCCAAAGTCGGTCGAGAGCCGAGTCGGTCCCAGAGGGAAGGAGGCCCCACAAGCAACATTCAATCTGGGGAGCCTGTGAACACCGCCAACCCACTCGACTTGGCCATCGAAGGGGACGGCTTTTTTCAAGTGACTCTGCCCAACGGCGAACTCATGTACACCCGGGATGGAGCCCTGCGGCTGAATTCGCTGGGCAATCTCGTGACCGCGCAGGGCTACCTGCTTTCTCCGGTGATTACCCTCCCTCCTGACAGCATTTCGACCTCGGTGGGGATCGATGGGACGGTCAGTTGCCAAACTGCAGGAGCGAATACGTCGACCATCGTCGGTCAATTCAGCCTGGTCAAGTTTCTCAATCCCCGCTGGCTGCAATCCGAGCCGGGCCATCTCTTTCGAGAAACGACAGAAGCAGGCGCACCAGTCAGCGCAACACCTGGCCAAGGTGGGACGGGACTGATTCAGCAGGGATTTCTTGACCATCGAACCGATCAACTCGTCTACAGGCTGATCGAGCTTGCACGTAAGCTGTCCGAAGAACAGACAGGCGATTCGACAGAAGTCCGGGTTCGAATTGCGAAGTGATTACACGAGGGCAGCAAAAAAACGGAACAACAAGCCTTACTTAATCGTCCGCAAAACCAGCATCAACGGTTTCGCGTCGGGCTTGCGTTCGCCGCGACGATCGAGGAATTGCTTGATCTCTTTTGAATTGGCCGGGTATGCGTTCATCGGCGCGTATGCGACCACAATGGCCATCTTTTCAGACTTCGGGACTGTAGGCGAGCCGGTTCTCATTTTGGCGAGCGAAGCAGCTACCTGGTTCGCAGTACCTTCCGGTAACGGCTTGCGGATGTCGATGGCCTTTTTGCCCACGGCAGGCTTGGGCAGAACATTCGGAACTCCCAGGAGCTTGCCGAGTTTGTCCAGATCGGCCGGAAGAAACGGGGCCGCCACCAGCATGGTAAACTCCGGTGTGCTGCTCTTTGAGTCCTCGGCACCAAGGTTGGCCAGGAACTGTGCGACCTCTTCGGGCGTCAATGTTTCTGTGAAGATCACGATCTCAGTGGAAGCCGACTTCTTGAGTCGATCGGCGGCGAAGGAGTCCGTGACTACGTTGATCCCTCGAGCCTTCAAGCCAAGGAGAACGCGGTCGAGTGCCTTCTGGGTCGTACCACAAAACAGATCGAGACGGATCAACTCGTCCTTCTTCATTTCCGCGACGAGCTTCTTGCGGGCCACTTCATCCGTGCTGAGATCGCTTAGAGCGAAGAGAGAAGAGACGCGAATTTTATCAAGTTGCACCGCCTCGATTTCCGGCGTCGGCTCACCGATTGGGCCGGCAAGCAAGTCGGTCACATCGCGCGGAGAGGGACCGAATTCGATCCCGATTTCCCGAGGTTTCTGCACCAAGGTTTCCGGAATCGGACGAACGACTTCAACAATCTTGGGCTCGAGCACTTTGGTGGGATCGTCGTAGTTCGGCAACTTGAGATCGGGAACCTTTGCTACTTGAGCTTGCTCGCGATTCACAAAGTAGTTCTGACTAGCCGCGAAATAGGAGTAGGAGCCCAGGCTCACGACAACCAAAATAGCGACCGCAGTTGCAACGTTGAACCAAATCGGCAACATGGACCAGTTGAACTTGCGAACGGCTCGACCAACAGGCGGCAACGGAGTCGGGTTCATCGCCCGATCTTGAATTATGGTGAGGACATTGCCGGCAAGGTCGCAAGGAGCGGCAACTCGCGGCAGGGACTTGATTCGTGCCTTGTCTGCTTGCAATTTCGCAAACAGAGTCCGTGCAGATTCCGATTCGCGCAGGGCGCGATCAACGGCCCTTCTCTCGGCCGGCGTCAACTCGCCATCCACGGCGACGGTCAACAGTTCTCGGAGGCTCACGGTCTTCATGGCCAACAGTTCCTACTCTTCGCGCTGAAGTAATTCTCGAAGTTCTAGCCTGGCTCGGTGCAATCGGCTGCGAACAGTTCCAATCGGCACGTCCAGAACCTCTGCAATCTCCTCGTATTTCCGCCCTTCCATGTCTTTCAACACCAATACCACCCGGTGTTCCATCGAGAGTCGTTCCAAAGCGACCAAAACCAGGGCATCCTCTTCACTTCTCTCAATCGCGATCCCAGGCCGGCCATACTCCGACGGATCAACCGGCTCATTTGTCTTGTCGTCCCCTGCGCCATCGAAACTCAGAACCGCTTTTCGCTTACGCCGCAGACTGATCGCCGCATTGAACGCGATGCGATACAGCCAGGTGAAAAACTCTGAGTCTCCCTTGAAGCTGTTTAACGATTGATAAGCGTTCAGGAAGGCATCTTGAACCACATCGGCCGCATCTTCGGCATTGTCTACCACCCGCAGGACGGCATTGAACAATCGATCCTGATATCGCCGCACCAATACACCAAACGCGGGGACGTTGCCCGCCAAGCATTCCGCGATCAGTCGGCGGTCATCGGTATTCACGATTCCATCTTGCTATCGGACGCTTGATCGGGACGAAAAGTTCCTTCCAGAGGCAAAGAATGGGACTCGTGGGACTTACAAGGCACATTAACCAGCCTTGAAAAGCACTTTTTGGGCCCATTATCGCCATCTGTCTCATCATTTCTATCAGCTGAAACAGGCCACCCTGCTCCCTGCCGGACCCCATTACTAGACTGAATTACACTACTTTCACTCCCGCGTCGTGGGGCTTCGCTTTAATGGATACCCAGGAAATCGTCGTCCGCGGAGCACGGGAGCACAATCTTCGCAACATCGACCTTACCTTGCCACGCGATTCGTTGATTGTCTTCACTGGCGTCAGTGGGTCGGGAAAGTCATCTCTCGCGTTCGACACGTTGTATGCGGAAGGCCAACGCCGATACGTGGAATCGCTTTCAAGCTACGCCCGCCAGTTTCTGGGCCAGTTGCCCAAACCGGACGTCGATTACATTGGCGGCCTGTCACCAGCCATTAGTATTCAACAAAAAACCGCCAGCCGCAATCCCCGCTCGACGGTCGGCACCGTCACCGAGGTCTCGGACTTCCTTCGCGTCCTTTATGCTCGCATTGGCCTGGGCCATTGCCCTCAATGTAGTCGGCCGATCACCGCGCAATCGCGGGAACAGATTTTGGACCGCATCCTGGCATTGCCGGCGGATTCGCGTTTCCTCATTCTCGCACCCGTTGTTCGTGGACAAAAGGGGGAATTCAAGGACTTCTTCGCGGACATGCTGAAACGCGGCTACGTCCGCGCCCGCGTCGATGGCAAGGTGGTGCGTCTCGCCGACGATCTGAAACTCGACAAACGCATCAAGCACGACATTGCCATCATTATCGATCGCCTGAAGAACGAACCACGCATCCGACCCCGACTCGCGGAAGCCGTCGAGCAAGCCCTGTCGTTGGCGGAAGGGGCGTTGATCATTGCAGTCGAGACTGTTGGAGAACAACCGCGTGCCAAGGATCAAGAAGCGGCCCCAACCGAAGATATTCTGCTGTCTGCTCACTACGCCTGCACGCACTGCAACAAGAGTTATGAACCTCCGAGCCCGCAGCTATTCAGTTTCAACAGTCCTCATGGCATGTGCCACGATTGCGAGGGGCTGGGATCACGCTATACCTTCGACCGCGACCTGCTCATTCCCGATACCTCGCTTTCGTTCTTCGATGGAGCCATCCCGCTCGTCGGCAAGCTCAAAGGTATGGGCAAGTGGCGGAAGCACATCTTCGAAGGAGTGGCCAAATCGCTAGGGATCGACTTGAAATCGCCATGGGAAGAGTTGCCTGCCGAGCATCAAAACCTCTTGCTCCATGGCGCCGGCGATCAGCACATCACCTTCGAGTGGGAGCAACGTAACGGTGCCGTTTGGAAACATGGCGGCAAGTGGGAGGGGCTGGTACCGCAGTTCCTGGCCAACTTCAAAAAGGTCGCGGCCGGACCGCGACGCATGCAACTCGAAAAATATATGCGAGTGGCACGCTGCACCACGTGCGGCGGGCATCGCCTCAACAAACAGGCGCGGGCGGTGCAGGTGGGCAACAAGACCCTGGTTGAAATCGGTGCCCTGCCGATTGGCGATCTGGTTCCGTGGTTCAACGCGATGGAGGCGGGCCTCGATGCGGTTCCGAAATACATTGCCAGCGAGTTGCTCAAGGAGATTCGCGATCGGCTGACGTTCCTCTTGAACGTCGGTTTGCATTATCTCTCACTCGATCGCTCGGCCCCCACGCTCTCCGGCGGCGAGGCGCAACGGATTCGCCTCGCCGGCCAGATCGGCAGCGGCCTCGTCGGCGTGCTGTACATTCTCGACGAACCGTCGATTGGTTTGCATCCGCGCGATAACGCCCGGCTACTGCATAGCCTCGAACGATTGCGCGACATGGGGAACACGGTTTTGGTCGTCGAGCACGATGAAGAAACGATGCTGGCAGCGGATTACCTGGTCGATTTCGGCCCCGGACCAGGCGTTCGTGGCGGCGAGATCGTGGCAGCAGGTACGCCTGATGAAGTTCTTGCGAATCCGGCGAGCATCACTGGTAAATATCTCACGGGCGAAGTGCAAATCGAAATCCCGAAGAAACGTCGGCCACGCACGAAAGCCGCCCTTCGCATCGAGGGGGCCCGGCACAACAACCTGAAAAATGTCACAGCCGAGATTCCACTCGGCCTGTTCGTCTGCATCACCGGCGTGAGTGGTTCGGGAAAGAGTTCGCTCGTGAACGAGATTCTCCTGGCCGGACTTCGAGATCCGGTTGTGGTGAGCGAGGAAGAGAAAACCGAGGATGACGAGCACAACGAGAAGACTCAAGTGGTCGGTGTGCGTTGCGATCGCATCCTCGGAGCGGAGTTGATCGACAAAATCATCGACATCGATCAATCGCCAATTGGCCGCACGCCCCGATCGAACCCCGCGACGTACATCAAGGTGTTCGACGAGATTCGCGCCCACTTCGCCCAGATGCAGGACGCGAAAGTGCGTGGCTACAACCCCGGACGCTTCAGCTTCAACCGGCCCGGTGGTCGCTGCGAGGCTTGCGAAGGAAATGGTGCCACCAAGCTCGAAATGGACTTCCTGGCTGACGTCTGGGTCACCTGCCCCGTCTGCGAGGGCAAACGATTCAATCGCGAGACTTTGCAGGTTCGCTATCGCGGCAAGAGCATCCACGACGTTCTCGAAATGGACGTGCAGCAAGCACTGGAACTTTTTGAGAACGTTCCGAAGATTCGCGGCATGTTGCAGACGCTGCACGATGTGGGGCTCGATTACATCCACCTCGGCCAGCCATCGCCCACGGTATCGGGAGGCGAGGCCCAGCGCGTCAAGCTCGCGAAGGAATTGTGTCGTCGCGGCACGGGCAAGACACTCTACGTTCTCGATGAACCGACGACCGGCCTGCACTTCGAGGACATTCGCAAGTTGCTGTCGGTCCTGCACGGCTTCACTGCACAAGGCAACTCCGTTCTCGTCATCGAACACAACTTGGACGTGATCAAGACGGCCGACTGGGTTATCGACCTGGGCCCGGAGGGGGGGACCGAGGGCGGCCACATCGTCGCCACGGGCACGCCAGAAGAAGTGGCCAAGGTCGAGGGCTCGTTCACTGGCCAGGCCCTGAGGCCTGTGCTATCACGCAAGCCGACCTCCGTTCGATCCGGCAAGAAACTCGTCAAACGGAAACGAGAATCCACTCGAATAACGCACCTCACGGTTCAAGGTGCGAGCCAGCACAATCTCAAGAACATCTCGGTCTCGATTCCACGCGAGCAGATGTCGGTATTCTGCGGCCCAAGCGGATCCGGGAAGAGTTCGCTGGCCCTCGACACGATTTATGCCGAGGGGCAGCGGCGTTATGTCGAATCGCTCTCGTCGTATGCACGCCAGTTTCTCGGCCAGGTGCAGAAGCCGCGCGTCGAGCACATGAGTGGTTTGTCGCCGGCCATCGCCATCGAGCAAAAGACCACAACCCGAAGCCCGCGATCGACCGTCGGCACCATCACCGAGATTTACGATTATCTGCGCGTGCTCTACGCTCGGCTTGGCCAGGCCTACTGCCCGAATTGCCAAATTCCAATCGGCACGCAATCGACTGATGAGATCATTGAACGCGTACTTTCGCTTCCGGAGGGAACGAAGGTCTACCTGATGGCTCCGCTGGAGCGCAAAGGGCAAGAGAAATACGAGACACTCTTCGACGAGATCCGGCGATCTGGCTACGTCCGGATGCGAATCGATGGCAAGTCTTACACGCTCGACGAGCCACCGCAAATCGACCATCGCCGGAAACATCTCGTTCAAGTCGTGGTTGATCGCAATGTCGTACGGGCGAACACTCGAACTCGAATCGCTGAAGCCGTTGAGCAATCGCTGGCACTCGGCAAAGGCGTGATGCACATCGCCCACGTGAATACCGAGGTGGACGAGTCGAAATGGAAGGTCGAAAAATTCAGCCAGCACCTGGCGTGCGAGAGTTGTGGACGCAGTTACGAGACGCTGAACCCGCACAATTTTTCGTTCAACAGCCCGCTCGGCTGGTGCCCATCCTGCGAGGGCCTCGGAGTCCAACACGGAGCGAACACCGCCCTGCTCTTGCGTGATCCGAAACTCTCGGTTCGTGAAGGTGCGATCGCGGCCTGGCCCGCTCTCGACGGCAGCAATCGATTTCTGAGTATGGCGGAGGCGATTGCGAAACATGCCGGTTTCTCGCTCGACACCCAGTACGCGGAACTCACTCCGCAACAGCAGCGGGCCATCCTGCACGGCACCCGGGAGGACTGGATTCCGCTGGCCAAGTCGAGTGTGAAGTTTCAGTACAAGGGGCTCTACCCCGCCATCGACGAAGCCTCGCGCGTCAGCTTCACCTATCGGCAAAAGTTGGAACACCTCGTTGATGAGGTAGCTTGTTCGACTTGCCACGGTTCGCGATTGCGAACGGATGCCGCAGCAGTGCGATTCTCGGACAAGACACTCGCCCAGAACTGCCTGCAGCCCGTGGGCGAAACGCTGTCGTTCTTCAAGAACCTGAATCTGAGCAAGGCGCAGCAGAAAGTCGCGGGTGAACTGCTGCGTGAAATCACGAGCCGGCTTCAGTTCCTGGTCGACGTCGGTCTCGACTATCTCGATTTGGCACGGCCTGGCCCAACGCTCTCAGGCGGCGAGGCGCAACGTATTCGCCTGGCCAGCCAGATCGGCAGTGGGCTCACGGGTGTTCTGTACGTGCTCGATGAGCCAACAATCGGCTTGCACCCACGCGACAACGCACGCCTCCTCAAGGCCCTGCAAAATCTACGTGATCTCGGCAACACCATGATCGTTGTTGAGCACGATCGCGAAGTGATCGCTGCTGCGGATTACTTACTCGACTTCGGGCCCGGTGCCGGAGATCAGGGCGGCGAAATCACGGCCCAAGGCCCTCCTGGCAAAGTCCTCAAGTCGAAAGCCTCGCTGACGGGGGATTATTTGGCCGGCCGCAAGAGCATCCCGGTTCCAACCAACCGCAGATTGAAGGGACCCAAGCTCGATCCCCGTTCGACCATCAAGATCGTCGGCGCTCGGCAGAACAACCTGCAAAACGTGGACGTGGAATTCCCGCTCGGGGCTTTTGTCGCAGTCACGGGAGTCAGCGGTTCCGGCAAGAGTTCGCTCGTCAACGAAGTGCTTTACAACACGCTCGCCCGCAAACTGCATCGAGCACGGACGAGCGGAGCCGCTCACGACGAGATCATCGGCCTCGACCGCATTGACAAGATTATCAACGTCGACCAGGATCCGATCGGCAACTCGCCATCGTCGAACCCCGCGACCTACACCGGTGTTTTCGATCTGGTGCGGCAACTGTTCGCACAGCTACCGGAAGCCAAAGTGCGTGGCTATCCACCCCGTCGCTTCAGCTTCAATCAACCCGGCGGCCGGTGCGATGCCTGCGAGGGGAACGGCCAAAAATGTATTGAGATGCACTTCCTACCCGACGTGTGGGTCGAGTGCGAGACTTGCAAGGGAGCCCGCTACAACCCGGAAACGCTGGCGGTGAAGTACAAAAGCAAGTCCATCGCAGACGTGCTGAACATGCGCGTGGGCGAGGCTCTGGAACTCTTTGGCAACATCCCAAAAATCCGCGTCGTGATGCAAACGCTGGCCGACGTGGGCCTGGAGTATCTGGCGCTCGGCCAATCCGCGCCGACTCTTTCGGGTGGCGAAGCCCAACGCGTCAAACTCGCGGCCGAACTGGCTCGTCCAAGCACGGGCCGCACGCTGTATCTGCTCGATGAGCCGACGACGGGCTTGCACTTTGACGACGTCCGCAAACTCCTCGACGTTCTGCATCGACTCGTCGATCTCGGCAACACCGTGATCACGGTCGAGCACAATTTGGAAGTGATCAAGACGGCCGACTGGGTCATCGATATGGGACCAGAGGCAGGCCATCGCGGCGGGGAAGTGGTTGCCGCTGGAACCCCCGAAGTCGTTGCGGCTCTCGGCAAGATCTCACACACCGGACGAATTCTCGCCGAAGTGCTGAAAGTGAGCCCGCGAGCCAAGCGTGAGAAATACGACCCCCGTGCCGCTCTGGCAGCGAAGGCTGGTGACATCGAACTGGAAAAGGTCGGCAAGGATGCCAAGCTGCCGTGGCAGACCGATGGCCGCCGCTGGCACACACAGGATCGACTGACGATGAAGGGGGAACCGTGCAAGTGGGACGGCCAGGTGCTGACGTGGGTCGAGGAACAAATTCACAAACTCGGGTCGTTCTCGGAAACCGACTGGAGCCAACGGACGGTCGTAGAGATTGCCGGCCCGAAGAAATCGCAGGGCTGGTTTTTCCACTCCCACACCAGCATGGAATGGCTCGTTCGCCTGGTGTTCCGCGTTGCCAAGAACACGTTCAAGCAGGAAACTCTCACGAAACATCTGGGGCTGAAGCCGCTCGACGAGATGCCGGAATTGCCCGTCTACGGCAGCGAGCCACGCGTCAAAGTCGCGAATCGGAAAGGCCCGTGGCAAGAAGTTTGGATGCTCGTGCATCGCAAGGAAGAGATCGACACGCCGGCCTTCAAGAGCTTCTTGAAACAGGCGGCCGAGGCATTCCACAAGAACCTGGGTCGCATGACCACGTCGATTGAAGACGTGATGCCGTGGAAGGTGAACGGCGAGAAGTGGCACCTGAGCGAGAAGGGGTTTCCGGTCGGTCGCAAACAATATTGGGACCGCTCGATTCTGCCGGTCTTCCTCGCCATCGTGAAGGAGGCGATCCCGGATGTCGCCATCGACTGGGATGCCCGCGACGCGATCATGTTCCGCCTGTCGGGCATCTCACGCGGTTGGGCCCGAGTCCGCACGAAGGACAACGTGCGACTCGAATGCCGGCTGATCGGCAAGAAGGGGCAGTACAATCTCTCGCGGCTGGAGGGGATCGGCAAGGAATCGGTAATCGAAATGGATCGCGAAGACGGCAGCGACGTGATGCGTTTGCTTTTCTATCGGCATGAAGAGATGCCGCGGGCCAAGATCAAGAGTTTACTTGTCGAGCACGCAAGGGGGTTTCGGGAGCAGTTCGGGAACTAGAGCCTGAAGCGTCAGCGAAGGAGCTTTTCTCCTTCGCTGACGCTTCAGGCTCCAAGACACTACTTGCTATCCTTGGTAGGATCCTTCGTCTTGGGATCAGGATCGGTCGTCAAACCATCGGTCAGAATCTTCTTTTGCTCGGCTTTGAGAACGCCGACCATCTTCTTGTATTTGTCGGCTTCGAGTTTCTTGATCTCGTCTTCCAGCTTGCTGATTTTTTCTTTGTACTCGCCCTGCACAGCATAAATCGCTTGTTTTTGAGCTGCATCTAGATTCAGCTTGCCCCACCCCGTGGGAATGTATCCTTTAGCTTTCGGGGGATCCTTGACTTCCTTCTTTTCCTGACTGGTCACGCCGCTGGTTGAGAGCAGCAGCACGGTTGCGATCATAGCGCAACCGGCCAGAATGCGAGCGCGGTTCATTTGATTCGGCCTCCGGAAAATGGGTGTGGCAGTTTGGTTTCCCCAGGCAGAACCTGGGATAGATTATCAGAAGCCATGGCGACGGCAAATGCAACAGAAATCGCTGCAGATTTAGAAATCCTTCCGCTGACTGCTGAAGATGTACACTAAGCCGAGTGATTGAGACCCACGTTCGAGGTGAGCCGAAATGACGACCGCCCCCATTGTTCACCCCGCCGAACTCGCCTCGAATGCCGAGCGGGCCTCCGCTCTGAGCTTCGAGCCAAAATCCCTGCGGACGTTCACACCCAGTCAGGCGGTCATCGCACGTTCGGCCGGTTCGTTCCACTGGACCCCGGAGGGCCGTCGGCTTTACGACTTCACCTCGGGCGTGTTGGTTGCCAATCTCGGCCACAATCCCGTGGCGTGGACCAAGCGTTTCTTCCAGTACATGGGCTGGCCGGCCGAAGTGGGGACGAGCGTGCCGACCCTGGCTTCAGGGACTGGCCAACATACGCGCTCCGTGCCGGCCGGTTACTTTTCTGCCTTGCCGATGACCGCCTACAACGCGGTCACGCCGCTCGAAACCGAGGCAAGCAAGCGGCTCGTTGGCTCGCTTCGCCGGGCAACTGGTGGCGACAAACTCCAGCAAGTCATGTGGGCCGCGTCCGGATCGGAGGCGATTCAGAAGGCTCTCTGGGCGGGGCTGGCACGGGATCGAACGCGACCCATGATCATTGCCACGCGGTTTGGCTTTCACGGCAAGAAAGGCCTGGCGGGTGCCGTCACGGGATCGGAACAAGATTCCGAACGCGATCCCAGGGTTCGTTTCATATCGTTCCCGATGCGTGAATGTCTCGACATCGCGAACCGCACCGACGCCTTCGATCCGGCACCTTATCGCAAGGAACTCGACGACCTACTCAAGCAGTTCGGCCGCAAGCTGGGTGTACTGATAACCGAGCCCTATCTTGGTGGCGGCGGCTCGTTCCATCCGCCGAAAGCGTACTTGCAGATGCTGCAAGAGTTCTGCCGGGAAAACGACATCGTGTTTGTTCTCGACGAGGTGCAGGCGAACTTTGGCCGCACCGGCAGCATGTACGCGTTTGAGACCTACGGACTGGAGCCGGACATCGTGGTGCTGGGCAAAGGCTTGGGCAACGGCGTGCCGGTGGCCGCTGCCGTGGGCCAGAAGGATTTGTTCGACGCCCTCGACTACGGCGAGGGATCAGATACCTGGAGCGCGAACCCGATCTGCTGTGCGGCCGTATTGGCCACGTTGGACGAATTTGAATCGCACAAGGTGTTGGAAGAAGCGCACAAGTCCTCGGCCATCATCGAGGAAGGGCTGGTGCGACTCAAGCAACTGCCG
This sequence comes from Gemmataceae bacterium, assembly GCA_009691845.1. GTDB lineage: Bacteria > Planctomycetota > Planctomycetia > Gemmatales > Gemmataceae > SIAJ01. The sequence continues at coordinate 130,800 of SIAJ01000003.1, forward strand.
TTCGTGGCCCATGTCCGCGGCGAAAAGGGCGGCATGGTTTGGGGCATCGAGATGCACGATCACGCAGGATACTCCGCAGCCGAGTGGGCGAATACCGTTGTGTTGACTAGCTATCGCGGTGAACATTTGGGAGATGGCATTCACCTGCTCGGTCCGCTGGCCAAGAAAGTGATTCGCATCTCCCCGCCTCTCACGATCACACCGACGGAAGCACGCACGGCCGTGGAACTGTTGACACGCCTGGTCTTCTCCCTGGCTGGAGCAGCAACCGTAAGTCCCGTACTAACGGGGGCACGCTAATGCTGGCAGCACTTGACCCACTCATTCTGGAACGTTGGGCGCAAAAGATTGGGCCCGATTGGCATGGCTTCCATCTCGGTGCGATCCTTTCCGTCTTGCTGATCAGTGTGATCTGCGGCCTGGTCGGGTCGCTGGTCGTCGGCAATCGCATGGCCTTCTTTTCGGACGCGATGGCCCACTGCTCGTTCGCGGGTATCTCGCTGGGCCTAATTATTTCGTTCACAATGGGCTTCACTCCAAAATCCGAGGAACTGCGATGGGTTTTGCCCTTGTTGATGGCAGGCTTCGGAGCGCTCGTGGGATTGGGAATCGCGTTCGTTGGGCAACACACCACACTAGCGAGCGACACGGTGATTGGCGTGTTCTTCGCCGGGGCGATCGGCTTCGGCGCAATGATCCTACAGGCCTTCAAGTCCAGGCAGATGTTCGACCCCGAGCGTTTCTTGTTTGGCGGTCCATCGCTGGTTGAGCCGTTTGATTTGTTGATGCTGGCCATTCTCTTGGCCATCACGACACTCATATTATTCTGGCGGTACAACCATTTCTTGTTCGCCAGTTTCAATCCCAGCCTAGCACGATCGCGTGGCGTGATGGTGCAACTGAACAATTACGTCTTCATCGTTCTGCTCGCACTGATCGTGAATTTTTCGATATCCGCCGTGGGCGTGCTGCTGATCAACGCGTTGCTAATCGTCCCCGCAGCGACCGCAAGCAATCTGGCCACAAACATGAAAAGCCTGTTCCGCACGACGCTTTTCATCAGCGTGCTCACAGGCCTGGTCGGCCTTTACATAAGCCAGGCGGTACTCCTGCCCATCGGCCCCGGCGAGCCGAAACAGTTTGGAGTGAGCGGCACCATCATCTGTTTGGGCGTGCTGGCGTTTGCCTTGTCGATGATGATGCCCTTATTACGCAGAAAGTTCGGGGCATTTGGGTCAGCCCGGATCGCTGTCGCCCGCTCGGGCGATCAGGCTCCACTGGCTTGAAGGAAACGCTCCGACCTACCATGAGATCGCTCAGAATGTGCGGCTCGTGTCGCCGGCATCCTGTGGTGAATCGCATACGCGAGTTCATTTGAATGGTACCAGTTAGTCAGAGCAAGCGATTTTCCGAAAAAGGTCCGCGAGTGCTTGCCCGAGTCGGTTCAGCGTCAGGGGCTCTCATCGAACCGCTTTCCGGGCTAGCCTCTCCCTATAACTACGCGAGTCGACATTCTGCACGAAGAGAACTTGTTCATGATTGACGTGAGCTTGCTGGGTACGGGTGGTACGCTGCCGTTGCCAGAACGATTCCTATCGAGTGTTCTCGTCCGACATGGGGGCCAACTTATCCTCATCGACTGCGGTGAGGGAACCCAAGTTAGCTTGCGAAAGCTCGGCTGGGGACTCAAGGACATCGGCACGATTCTGTTGACGCACTTTCACGCGGATCATGTGGCCGGCCTGCCGGGGCTTCTTCTGACGGTTGGAAACAGTGGCAGAACTCGAACCGAGCCGATGACGATTGTCGGTCCACGCGGTGTACAGCGCGTTGTCGAGAGTCTTCGAGTGATCGCGCCGCATCTGCCCTACCCCATCATCTATCGCGAACTGACCGGCAAATCGGAGGAGACGGTTGAGATTCGCTCGCTGCGACTGACGGCTTGCCTGGGCGACCACGACACGCCATGCCTGGCTTACCGGCTATCGCTATCGCGAGCCCCCGCATTTCAGCCGGAGCGTGCACAGGCCCTGGGGCTGCCGGTCAATTTCTGGAAACAGTTGCAGCGGGGTGAAACCGTTCAATATGAAGGACGGACGATTCTACCAGAACAGGTGCTTGGTCCGCCTCGGCCAGGATTGTCGTTCGGATTCATAACCGACAGTCGACCGACGCGGAATCTTGTTGAGTTCATGACCGACGTCGACCTACTGATTTGCGAGGCAACCTACGGAGACCCGGCGGATCAACACAAGGCGATTGAGAACAAGCACATGACTTTTGGCGAGACGGCCGCACTCGGAGCGGCCGCGCGGGCCAGGCAATTGTGGCTCACTCACTTCACGCCGGCGATGCCGAATCCGGACTACTTTCGTCGAGAGGCGGAATCGATCTACCCAAACGTGGTAATTGGCCGCGAACACCGGGCGACGACCTTGGCTTTCGCGGATTGACAAATTGCGGGGAGGATTCTTGACAGCAATGAAGATATTATTATGCTGCGTGTGGGTGGAGTGAAGACTCCACTGCGGTCGAACTCTTTTCATACTCCTTGGGACAGTCGATCGACTGTCCCAAGGCATTTTCGCAATTAACCCCGCATCTGAGCAAGAGTGAGATACAGGCTGGCAAGGTGGTGCCAGGCGCTTTCTTCGGAAAGTCCAGCCACGGCTGCACTTAGTGCGGACTTGGCTTCATCGAAACGGCCCAGAAACAGAGCGGACATACCGCGATTGAATAGCACCGGCACACTTTCGGGCAGATTGGCCCATGCTTCGGCCGCTTGCTCATGCTTGCCTTGCTGCCAAAGAAGTGCCGCTTCCTCATTGGCAACAACCGCTTGCCATTCGGTAGCAACGGACAGGTTCTTGTAGGCGTCGTTCGCTCGCTCGAAATCTCCGGCGGCCCGATAGTTCGCAACCGCGATAATGGCGTGCGGGAGATTCCCAGCCTGAATGTGGCGAGTGCCCCATTTTAAGAGGCCAGTGGCGACCGCTGCTCCAGTGGCTGATTTCGGGAGCAAATCCCTCAAATTGCCAGATTCGATCAAGGTTCCGAGATTGCGGACGCGTTGAGGGTAGTTTGCCAGGGCGAACGGCAGGGCCGCCAGGCCTTCCTGACGGGCTACAAGGCTTCCCCATTCAGCCGGGGCGGGTATTGGATCGGCCTTCAAGCCGAAAGCGGCCAGGACCTCCAGGGACTCCTGCCAGGCCAAACGGGGCTCGGCTCGGTAGCCGACCGAGACCTCGTGCGGCTCGACATCGCCAAGCGCATCTGCTGCTGCAATAAGTGTTTCCGCATCTTCCGTGCGACGGAGAAATCCCGCGGTCAACTCGGCAATGGTCGGTGGAATGCTTGGTGTTTGGGTCATGGCAGACTCCCCCTCGGCTGAATACGTTTTCCGAGTAACGGTGGAGTCGGCTAGACTTGCGCCGATTGTGCCTACTCCTACTCCTTCTCCTTGGGAGGCGGAACCGGTTCCTTGGCGGCCGCGGCCGGTTTGGGAACGTAGTTCTTGAGGCGATCGCCCGTCCCCTTCGAATCGGCCTTTAGTACTCCAAGAGCGGCGAGAAGGCTGGATTTCAGGTCGAGATCCTCGGTCGCCCCGACGGAGTTCGCGATTGCCTCCGTTTGCGGCATGGTCACGAATGAGCCAAAGGCTTGGACATGCTCGATTAGCGCGTTCGTTGCTTGAGTGCGGATTGGCACCGAACGTTCCGGAGCCACGGCCAGGTTCGCCAAATCCAGCTGAACATCCTTGCTTGGCAAACGAACGAGAGCATCGACAGCCAGAGGAGCGAATTCGTCCGACTTCAGGGCTCCACGTAAGGCGACTTCGGCATCGGCTAGCTTGTACCCCACGAGTTCGCCTACCGCCATCTTTCTGAGCCAGGTAAGGGAGGTCTTCGCATTGGCTTTCTTCTCTTCAGGTGAGATCATCGGGGCTTTCGGGTCGATCCCCTGGGCCAAACCTTCACGAAACGCGAGTTCACTGAACACGGCCGGGACCACGCGAACCTTCCGGTATGGTGCAGTCATCCGTTCGAGCTTCGACTCGATTTCCGGATTGCGTATCCCTTCCATCGGTGGAAGCTTGGGTGCCTGCGTATCCCAGAACGAGTCCCAGAGCCTTTCAAATGCTGGGAGCCGGTCCACTTGAAGTCCCGCCTCGAAGTCACTCGTAATCTTCATGAGCTTGGTGATGCGTTCGGCCTGCTCTCGGGAAGGCAAACCATCTGACTTGATCTTTCCCTTCAGTGTCGAGAGTGCAAACTCGCCGGACTCTTCCCGCAAGAACGGAGGCAGCAAACGGTGAATAATAATGCGCTCCTGATCGAGCAGGGTCCGAGCAAAGGTGTCAAGAATGTGGTACGGGAATGTTTGCAGAGAAAAGTACTCGATGCGGTCTTGCATCTCTTCGGTAATCGCAAAGCCTGCTTTCTCCGCGGAGAGTTTCATTTTTTCGACTTGGGCGAGATGGCGGCCATAGATCAAACGACGCATTTCATCGGGGCCGAATTGCACTTTCTCCACGATGTCCCGCATCTTCGCGCCCATTTCCGGCGGGGGCAGAACGAGGAACGGGTTCTTCGGCAAATCCTCGAACGAAATGACCGTTGCCAGTCGAGCGAGAGCAGTCAGCAGATTCACCGGCGTCACGCCTTCGGGCGAGGCCACCACAAGTAACGGCAAGTTCTTGGCCCGGAAGTCCGCCTTGTATTGCGGCAGGAGATCGACGAGCAGCGGATCGGCCACGTGTCGATCGATGATAACAAGATCTGCATCCGCCTTGCTCTGGATGCGCTTCATGAGTTGTCGGCCGGTCCGGAGCACCTCTACGTCGAAACCTACTCGCTTGAGGACGGAGGCCAGGCCGTCCGCACGGTTCGGATCGGGATCGACCAGCAGGGCTTTTTGCTTCGCCCCTTCTTCTGGCTCCGCCGCGAGCGAGGCAGCCAGAATTTTTACGATCTGGGAATTGCGATCGTGCGTGGGGGGCCCGGGAATTCTGAGCAAGGCATCGGCGGCCGCAAATTGCACGCGTGGATCGGGATAGTCCAGGGCCCGGACCAGCAGGCTCGGGCGTGCCTCCATGCCAGGTGCGGCTTTTTCGCCGGGTTTACCACCCGAACGTCCGACCTTGGTCTCGGTTCTTTCGCCAAGCACACGGACGACGGCCAATACAACGGCAGTTTTCTTATCCCGAATCGACTCTTCCAGAAGTTGAGTGAGGAGAGGCAGCGGAGCAGTCACGAGAGCGGCATGTAACTCGGGAGCGGTCTTTGCCAGCGATCTGCCTCCCCCGCTGAGAGCGTGAAAATCGATCGCGATCGTGAAGAAGACCTTCTGCGTCGTCGAGTTCTCGGGCTGCAAATCGAGTGCCCAACGTGCGTAACGCAGGCCGAAATACTCAAGGGCATCGGCCCGCGTCAGCGCGGATTCCTTGAGAACCTTGCCGTCGAAGGTCCACACGTTGTGTTTGGCATCCCCAGCCAGGATTTGCAGGTTTCCCTTTCCGTCCGCGAAACGGCGGGCGTAGGCCGTCAATTGCCCCCGTGGAGTGCGCAGTTCCGGATCGCGTTCCAGCGAAAGATCCTTCCCGGTTGCTGCCGCGATCGCGAGTTTCGACTTGGTTCGAACGATGTCGGTTGAGTCCGTCTTACCCGTCAGATACCAGAGTGTTGGTACGATGTCGCTCTCCGCGGCAACATCGAGCCCTTTGAAATCGCTGCGTTCACGGAGAGCATCGATGAGATCGACCTGAACTTGCGGCGAAGCAACCGGGAGAAATGCGACGAATCCGGGTACGGTATCCGCACCAAGTTGCGGAATTACCGAGAGAATGCCCGACTTGACGTCAGGGGCCAACTCCTCGCCGAGCATCGTCGCAAGAACCGCAGAGACTGCTTTTCCGCTCCGCCGCAGTTCGTTCAACGCAAACGAGACTTCCTCGGGAATGCCCGCCAGAGCGTTTGCGAAGCGTCGAATGCGTTCCGGATTGCTCAACTCGATTTCGAGTGCCTTGCTAATCTTGGCAATCAGGTCTTCCACGCGCTGCTTGGCTTCCTTGTTGGGAGCCTCCTTGGCATACCAGCGCGGCACATTGCGAAGCTTCAGAAACTGAGCCATCCCGCCGGGAGTTCCCTGTGGCGGCTTATCCACGAGGTCGAACAACGTCTTGTCGTCCGGATTCAGATCGAGCAAACCCTTGAGCCGCTCGGAGGCGCGCTCGTAGGACCCTGTTCGCAACTCGAACTGGGTGGCCCGCCAGAAATCAGGGGCCGTCTTGGGAGTGGCGTAAAAGTCGGACTCTTGTCCGGAAGCCAGGATGGAAAACGACGCGACCAGGATCGCGGCGGCAAACAGTCGAGAATTGGACACGACGTGGCTCCGGTGGCGGGTGTACTTGCGCGCACACCCTCACCCCTAATTCATCACAATCCGTCAAGAGTTGCAATCAACTTCCGCACGGACCAGATCATCGTATGTCTCCCGACGACGGATCAAGCGGTGCGTGCGGCCTGTAACGAGTACTTCCGCCGCCCGACAGCGGGCGTTGTAATTGCTACTCATCGCCATTCCGTAAGCACCGGCACTGAAGGTCGCCAGCAAATCGCCCCGTTTCATCGTCGGTAGGTTGCGATCCTTGGCCAAAAAATCCCCCGACTCACACACAGGTCCGACGACATTTTGCGGGAATGTGTGCGGAATCGCCGTCTCGTAGTCCAAGGGTGGAGCGGGCAGGCCGGCCGAGGGGGCCACAGGCCAAATGCGGTGGAATGAGTCGTATAAGGTCGGGCGGATGAGGTCGTTCATGGCCGCATCCTGAATGATGTAATGCTTACCACCTGATTCCTTTGTGAAGATCACGCGACTAAGCAACAAGCCCGCGTTGCCGACGATGAACCGGCCCGGCTCAAGGACCAGCCGACACTTTGTTTCACGGACTACCGGCAGGATGACCTCCGCAAACGCCTGGGCCGGCAAGGCTTCCTGCTTGCGGTAGTGGATGCCGAACCCGCCCCCCATGTTGAGGTACTGGATCGGATGGCCTTGCTTTCGAAGTGCAGCAATCAGTATTGCCCCCTTCTCTGCTCCCTGCCGATACGGCTCCGCCGAAAGAATGGGCGAACCCAGGTGCATGTGCAGGCCAACGACTTGCAGATTCGGATGGCCAACAACTCCCTGGGCAACTTCCAAGATGGTGTCGATGTCCAGACCGAACTTGACCCCTTTTACGGACGTGTCGGTCTTGATGTGCGTCTTGGGTGGCAGATCAGGGTTCACACGCAAGGCCGCACGTGCCACGGTTCCGATCGACTTGGCTACTTCGCCGAGACGATGCAGTTCTTGCTCGCTTTCGACGTCGAAGAACAGAATACCCGTCTCGAACGCATAACGCATCTCGACATCGGTCTTGCCCACGCCAGCGAAGACGATCTTTTTCGGGTCGCCGCCGGCTTTCAAGGCACGAAACAGTTCGCCACCAGACGTGACGTCGAACCCGGAGCCATGTTCCGCCATCAGCCGCGCGATGTGGATGTTGCCATTGGTCTTCACGCTGTAGCAGACAATCGGGTCGGCCTCCGCGAACGCCGACTGAATCTGTTTCAAGTGATGCAACAACGTCGCCTGGCTGTAGACAAACAACGGCGTGCCGTATTTTTCGGCCAGTTCGGCGAGTGGAACTTCTTCACAATGCAGAACGCGATCGAGGTATTGAAAATGGTCCATGGGCCCTTCGAGAGGATGAAACCTGGGATGTACTTAGTTTAGAGAGTGGAAGCGATCTCGACATTGGTAGCCGCGTTCGCCAGAACGCGGGAAGGCTCGCACGCATCGGTTTTTCCGCACTCTGGAGAATGCGGCTACGCCTCACGGCAGCAACTTCACCTCAAAGTTCACGCCCTCTTGTTTGCCGGACTTGATGTCGGCCGTCAGTTTCGATTTCTCGTTAAACTCAGGTCTGATCATCGCTTCGCGAGCGGCGGCACCCATGACGGGGTCGATTTTCTTGGTCGGGCGTGACGCCATGATCTTCACCTTCTTCTGGCCAGGGAGCACTTTCAGCGAGTAAGCTCCATCGACGACCTTTCCTGCGGCCGGTGTTACCTTGCCGTCCACGTCCTCAAAAATGATGTCCCCTTCCTTGAGAGGATCGCCACCCTCGATGGTCACCTTGCCGGAAACCATCGACTCGGGCGAGGAGCAACCAGGATTTAATAGGGCGATGAAGGCCAGCAACGCGAAATATGCAATTCGATTGAACATGGAAGGTCTCGATTACAAAAGGTGGAGTGCTTCGTCTACCTAGGGCTGAAGGATGGAGTTAAGTGTAGCCCTCTCGCTCCGAGAGAGAGGCAAAAGCCTGGCGAATCGTTATGTTGCTGGGCCTTTCGAATGCACTCGCCTCTCTCTCGCGGAGCGAGAGGACTACAGTGGTGCCCCACGATCGCAGGGTTGGCAAACACTAGTTTGCGGGAATGACTTCGCCATTGGAGCGTGTTCCCATCGCCTGCCATGCGGATTGACTGATCGAGTTGCTCATGAAACGGACCGAGCCATCGGCGAGGCATGCATTCACCCCGTTCGAGTGCCGGCTGCGTGCCAGGACGTAGGCATTCTCGACCGATTGCGAACCACAGGGCACCTGGGGAATCGGCACGCAGTACCCTTGCGGGTTGTCACCGACGGTTGAATTGGGCGGGTAGAGCGTGCTAAAGCCGGTCCCGACGTGGATGGAATTCCAGATTCGACCGCGGACATCGTGCTGGCCAGTGTCTTGCGATTGCAAGAGTTCGCTGACCATGACCGTGTTCGAACTCCCATCCGCCACATCCGTGATGCGGGTTTTCGACATGCCATACAAGATCCCACTGAGGTTCAGTCCACGCACGTCGCCAGTGGGCGTCGCGTACCCGCTCCCGTAGCAGGCGACATAGCTGGTGTGCATTCCCTGGCCGAGGCTGGAAAGCTTGGGTGCCCCTGGGTCGGATGGACACGACATCGTGGGCAGTTTCGCCGTCGCAAACGAGGCGAAGCAGGTGTAGTTCGGCGGAGCGGCGATCCAGGCCGTGTACTGGGTAGACATCGCGGTCTGCTCAAGGTGGCTGAGGATCGGGCCGATCCAGCAACTGCGGTTCAGATTCTGTGCGCCGACATCGCCGTACCAATTATTGGAGTAGAACCCCAACGGTTGGCCGGCTGGGAATTCGCCGAGAGTGTCGTGATAATTGTGCAGCGCGAGGCCAATTTGTTTCTGATGATTGCTGCACTTCATCCGATTCGCGGCCTCACGAACTTTTTGAACCGCCGGCAACAACAGGCCGATGAGGATCGCGATGATGGCAATGACAACAAGCAGTTCGATGAGGGTGAAGCCCGGACGAGCGAGATGCGGCATATCTGTCCAGTCCGTGAGACCCAAATGTCAGGGCGAGAAGGTAGGGTGAAAATCAGGATACCTAATTCATGACCTTCAAGCAAGCAGAGCGATCGGGCGGTGATCGATTCGGTTCCGGGCGATTGGGCTATGTAACTCTCTCCATTCAACCGTTTGACGAGAGGCATTCGTTCGAGTTAGAATCTCCACCATACTTCTGGAGCAAGACCTGCGATACATCTCGCGGGCATTTGTGGCGTTCGCCCTGACCACCTTTATGGGCTGTCTCGTCCGTGTCGATGAACCCGGCCAATCCGAGTCGGGCCAGAACAATCCTGCGGAGATCAAAATGTGGATCGACCTGCGCACTGAGATTGCGTCGCCCCCTTACGGTCGCGGCTCCGACGGACTTTTGTAGGTCGCGTCAACCATTGATTTTCACGCGACTTGATCCGAATTCTCTTTCAGCATTTCACGCCAGGCCGCGAGTTGCTGGTCCACCTGAGTCGGGGCTGTCGAGCCGTAGCTTTGGAACGCCTTCATCGCGTTTTGCACGCCCAGGATGCGGAAAACGACACTGGCCTTCCCGGGCAAAAGTGTCTCCCATCGCTCGGCTGGCAGATCGACTAGCCGGCAATTTTTCGACTCGCATTCGCGAACAAGCCCGCCCACACTCTCGTGGGCCGTTCGCATGGGCACACCGTTCGCGATCAGGCACTCCATGAGCGATGTCGCATCCAGGAAACCATTCTCCAAGCGTTCGGCAATGCGTTCGCGTTTGAACTTGGCCTTGGCGACCAGGGGTGCCGCGACGGCGACCGTTCGTGAAACGGTGTCGAACGCGTCGAAAATCGCCGGCTTATCTTCCTGCAGGTCGCGATTGTAGGCCATCGGCAGGCCCTTCAGCAAAACTAGCAAATGCTGCAAGTGGCCGACTACGCGGGCGGTCTTTCCCCGCGTGAGTTCCAGAACGTCCGGGTTTTTTTTGTGCGGCATGATGCTGGAGCCGGTGCAGAACTCGTCGGGCAGTTCGATCGTGTCGAACTCCGTCGTGGTCCAGAGAATCCACTCCTCGGCCCAGCTACTCAGATGGATCGCAATCAGCGACAGGCAGAAGACAAACTCCGCCGCGAAGTCGCGATCGCTCGAAACATCCAGGCTATTTCGTGCCACTCCCTCAAAGCCGAGTTCCTTGGCAACAAAGTGCCGATCGATCGGCAACGATGTTCCCGCCAGGGCCGCCGCACCTAGCGAAAGAACATTGACGCGTTTACGGCAATCGATTAGGCGCTCGCGGTCGCGTTGAAACTTCTCGACGTAAGCCAGGCAGTAGTGTGCGGCCAGAATGGGTTGGGCACGCTGCATATGCGTGTAGCCGGGCAAAATCACATCGCGCTCGCGGTCTGCGAGGGATAGGAAAGCTCGTTGCAAATTGGCGAGTAGGCCATCGAGTTCGTCGATGGAATCGCGAACCCAGAGCTTCACGTCCGTGACGACTTGATCGTTCCGACTTCGTCCCGTGTGCAGCTTGCGACCCAGGTCGCCCAGCCGCCGGATGAGGGCGGCCTCGATATGCGTGTGGATGTCCTCGAGGGCGGTCGAGTACTCCATCCGTCCCTGTTCGATATCGGCACGAATTTCGCCGAGAGCGGCGACGATGCGCTCGGCCTCGGCGGGTGTGAGGATGCCGACCGAAGCGAGCATCCGGGCGTGGGCCTGGCTGGCTCGAATGTCCTGCGGGTAAAGCCGCTGGTCGAAGCTGATCGACTCGGTGAACTGTTCGACAAGGCGATCCGTCGGTGCTGCGAATCGGCCGCCCCAGGTCTTCTGACTCATCAAGGTTCCCGCGAATAAGGCTCTGGAGGTTTCCCCAGGAAAGACGGGATTGTATCGTCTGGTGGACAAGAAGTCATTGTTGCATGAAGAATCGGCTGAATTGCTAAAGTCGGCCCAAACTACACATTACTTTTCACTTCCAAGGCGGAATGACCGATGTAATCAAAACAATCGGCGGTTTCAACACTCGAGGGCGAGCGAGCTGTGTTACACAAACTCTGGATAGCTGGGGCGACTGGGTTGGCTTGCCTCGGCACGGCAATGCCGATCGGTGCCCAAGCACCTACTCCACCCGTTTACGCGACGAATTCCGCCGAATTGCCAGCAGTGGTTCTTCCGCCGCAGCCGAATTTGGAGCCGGTGCTGGTGCCACCGAAGGAATCGCTGCTCGTTCCTCCGACATCGGCCAAGCCGGTGGATCCGAAGGACACGACTGTCCTTCCGAAGACGGTTGTTGAGGGGCCAACCAAGCCGCTTCATGCGGACGGAGACAAGGGACTTTACGACTCGCTGCACCACGACGACCACTATGGCTTCAAATCGCTATTCGATTCACTACATCCGCATGGTGAGAAAGGGAAGCACTGGTACGAGAAGCTCTCCATTCGCGGCTATAGCCAGTTTCGATTTGGGCGAACGGTGGATGAGGATCGGAATGACATCGAACCGCGACTGTTGGGCGATCGCGCGATCGACGGTAATTCCGAGGGGTTCTCGATTCGCCGAGCGCGCTTGATTATCTTCGGCGACGTCAGCGATTATCTCGGGCTCTACTTTCAGCCCGATTTCTCAAACCTGCCTGCCAGCGGTTCGAACACGACCTTCTTCGCTCAACTGCGCGATTTGTACGCCGACGTTTACCTGGACAAAGAGAAAGAGAATCGCTTCCGGGTCGGTCTATCCAAGGTCCCGTACGGTTTCGAGAACATGCAGTCGAGCCAGAATCGCATTGCGCTGGATCGTACGGATGCAATCAACTCGGGCGCAAGTCCGAACGAACGCGATCTCGGCGTCTTCTATTACTGGACGCCGGTTGAGAAGCAAAGGTTGTTCAAGGACCTCGTGGACGGCGGACTGAAAGGCTCGGGAAATTACGGTATTTTTGGTGCCGGTGTCTACAGCGGCCAAGGCGGATCGCAAATGGAACAAAACGAGGATATTCACTCCGTCGCTCGGCTCACATATCCGTTCGAACTACCCAGCGGGCAGGTCGTGGAGGCTGGCATTCAAGGCTATACGGGGCGATACGGAATTCGCGGAGCAAAGATTCGGGCGCTAGGTAAAGGCAAGTCGATCACGCCGGATGGCACGGACGATCGCGGGCATATCGACCAGCGCGTTGCGGGCACGTTCGTCTGGTATCCGCAGCCGTTCGGCCTGCAAGCGGAATGGAACGTCGGACGCGGGCCGGCCCTCAACGACGATCAGGATGCCGTGACCGTTCGCAACTTGAATGGCGGCTACCTGATGGCCACGTACAAGCTCGACACCTTCGACTACGGCATTATCACACCTTACGCACGCTACCAGTATTTCAAGGGGGGCTATCGCTCGGTCCAAAACGCCCCCTATGGCTCGCACGTGCAGTGGGACATGGGGGTTGAATGGCAAATCCGCAAGGAGATGGAAATGGTCGTCGAGTACAGTCTCGTCGATGGGGCAACCCTGAACGCGATCGATAAGGCTGGAACTCAATCGTACAAGAACTTCGATGGCGGGATTCTGCGTTTGCAGTTCCAGATTAATTATTGACCATTGCCGAAGTGCCGGGGACGAATCATGCGTGGATTGGTTGGCGGGACATTGAGCCTTTGGGTTCTGGCGGCGACCTGCCAGGCCCAGAGTTCGGGACGCCCAAAGTGGGCTGAAGGATCCGTCCCAGGCACGATTGTCGGCAAGTCGCTTCTGCCGAATCCCGCGCACTTGCCTGGGCCACAGGCCATTTACCAATCGCATTTCGCCGAGATTGCGAACGAACCGCCCGCCCCACCAACGGTGGGAGAACTACCCAAGACACCTGTCGCGCCAAGTCCGACCCTGATTACGCCTGCTCCACCAATGCCCATGCCGGCACCTCAACAAGGCATGGGAGTGATCCCACCCACGCCAGCGGAAAGCATCATCCGGGATAACGCGAGTCCGAAAGCCGATGACTTCACGCCGAAATTTAAGTTCAAGCCGGGGGACAATAACCTTCTCCAGATGGAAACGTCGAACGGACTGTTCAAGTTTTTCGTCGGTGGCCGCTTGCAGATTGATGGTGTCTGGTTGAGGACAAACAATGACGTTCAAGCCGCAAGAGACAAGGGCGGCATCGGCAACGTCCGCGACGCCGTCAACTTTCGGCGAGCACGCTTCGACTTTGGCGGCACGTTTTACAAGAACATCGACTTCCTGATGGAGTTCGACTTCATCAACACGGTGAACGTCGATCCCAAGTTCGACACGTTGCCCGTGAACACTCCGGTTCCCACCGACCTGTGGGTGACGTTCAAGGAACTGCCGTTCGTCGGCAACCTTCGCATCGGTAATTTGAAGCCGCCGATCAGCTTCGAGCATCTGACGAGCAGTCGATTCCTGAATTTCATGGAACGATCGATGAGTTTTGACGCATTTATTGAAAACCAGAACAACGGCTTCGAACCTGGAGCAATGATCTTCGACACGGCCCTCGAAGAGCGAGCGACCTGGGCGCTGGGTGTGTTCAAAAACACCCGAAGCATCTTTGGCTGGAATGTGGGCGATGGCGAGTACGACGCGACAGGTCGAATCACGGCATTGCCCCTCTATGAAAACGAAGGCGAGATGTTGGTCCATGTCGGGCTCGGTGCCAGCCATCGCGATCTGGATGACGATGTCGATCGCATTCGTGCCCGACTCTTGCTCCGTAACGGACCGGCGGTCCTACATAACATTGTTGCCGAGTCGATCACCGGCGGGAGCAGTCGAGACACCGTAAATCCGGAATTCGTCGCGGTCTGGGGGCCTGTCACGTTGCAGACTGAGTACACGCGTGTGTGGGTTCACGATGCCACGTTTCCCGTCACAGGCACGGCGAAGAAGAACTATGGCACTGTGGAATACCAGGCTGCCTACGCGGAACTGCTCTGTTTCTTGACCGGCGAGCATCGTACATATGACCGCAAGCGTGCGGCCTTCACCCGCGTGACGCCGAACCAGAACTTTACCAGTTTCGGAATGAACCCGGACGGTTGCGACGACTGCAATAACGGTGGCGGCCTGGGTGCATGGCAATTAGGCGTGCGCTATTCCTGGATCGACCTGGATAACAATGGCATCAGTGGAAGCACGTGCCAGGATGTCACGGTCGGCCTGAACTGGTTCCTGAATCCGTACATGAAGTGGCAATTGAATTACTCGTCGCTGTATCGAAATGCACCGGGCACCGTTCACGACGGCTGGGTCCGAGCCTTCGGCGTGCGGCTGGCGTTTGACTTCTAGAACCAGGGGACACGAGATAGGGGACAGAAGGCGGGACTAGCTGTCTCCTGTCTCCTGTCCTCACTTGATACCTAAATCCGACAACTGCTTCTTATCAACGAGGGCCGGCGCTCCGGTCATGACATCGCGGGCCTTCGCGTTCTTGGGGAAAGCAATCACATCGCGAATGTTCGTCGTGCCAGCCAGCATCATCGCCCAGCGATCGAGGCCGAACGCGATGCCGCCGTGCGGTGGGGCACCAAATTTGAGTGCGTCGAGAAGGAAGCCAAAGCGCGCTTTTGCGTCTTCCTCCGGCATGCCCAGCATGCTGAAGACGCGTGATTGCACCTCGGGCGAATGGATACGAATGCTGCCGCCGCCGACTTCGTAGCCGTTCATCACGAGGTCGTACGCCTTCGCTTGCACCTTACCTGGATCGCTCTCCATGTGAGCGAGATCCTCGTCGCGAGGCGAAGTGAACGGATGGTGCAAGGCCACCCAACGATTTTCCTCTTCGTCACGCATGAACGAGGGAAAATCAACGATCCAGAGAATGTTGAACGTCTTCGGATCGAAGAGTTTGAGGAGCGATGCCAGATGGCCACGCAGAGCGCCGAGGGCATCGCAGACAACCGCTTCCTTGTCGGCGACGATCAAGAGCAAATCGCCCGGCTCGGCATTGAAGGCGGTGAGCAGTTCCTTCTGCGCCTCCGGCGTGAAGAATTTCTCGAGGCCACCAGTGATTTTGTCGGCCTCGACTTTCACATATGACAGGCCCTTCGAGCCGTAACGGTTCGCGAACTCGACGATCTTGCCCTTCGGCTTTAACTCGCTGTTTGAGAATTTCGCGGCCGCTCCTTTCACATTCAAGCCTCGCACCACGCCGCCGGCGGCCACGATTTCCTGGAAGAACTTCGCCTCGGAGTTCGCCGCAAGAGCGGAGATGTCCACGATCTCCATGCCAAAACGAAGATCGGGCTTGTCGCTGCCGTATTTGAGCATCGCCTCGGCATAGGACATGCGTTGGAACGGCGTCGGCAGCGCGATGCCCAGGCATTTCTCGAAGATCGCGACACTCAGTCCTTCGATCACCTTGAAGATGTCATCCATCTCCACGAACGACATTTCGAGATCGAGTTGTGTAAATTCCGGCTGGCGATCGGCCCGCGTGTCCTCATCGCGAAGGCAACGTGCAATCTGAAAATACTTGTCGTACCCGGCAACCATCAGCAACTGCTTGTATAGCTGCGGACTCTGCGGCAACGCATACCATTCGCCGTGATAGAGCCGGCTGGGCACGAGATAATCGCGTGCCCCTTCCGGCGTGCTTTTGCCCAACAATGGCGTTTCGATTTCCAGGAACTCGCGTTGATCGAGGTAATCACGGATGGTCTTGCACAGCTTGTGCCGCATGATCAGCGTGTCTTGCAGGGTCTTGCGTCGCAAGTCGAGGTAGCGGTACTGGAGCCGAATGTCCTCGTTGGCCAGTTCGTTGCCGAACTCGGTGATTTCGATCGGGGGCGTGGGGCAGGCATTCAGGACTCTCGCCTTCTCGGCCTGAACCTCGATCTTGCCCGTGACGAGCTTGGGGTTGTCCTTGCCTGGCAGTCGCGCACGAACCTTGCCAGTCACGCTGAGCACGTATTCGCGGCCTAGACTATTCGCCAGTTGCGAAAGCTCGGGGGCGTCCGATTCGAAGACCACCTGCGTGAGGCCGTAACGATCGCGGAGATCGACAAAGACCTGGTTATTGTAACCGCGATAGGTATTCACCCAACCGTTGAGCGTGACAGTCTCTCCGATGTGCGTGTCGCGCAGTTCGCCGCAAGTGTGGGTCCGCTGCCAGTCGGCCATGAGGTAATCGCCTTTTCAGGAACAATGGGGCCAAGGGGACATGATAGGACCGATGATTCATCAGTCCCATAGTGTCCTGGTAGTCCCATTGCCTTCTTTTTTTACAGCCCCGGCGTCTTCGGCTTGATGGGTGGCATGTAGCTGTTAGCCCCCTTCACCTTCACCTTGCGGCTAAAGACCTTGTCGCCACAACAGGCGTAGACCGTGTCGAATTCCGGCCCGCCGAAGGTCAGGTTCGCAAGACGACGGTTCGGCGTCGGGATGATGCAATTCACCCGGCCCGGCTGGTCGCAGACCTGCAGGCCCATGTTCGTGCAGGCCCACAGGCGTCCATCGCGATCGCAGCGCAGGCCATCGACGCCACTATCGTCGGCCGTGTCGGGCACGTGCAGGTGGAAATACTTCTGCTTGTGGGCAAGTGAGCCATCGGCCTGAATTTGGTAACTGTAGACCCAGTGGCTGCGGCTGTCGGCGACATAGAGGAGCATCTGATCCGGAGACGTGCAAATGCCGTTCGCGAACTTCAGCCCTTGATCGACGACTTTTTTCTCGCCCTTGGGCGAGATGTAGTAGATCTTGCTGTTGTTGGGGGTATCGAAAGGGGCCGTCGCAAAGATGCTGCCGTCGGCACGCACGACCAGATCGTTCCCCTTGAAGCCATCGGTAACCGTTGATGCTTTGCCCTCTGCATCCCAGGCGAGCAATTTGCTCTCGGCACCCGTGTTGGCGTACAGCCGGCCATCTGGCCCGAAGGCCTGGCCGTCGCCACGCTTTGAGTCTTCGAGCCACACGACCGGTTTGCCATCGGGAGCGATCTTGTAGGTCTTCGATGAGCCGACATCGTTGAAGAAGACCTCCCCTTTGGCGTTGACGGCCGGGCCTTCGGTGAACTTGTAGCCTTCACCGACGAGTTTCCATTCTTCGCCCGGGATCAGAATTTCCTGCAATTGCCTCGAACCTGCCCCCGCCTTCACCGGAGCCGGCCAATCCTTCCACAGCCATTTCATCGCTTCGGGAAAAACCTTCGTCCCTTCGACGTTGCTGTGCGGGCCCTCATCCCAGGAATGCTTCACTTCGTAGCCGGCGAACACGAACGATCGTTCCATTTCCTGATTCGCCATCCACCAGTCGCCGGCATAGATGTTGTTGTCCTTGCTGCCATCCTGCAAGAAGACCCGGATCGGTTTCGGCTCGACCTTGCGAATCAACGTGGGGTAATTGTTGCCGCCACGCAGGCCGACGTAGGTGCCGATCGCACTGAACACGCGGCTGAAGGCATCGGGACGTTCCCACGCGGCCGTGAAAGCACAAATGGCCCCGCTCGATGAGCCGCCGATACTGCGATCGTTGCCGCTCTTGGACAGCTTGATTTCCCGACCGTCGCTCGTTTTCTTCTTTTCGACCTCGGGCAGGATTTCATCGAGGATGAAGCGGGCGTAGGCGTCGCCCAGGCCGTCGTATTCCAGAGAGCGATTGAATCGCGGCAACGCGGTCTTCTCGTCGGCTGGCAGGACCTTCCCGTGCATGACGAAGACGCCGATGGTGACCGGCATCGATCCCTCGGCGATCAGTTGGTCGAACACGGCCGGGGCGTTGAACTGGATGCCATCCTGGTTCACATGGACGCACGCGGGTTTCGCCGGATCGTATTGCTTGGGCACATAGACCCAGTAATCACGGGTCGAGCCGAGGAAGATCTTGCTGGCGGCAAACGTGTATTTGGCAATTTCGCCTTTGGGCACGTCCACGGGTTTCTTTTCCTGTGCGAAGATCGGGCAGGCTGCGCCGAGAATGAGCAAGGCACTGAAGGTTCGAAGCATGGCGAGAACCCGTATTGGTTAGTGTTCGTGTGGCCGTTCGGCGACGCATTTGAGCGACTTCTTGATGAGGCCGACCACGGTCCAGCCGCTCAGCATCCCGAGAAAATAGAGTGCGGCCACAAGGAGTGCGAGTGAAATTTCCCAGCTTCCGCCCAGAAATTTGATGGTAATCGAATCCTTGTTTTGAATCGCGAAGGTTGTGATCGCAGCAACAAGGAATAGTAAGACGATGGCATAGAAGGCACGCATGTTTTTTCTCTCGTGAAGATGGCGAGCCGAGCGGCGTAAGCCGCCGGGTGAAGAGCGTCAACATCACCCGGCGGCTTACGCCGCTCGGCTCGCCATGTGCTTACTTCTTCTCAAAGCGATAGATGCCCTGCCCCTTGGCGGAGTAGCTCATGAAATACACTTCGCCATCTTGATCCTCTCCATAGGACATGACGGGCACACCCTTGTCGGCAATCGGGCGATTCGCGATCACGCGCTTCTTTCCCTCGTCGTACTTCAGGGCCCAAAGCTTGTTGGTCACATAGTCGGAATAGAGGTAGTGCCCCTCGAGCTCGGGCAATCGCTTGCCTCGATAAACGTGGCCGCCCGTGATCGACTTGCCGACATCGTGGTGGTACTCCCAAATCGGCTCGATGAACTCAGGCTTTGGCCCTGTACCTTTCACCCCGAACGGATGCAGGCTCTCGCGGGTATTCCAGCCGTAATTGCCGCCCTTGACGATCAGATTGATTTCTTCCCAAAGGTTCTGGCCGACTTCGCCGCACCATAATGCCCCGGTCTTGCGATCGAACGCGATTCGCCACGGATTGCGAAGCCCGTAGCACCAGATTTCCGGACGAGCGTCCTTCACGCCGACAAAAGGATTGTCCTTGGGAATCGCATACGCGGTCTTTTCGCCCTTGCGATCCACGTCGATTCGCAGAACTTTGCCGAGCAGCGTCTTCAGGTTCTGACCGTTCTCAAATGGGTCGTTCGCCTTGCCGCCATCGCCCAGGGAGACGTACAGATAGCCGTCCGGCCCGAAGGCGATTGTGCCGCCCGCGTGATTCCAGAACGGCCGTTCGACGCGGAAGATTTCTTCTTCCGACATCAGGTCGGCCTTATCCTTATCGTCCTTGCTCACCTTGAAACGACTAATAACCGTCGTGAGCGATTTCGGATTGTAGAAGACGAAGAACTCGCCGTTCTCCTTGAATTTTGGATGGAACGCGAGGCCAAGCAACCCCTCTTCGTTCTCCTTGTCGAAGTAGCGAACTTTCTTTTCGATGTCGAGAAACACCTTCGTCTTGGTCGCCTTCTGATCGTTCGGAAAGACGTGGATCACTCCCTGTTGGGTCGGGACAAACACGCGATTCGAACCGTCGCCGGCATGGGTCAACAGGATCGGTCGGAGCGGCAACAGCTTGCCGTTGTCCTCGCTTTTCCAGCCAGTCCATTCCAGATTCGGGAAAGCCACGGCTGGCGTCAGTGCCAACGGCGTCTCGTCTACTTCAGCACCTGGCACCTGCGCGGGAATCGCGGTCACGGTGCCTGTCGTCATGTCGGGAACGAGAATGCTCTTGTTGTCGGCGCTCAGACAAATGTCCGCGGCCGCCTTGAAGCCTTCAGCAAGCAGGATCGGCTTGTCGCCTGAACGCGGAATGACGAAGACTTTGCCTTCCTTGTAAGCGCTGATGTACAGCCGGCCGTTACGATCGAAAATCAGGCCATCCGCACCGGGGAAGCCGTCGGCCAGTTTTTCCATCTTGCCGTCAGCGATACCCAGGCGATGAAGTTCGCCAGAACCAAAATCGGCCACGAGCAGGTGCATCTGGCTATCGTGGAGCAGGCCGTTCGGGATGTTGAACTGCGAAGCCTTCTTCTTGTCGGCCACCAGCGTGACTTTGCCTTTTACGTCAATCCGAAACACGGCTCCGCCATCGCCTTTCCGATCGCCCGAATCGCTGACGAAAAGCATGCCGAGTTCGTCCACGGCAATATCGTTCAAGAACAGCGGCGGAATCGGGAAGGCTTTTTCGTCGGCCACAACCGTGACCTTGCCCTTCTTGTCAATTCGCAGGACTTTCTTCTTGTCCGCAACAAACAGCATGTCCTTGTAGGCCACGATGCCCTTGGGGTCATCGAGGCCTTCGACGAAGGGAATGGCTTTCTTGTCCTGGATGACGATGACGGAGCCATCGCCGTCCTTGTCGAACTCGCCGATCACCGTTACATACGCTCGGCCGTCGGCACCGATGCAAACGGACTCGGGGTTTTTCAACCCGGAGACGAGCGGTTCAGGGAGGGCGGCGCTCGCCAGACTGGCACCGGCCAGCGCGAGGAAGAGGGAATAGGAGCGGTTCAAGAGAGAGTCTCCGCGTGAAGGCAGAACAAACGGGCCGGTGGCCCGCTCAGATGTGATATGCATACCTGTCTGGTTCGCTCAGTCAATCAATTACTGGTCGCAATTTTCTCGATGTTGCGGAGCCTGGAATGGAAGCGAGGGCGATCGAGTTGGATCAAGAATCGCCTGAGTGTACTACCTGCGCCAGGCAAAACCATTCCTGGCCGCCCTCGTTTCACGCCTCAGGAAGTCACTTATCGTCCGAGTGCATCCGCGAAGGCCTCAACTAACAATTCGACCTGGACCATTCGGCTAATCTGCAAATCAGCCTCCAGGGCCCGATTCAGCCAAGCGAGGATTTTAGCCGGGCCAAGCCGTCGCGCAAGAACGGTGAGCGATTCGGATTCGGAACGGTCCGCAACGAGCGGCGCGATGCCATGATGCAGCCGCATGGCATCTTGAAGGAGACCGATCAACAGCCGCAGGACCATTGAAGCCCGACGGCGACGCAGGCCGGCTTCCTTACCTGCTTCCTCCACATACTCATTCCACGCCTTGGCCAACTCGTAGCTCTCGATTTTTTCGGCCGAAATCGCACGCAGCATTGTGGCACGGAACCGCCAAAGCGTCTCGTCTTCCAGTGCGAGTGCCTGGCCGATACTGCCACCTGCCACACGCACGAGCCGATCGACTCTTGCCGAATCAATTCCCCGTTCGGCTAGGGCCTCGCGCACAATGTCGTTGGAGACCGCGGCAAAGGGAACGACCTGGCACCGAGAGAGGATGGTCGAGTATTGCCGCTCCGGCGAAGGGCCGCCGACCAGAATTAACAGCGAACCAGGCGGCGGTTCCTCCAGTGTCTTGAGGAACGCGTTGGCCGCTTCCTCGTTGAAATTGTCAGCATCATCGACGATGGCGACCTTTCGTGTGCCTCGGGCTGGCTTCAGCGAAAGATGTTCGATCAAGTCACGGACAACTTCGATCGGAAACTGAACCTTATCCTCGGGGCGAGAGGCAAAAAACAGATCCGGGTGAGTGTTCGCGTCGACCAACGAACAACTAGCGCAGTTCCCACATGCCCTGAGTTCGCCGCCCGGCTTCTCGCACAGGAGAGCACGGGCAAGTTCCTTGGCAAACGTGAACTTGCCCACTCCCGGCGGGCCCACGAACAAGTAGGCGTGACCGAGTCGCGATTTCCGGAACGCGGCGTCGAGCGAAAGGACGATGCCATCGTGTCCACGAACGCGGTCCCAACTCATGGCTGGACCTCGATGCCGCGAGTCTTCAGGAATTCACGAACCATCGCGACGATCTCGCGGTGGAGAGTTTGCACATCTGATACTGCATTGACGATGCGAAACCCTTGCATTCGGGCCTCGACGAGAAAGCCATCGCGCACGCGTTGCAGGTAGCTCTCGCCACGGGCTTCCATGCGGTCGGCAGTTCGGCCGCGTCGCACAATTGCCTGCTCAACGGAAAGATCGAGGATGATCGTCAGATTGGGCAGCAAGCCCGCCGTCGAAAAACGGCCGACTTGCCAAAGATCATCGGGCGAAATCTCCCGGGCATGCCCCTGATAGACCACGTTCGCGGCCACGAATCGGTCACTGATGACTACCTTGCCCTGTTCCAGATTCGGGAGAATCACCTTTTCAACCAACTCCGCACGGCTGGCCATGAACAACAGAGATTCAGCACGTGCTGTGATCTCCGCACGTGAGGCGAGGAGGATTTCACGGAGTTGCGAACCCAGTGGCGTGCCACCCGGATCCGCGCAGCCGATGGTCGGCACACCGTGATTGTTAAGCCAATCGACCAGGAGCCGGCACTGGGTCGACTTCCCGGTTCCGTCGATGCCGTCGAGCGAGATGAACGGAGCACGGGTCATGGGACCATTTCGTCCGCGTGGTAACTGGATCGCACAAACGGGCCAGCGACGACCTGCTTGAACCCGAAGGCCCGGGCCCTCACGGCAATCTCGTCGAACTCGCTGGGAGCCAAGAAGCGAGCGACGGGAATGTGTTTCAGTGTAGGTGCCAAATACTGGCCGAGCGTAAGCACGTCGCAACCCACGTCGCGCAGATCGGCGAACACATCGAACAACTCACTCACGGTTTCGCCAATACCCAGCATCAATCCGCTCTTCGAGACCATTGCCTGGTCGCGCTCCTTGACTTGCTTGAGCAGGTTCAGGCTTCGGCGATAGTCTGCCTTGCCGCGCACTTTGCGGTAGAGACGGGGCACGGTCTCCATGTTGTGGTTGTAAACCTCCGGTTGACTGTCGATCACGCGGTCGATGGCCCGGCGATCGCCCAGAAAATCCGGTGTAAGGACTTCCACGGCCGCTCCGGTCCGTTCTCGGACCGCGAGCACACAGCGGTAGAAATGGTCGGCCCCGCCATCAGGGAGGTCGTCGCGTGTTACCGACGTGATGACCACATGCTTCAAGCCAAGTCGTTCCGCGGCCTCGGCTACTCGTGCCGGTTCGTCGTCCTCGACGTCAAGTGTTTCGCCTCGTGGGACGGAGCAGAACCCGCAGGGGCGAGTGCAGACGTTGCCCAGGATCATGAACGTCGCTGTTCGACGGGAGTAACACTCAGGACGGTTCGGGCAACGAGCGTTCTCGCAAACCGTTTCCAGCTTGAGATCGCGGAGCAGCGTATGCGTGAAGTTGTTCTCGTTTCCACGCGGCAAGCTTCGTTTCAACCACGCTGGAAGACGATGGCGCGGCGGCTCGACTTCTGCAATTGGTTCGCTCAACAACGGCAACGTCTGCATGGAACGTGGTACTCTCGCGTGGAACATTCGATAGTCGCCCATGTGTAGTGTACCGCTAGAGGCGACGGTGTATAGTGAAAGGCGTCGCAACCTGCGCGACCGTTGTTCATCTGAGCCTTGAGCAACCGCAGTCGCCTCTTTTCACGTGGGTCACGCACCGAGACAGACGATGATTGGTGAACGCTGAGAACTTTCATACTGCCGAGCCAGAAGTAGGAATCGCCATGGGCGCAATCACAGTTGCATGCCGACGAATCGTTGCCCTTGGCACATTCGCACTCCTGGCGGTCGCCAGCCCCTCTTACGCGCAGCTCGGGGAATTTTCGGGCGAAAGTCCCTCGGACGCTGAGGCACGCAAGCGGCTCGAGCCGCTGGTTCCGACATTCCGGGCAGCCCTTCTGGGCGACAATGTCGAATCTCAACGTGCAACCTTGGCTGTAATCGCGGACTTTCCCCCTTCCCTGGCTGCGCGGACGAATCTGAACGCCAGCCTGGCGATTTTTTTGCAGAAGGACCATAAGGACCCCGAGATCATGGCCCTGGCGATCCGATCGTTCGGGCGAAGTATCCCCGCCGTAATCGATGGCGAGGTGAGCAAAGCGATTGCCGCCGAGATGGGCACGATTCTCTCGAAGTTCGTCCGTTCGGAGCACGCCATTGTGCGGCATGCAGTTGCCGAGGCAATTGGCTCTGCCATCACGAACGCAACCCCCTCGGTTTGGTTGGCTCCGCGGGCAGAACATTTCGTCGCGATCTGCCTTCAGGTCGCGCCGTTGCTCGGCACGGGCATGGAGGACAAGTCCGGCGCGACTGCCCAGTTGGCACTCAAGGTGATGCAGTCGATCTCACGCAACGTGAACGACCTGTTTACTTACTACACGGACCCGATTGGGGCCGAGCCAGGCCAGAAAGACGGCGACACACGATTTCCGCCGATTGCCCCCGTGATTCATGCCATTGCAAAAGAAGCCCCCAAACTGGCAGCGCCGCTGACGGCAAGCGACTCCGAAACACAAACGGTTGCTGCTCGGACGCTGGAAGCCCTGGCGATACTTCGGGCGAAGATCCTGGAGCGTCAGGGTCCGGGTGCTACCATTGACAATTTTTCGGCTGCATGGCCCGTGCTGAGCCCCGTTCTTGCACAACGAGTCAAGGACAAGAATGCTTCCGTCCGGCTGGCAACGACGGAAGCGATGGAATCGCTCGGCAATGCGATCGAGGCCCGTTCGTTCATGCGTGAAGCGACCGCCGACTCGAATGCATACGTTCGCTGGGCGGCGGTTCGGGCGCTCGGCAAGTCGGCCTCGGCCACTCGCGATCTGAAATCCGCGGCCCCAGATATTGACGCCCTGACTCTCGTCGTGGACGACAAGGACCTGGACGTCCGCACGGCCGCCCTCGTAGCGCTCGCCAAATTTGGGACGAACGCAAAATCAGCTTCCACAAAGATTCTCGTTGCCGCGAATCGTGGTGACATCGAGCCACGCGTTATGGCGGTCAAGGCGCTCGGGGCTATCGAGTCCGATGCGTTGGCCACCGTGCCGGTTTTGATTTCGGGACTGAAGAACAGCGACGACCGCCTGAGAAAAGTCGCTGCGTCCGGCCTGGTTCGTTTCGGACCCGATGCCCGGGAGGCACTTCCCGAACTACGAAAGGCGTTGCAAAGTCAGGACGCAGAACTGCGTCTCGCGGCTGCGGAAGCCATCCTGGCGATTGAGAAGACGGCACGATTGAAGGATCTGTAGGACGCATCGGCGAACGGATTCTGATCCGTTTCCCGTGCCTACATGTCATCTGCCGTAGATGAGTCCAAAACTCAGGCAGGCGTGTAAGCTGCATGACGCGAGCCCTTCCTATACGGTAGGCTTCTGGAATGCGGGTGAGCGAAGTCCTGATGCTTCTAAAAGGACGATGGCTGCATCTTGGTTTGAACCAAGGGAAGTCATCGCCAATTCAAGCATCCAACGAAATCAGGACGCGTAACCCTCGCTGGAAAACCGAGTCATACGATCCCACCGGGTACACTGGCAAGCATCTTCAAGCACGCCGGCTGGGATTAATCGAGGACGGACGATGAAGCGATCTGCGATTGTTGTCGAGGCTGCGGAAAACAATTTTTTCCGCGTATGTTCCGGACTTGCCGGGATGCGTGGCAACCGGCGACACTGTCTCTGAGGTAGAGTCCGCTATCAAGGACGCGATTGAGCTTCACCTGGAAGGCATGGCCGAAGACGGGCTTTCGATACCGGAGCCACTTTGCCATGTCGATTACGTAGAATTTGCTTGCTGATAGCCTCGCCAGCGCTCTAAATTCCCTCATTCTTCCGCTTCCGAAATCCCTTTTTCGACTCCCAACTCAAGCGCATGCGGCTTCAAGGCGTCGATCACGAACTGAATGTGCGAAGTCAGCTCGACGCCCAAGTCCGCGGCCCCTCTGGTAATGTCATCGCGTGAGACGTTCCTGGCAAATCCCTTCGACTTCATTTTCTTCTTGACGCTACTCGCGGTCATGTCCGCAATCCCGCCGGGCCGCACGAGAGCGGTCGCGGTCACGAAGCCGCAGAGTTCATCGCAAGCATACAGGGCCTTGTGAAGTGGAGTTACCCGTGGGCAGTCGGGCAGATAATCCGCATGCGATTTAATCGCATAAGTGATTTCTTCGGAGTAGCCATGGGACTTGAGAATGGCTTCACCCTGGAGCGGATGGTTCGGCGGGTCGGGCCAACGCTCGTAGTCGAAATCGTGCAAGAGCCCAACAATTCCCCAAAGCTCGACGTCCTGTCCGAGTTTCTGGGCATAGGCCCGCATGGCAATCTCAACGGCACGCATGTGATTGCGAAGTCCAGCATTCTGGACGTATTCGCAGACAAGTGACCATGCATGCTCGCGAGTCATGGTGTTATTTCGCCGTGAATTGCTGGCACCGCTTGAGCAACTCGCGGGCATGGGCATCGCGAGCCGGGAGAACGCCACTCGCCTGGGACGATGCATCCAGGAACCGGCCCCACCATTCCTCGGTGTTCTTCCATTGAGCGATGGCCTGTGTCGGCGAGTCCCGTTGAGTTCGCTCCGCCCGTTCGTGAATGCTCGTTGCCATCAGGAAGGTGATGGACGCTAATAATGGTTTCGCCGCATTGCCAAGGATGAACGCCCGCTCGATGTCCCGATTTCTCGGCAGGTTGCGAAAGTCCTCCAGGGTTTTCTTGGCCGCAGCCACTCCCGCTGGTCCGGGCTCGGGCGGACGAATCACGGCCGCGTTCAGCGTCCGGAAAGTCTCGGACCAGGCAGCAAAATCTTTTTGGATGTCCTTGTCTTGTTCGAAACGTGTGCGAGCGTTCTCCACGATTTGCTTCGTCCGGTCGAGAGTCGAGGTTGCCTGCTGAAACTGCGATCGGAGCATCAAGTCTCGGGGCGAATCCGGCGTGAAATAGAGCGAGACAAACGGGATCGCAAATATTTGAAAGAAGTCATCGAACGCGGAACCAGTCAGGTTCGTCCGTGGCATTCGCTCGAGTGGAATCATGCGAAGTCGCTGCTGGATGCGATGGGAAGGCTTCTCGCGATCGGTCTCACTTTCCGTTGAGTACAGCGAGAGCACTCGAGTGGCGGAAAACGAGTCGCCGGGCGGATTCCAGGCTTCGCAAGGGATTCCCGGAAGGTCCGCCATCATGGACTCACGCGTTTTACCAATATCGACGAATAGCTTCACGCCGATGTTTCCCGGGTTCAGTCGCTGCAACCAATTCATGCGGGAAGAAAGCGATGAAAGCGGTGGTGCCAAAAAGATCTGCCAGGTTTTTGCTTCGTCGGCCACGGAAGATCGAACGAGTTCCGGCTTGGCTCGGGCCTGTGTCAGCGTTAGCACACTCTTGCCATCCGGAGCGATGAGAGCTTTTCCCGTCCCGGGATCGAAGAGGTAAATCTCCTTCTCGATTTTCACTCCGCACGCCCGAATCGGCGAGTACTTTCCGTCCGGACGCTGCGTGTTCGCGTTAAAACTCGGGGCGGTTTTCAAACCGGGCGGGCCGATCAGGCATGCATCAAGCCCCAATTGCTGCCAGGCCGCGAGAATCGCATAGGCACGCGAGTGGGCAACGCCGGAGCCGGTCTGCAACGTCATCCAGGTAGGGGCCGGCCAGGCGATGCGGTCATCAACATAAACGAGGCGACAGACCCAATCGAACGCGGCCTTGGCCTGCTCAAGTGCCGGCCCGCCATCCTGTCGTAACGAGCGCACACCCGTCCGAACGAGAAGACACTCTTCGAGATACTCCGCATCGGTCTGCGAGAAGTTTGTCTGTCCCACTTCGGTTGCTTCCGAAGGGCTCAGTTGGAGGAAGCGTCGGACCTCCGCCAGTTCCGTTACCGGCAGCGTGGGCCGTGTTGTGACTGAGGGCAAATTATCGAGTTGCTGCAAGACGGTTCGACACTGTGCCTGGTCTTGCTGGGTCTCCAGCGCGAGGACGGCCTGGGCCTCGGCATCGGCGGAGGTGCCACCATTGGCGACGCCCCGCTCGGTTTTGGCCCTCTTGTTGTCGCATCCGAGCGTGACGAGCAACAGGAAGAATGGCAGAACCTGGAGTAGCATCAGGCGTGGCATCATCGAGGATTCTCGTTGGCCGTGCCGATCAATGCGGCTCGGATCCGTTCGCACTGGCTAATCAGTGCGGGTAGGTCGTGCAAGGAAATCATGTTTGGCCCATCGCTCGGCGAGGAATCTGGCTCTGGATGAGTTTCAACGAACACGCCATCGCAACCTGCCGCGATCGCGGCCCGGGCCAGATAGGGCACCATTCGGCGATCACCCCCCGTACGGTCTCCCTGGCTTCCGGGAGTTTGCACGCTGTGCGTGGCATCGTAAATCACCGGCCGTCCGAGATCCTGCATCCACGGGATCGCTCGCATATCGTTCACAAGGTTTCCGTAACCAAATGTCGAGCCGCGTTCGGTCAGCAACAGGTTCGGGTTCCCCACCTCGTCCATCTTAGCCACCACGTTCTTCATGTCCCAGGGGGCCATGAACTGCCCCTTCTTCACGTTCACGGCTTTTCCGGTTCGACCACAGGCTTGCAGCAGATCGGTTTGACGAGCCAGGAACGCCGGTACTTGTAGCAAATCGATCACCTCGACCGCGAGAGCAACCTGAGCCGTTTCGTGAATGTCCGTCGTGATGGGCAGGCCGGTCTTCGCTTTCACGTCAGCCAGGATGCGAAGCCCGCTCTCCAGACCGACGCCACGAAATGATTTACCGGAGGATCGATTCGCCTTGTCGAATGACGCCTTGAAGACCATCTGAATCCCGAGCTTGGTGGCGATAGCGACCAGCGTGTCGGCAATCTTTAGCGTCAGGTCGCGGGTCTCGATCACGCATGGACCCGCAATCCACAAAAGCGGCGACCCTCCTCCACATCGGCGATCGCCAATTTCGACCGCTCGCATCTTGATCTCCCCACGTTTCTACGCACGATCGGAACCGAGTGTTCGCAACGTCTTTGATAGAGAATTCACGGGCCATGTCGCCTCTCGAAGCGTTCCGGTTGAAAACCTGAACAGACTCAGTCAAAAGAAGCCCACATGGTGCACGAAGCGAGGATGAGATCAGTTGAGAAGTAGTTTTCGAGGTTCTGGGGGATGTTAAGCGCGGTCAAAAAGTCAGCTGAATCGACCTGCACACCAGAAAGAAGAAATGCCCGTCAAGACGTGAAGGAGCAAAGAAAAGTGGCATCCGTGCCAAGTTGGGATTCCGTTCCGTCGCATGGTTTACCAGGACTTCTTCCGGACATCAA
This sequence comes from Gemmataceae bacterium, assembly GCA_009691845.1. GTDB lineage: Bacteria > Planctomycetota > Planctomycetia > Gemmatales > Gemmataceae > SIAJ01. The sequence goes on from SIAJ01000003.1 coordinate 160,029, forward strand.
GTAAGAAAATCTGAAAAAAACAAAGTTCAGTTTTGGTGAAGGCTCAGCACAACATATCAAGAACCATTTATGTGTTTGTAACCCTCAATGCTTCACGGACTTCCGGGTGCGTGGCGAATATTTCACGCACGCGATCGATATCTAACTTTCCATCGAAAGCTGAAAAGAATAACGGCGGGAACGGCTCCCTCAGTGCGCGCTGCGCATACTCCTTGCGGACAGCCCGGGGGTCATGGCCCGACAAATTCTTTCGCAATTCGTCCGACCGCACTTGAATCCGTGCCCGCAAAGTCTCGCAATCCGACCGGTAGGCCGCGAACGCATCGTAATGCTCGCGATACAGCGCAAGTAATTCCTCCGGCACCTTTTCCGAGCCGAGCGCCTGCAACTTTTCCTCCATAGCAGGCCAATCGGGAAAACTCGGCCAACCGTCCAGCATCTCCACGGTCGCGGGATAGGTGCAGCGGACCATCAGCTTCAGCATCCGCAGATAATCCTGCGACTTCACCTTCACGCGATAGACCACTTCGTCGCCATGCTCGACGACGAGAACGGTCCCCTCCTCGTCCGTGCCGGCCAAGGACGCCAGCAGCGAATCGATCTGCTTCGCCAGCGTCGGCCCATCCGGGCGGAATGCGTCGGTTGCGACCAGTCGATGCTCATTCGCGAACCGACGAATTCGTTCGTAGGGCCAATACACGTGCCGCACGGTATCGAACGCTGCCAGCAGCACCAGATCGCGACGACCCTTGTAGTCCGTGATGACCCTCGCCTCCGGGTGAAGCAATTCCAAAATCAGCGTGACGCCTTCGAGTTCCGCCCAAGGCTCAACGAGTTGGGGGTACATAGCCCGTGCCGTCTCACGGGCTGCCGCCAGGTAATCGAACATCCGGGCCTGAGGCGGCGCATCCTCATCCTGGGCCTCGTTCGTCGGCAGCACCACGCCTTCCAACATGCCGCGTGTGGAAAAGTACACACGGCCATCGTGCTGGAACCGCTGTATCATCGTGCCATCGAACTTGCGCAAGAAATGAGCCCGCGAGCCGGGCACCTGAAGCGAAACTAAATCGTGCACCGTCACATTGCGTTCGCCGAGATTGTAGATCTTGATCAACGGCAGCGACACCAGCCGATACGGATCGCGCCGATAAATGATCCCCTTCGCGAAAAGCTGATGCTCGACCAGCGGCGTGAACAACGCCTTGGTCGCGTTCGCCAGCACCAGCCCGTTTACCTCCCGCTTGAGCAGCAATGGATCGCCATCGATGGCCGCGAGAATCTCGTGCGGTCGATCGCGAAGGCTTGCCAGCAGGTGGTCGATGCGGAGACGCAT
>SIAJ01000095.1 GCA_009691845.1 Gemmataceae bacterium
CCTTCCCCGTACATCAAGCCGTTCTGCTTGACGCGCTCCTTGAGGACCTTGAAGATCAGGTCTTGCTTCTTGAGTCCGATCCATTCTTCGCGCGGCAACTCTTCATCCTTGGCCAGTTGTTGAAGCTGGACCATGGTCATCTGTTGCAGTTCGGTGATGTAAGTTCCGCCACGCTTGATTTCTTCGTAACGGCTATTCACTTCGTCATCGTAACCCAGGAAGCCTTCTTCTTCGGCGTGAGTTGTGGGAGGCGGCCGATCGTCCGGCGGACCGGATCCTCGGGCGTGCCGGTAGCCGTGAGGCTCGGCCTGAGTTTGTTCGGACATGAGAGAATACTCCTGAAGACATGATGGAGCGCAGCAACTCGCGGGAGCACTGGAACCGTGCCCGTAGAAATCCGCAAATTGCACAGAAAAATCATCACACTAACTTCCAGCTTTGCACGAGGGCTTGCACCTGGGCCAAAGTGGCTTCGGCGGTCCCCCCATTATCGACGATGGCATCGGCCTGTTTCTTTTTCATTTCAACCGGCATCTGCACCATTTCGCGGTTGGCGAGGTCTTGTTCGGTCCAGCCTCGGCTATTCCGCACCCGATCGAGACGCACCGACTGGGGGGCATCTACAAAGATCAGTTTGTCGCAGATGCCGTTCCAACCCGCTTCGAGCATGATGGCTGCATCGACCACAACGTATTTTATCGCCGGATCGGCCTGGGCACTGACAATTTCTTCACGAATTCGCCGTTCGATGTACGGATGCACAATGTGCTCAAGCCGGGACCGCTCGACGGGACTGGGGAATACGATGCGGCCTAGTTTCTTGCGGTCGATGGCTCCCGAGGCCAATTGAATGTCCCGCCCCCCCCAAACTTCCAGTACGCGGGCACGAATGTCGGGCTGTTCGAGTGCCTCGTGCCCGAGTGGATCGCCCGCAACAACGCGGCCTCCGTGCGCGACGAGCGCAGTCGCCACGGTGCTCTTGCCAGCGCCGATACCGCCGATGAGGCCGATGACGGGTTTAGGATTGGTCATTTTCCCTTACCCGAATTGGGATCGATGCCGGCCTGGCGGAGAAGTTCGTTGAGACGGCATCAGTATTTCACACAGCGCGGTCAAGACCTGGACAATACGCCACTGCCAGGCGAGGACCGCTCCAACGGGTATAATAGCTGACCGCAGGGATTGCCGGAACACTTGTCGCGATCCGCACGAATATGCTCGCTGGGCCACAGACTTCTGGGTCTCTCATCCGGCGAATGCGGTGATCCAAGTGGTATCGCTCTTGCGATGAGCTAAATTGGGATTGGATTGACCTCCCGAAAGAGTGTTCCGCCATGTTTGGTGCCCTCTACACGTCCGCGAGCGGCCTGAGCGCATCGACCAGTTTCCTGGACGTCACAGCCAACAATCTCAGCAACGCCAGCACATTCGGATACAAGTCGGGCATCATCACTTTTCAGGATCTCCTCGCTCAGAACCTCGTGTCTGCTCCCGGCACGCCCGTCAGCCAGGGGAATTTTGTCCCAACCGGTACTCAAGTGTGTCGCGGCGTGCGCGTTGGTGCCCTCAGCGGAAATTTCGGCCAAGGCACCATCACGCAGACGGGGGTTCCGCTCGACGTGACTATTCAGGGCAAAGGGTTTCTGCAAGTCACTCGCGCAACGGTTCGATCGGGTATACTCGCAATGGCCAACTGAGCGTGGATGCTTCCGGGCAACTGGTGACGGCCGATGGCTTCCGTCTGATTCCCCCAATCACGATCCCCCCAGATGCCACTTCATTCACCATCGACCCCGATGGGGCCGTGACCGCCACGACGCCTTCCGGGCTTCGCGACCTGGGTCAAATTACGCTGGCTCAGTTTCTCAATCCGGGCGGGCTACTCCGGACTGGCAACAACTTATTCGTGGCCGCACCCGCCTCTGGCCCGGCGACGGTCGGAACTCCGGGAACCGATGGCCTTGGAACAATCAGTCAGGGCGCACTGGAAAATTCCAACGTCGATTTGACGACCGAACTGGTGAACTTGTTACTCGCCCAACAATCCGTTTCGGGCAACGCCCGCGCTTTCACTGTCGGGGACGAGATGATCCAGGCGACCACGGATCTGATTGTTTGAGGTCGAAAACCTCACCTCGTCGAGATCCACACGGCCAAGCCGATCAAACCAAGCACGAGAACCAGGCAACCTACCGAAAACCAGCGGGCTTCGGGCCGTTCGTCCTCGCTCCAGACGATTCCGAACACTCGGAGGATCGGCTCGAGAAGATGAAAGAGGATTTCCCACACGGGCGAGAACCAGATGAGTCGGTAGATATCAAACGCTATTCCAATCTTGCATCACTCGTCCCTATCCCGATCATGCGTGGCACGCTTCTTGGCTTTGCGAAGCTTGGCCAGGAAGTCTTCTCCTTCGCCTTCCCCTGGCTTTGGCTTCGCGGCCGGTGGCGGGGGCGGCGGTTTCGGACTGAACACGGCCGGGCCTTTGGGTTCGCTGGCATCCGCTCCGGCTGGTGCGGCCTCGGCTGGCGCTCCCGTAGAATCGAACTTGCGCTCGGACCTCTCCCGCTCCAGGTTCTCCTCGACCACGTTCTTCTTCTGGCGCAAGCGGGCCAGGAATTCGTCCTCCGCAGCCGCCGACTTCGCTTCTTCTCGCTTGCGCATCCTCGCCCAGGTCTTCGTTGCCGCCAACCGCACCTCGGCGGGTTCCAGCGATATGCGTCGAACGCCCACATCGAGGAGCAACCCAACGCCGACGATCAGCACCAGCCAGTACCACAACGGCAGCAGCGCCCGCGTACTCTCGGGGGCCATGCGATATAGGTTTCCAGACGCAGCAAGCTCCTTGAGAGCCGTGCCTTCCTCGCTGTAGCTCTCGCCACCGGTGATGCGGGCAATTGTCTTGAGTAATGCGGCATTGGTCTCGAGATCGGCGAACTCGGGCGAATACGAAATCGTCACGCCGGAGCGGCGGCTATCGACCACTCGCTCCGCTTCCTCTTCGATCTTCACCGGCGTGCCATCGTCCGCATAAAGCAATCGGTCGCCCGGCCCACGGCGGACCGACGTGCCATCGGCGAGTTCCAGCTTGCCGTCCTTGTCCAATACCGTCGTCGGCAGGCCAGGTCGAAAGCGTCCCGTGTAAGCAGTCGCCCGTTGTTTGGCCTGGGCATTCACGATGTACGAGCCCGCTTCTTCCGCCTTGAACTCGGCCTCGTAATAGCCGCCCGCCCGTTGTTCGAACTTCAACTCGATGGGAGCCTTGCCATCCTGCAAGCCACCTGGCGAGGAGACTTTTCCTTCGAGCTTGAGGTCCGTGAGTGGCCGATTGTTGTCGTCGCGTGCTTCGACGATCACGCGGACCTTGCCTTCGCGATACTCCGTGCTCAGCACCAGGCGATCGGTTTCCAGGCCACGCATCGCCCAGGCCATGACCTGTTCCCAGAACTTCAGGTAGATGTCGCTGCCGGCCCAATCCTTGTCCCAGCCAAGCTGCTTGGATCCGGGTCGTGTTCGTGCATCGCTCGTGAATGCCGCCGACCGGCCCAGGCCATATTGCCAGGTCGCCAGGATCGGGAAGCGTTGGTCGAAGGTCTTGGGCCCTTCGATGTTCATCTCGGCCAGTGCGGAAGCCTTCAGGGTCGTGCGGACGAAGCCGTGCAAGTCCGGCAAGGGATCCGCAAGTTTGTCGGTCGCACCGCTGTTCAGTCGCAACTTCGGATTGAACTGCTGCGTGTACAGGAACGACTGCGAGACTCGCCGGCTTTCACGCATGTAAATCGCTGGCAGATCATCGGGGCTCTTCACCTTGTAGTACATGCCGGACGATTCGCCCTTGGGGATGGCGGCACCGTCGGCAATCTCCTTCATCTTCGTGTCCTCGGCCGCGGAATGCGTGGCCACGCCGATGGTCGAGCAGGAGACGTTGTTCGTTTTCATGTCCGCAAGGGCTCGACGTCCCGGTGCGTTTAGTTGCGGATCGCCATCGCTGATGATGATCGTATGCTTGACGGCCACCCCGAATTTCTCGTCGGTAAGTTTGTCGTGGGCGGCCCGGAGAAACGGATCGAAGTCCATCATGTCGCCAGGCGTCATGCGATCGATCTGGGCCTTGATGCCGGCCTTGTTGTCGCCGACTGGCTGAAATTCGACATGCCACTTCGTGCTGCCGTTGTTGTAATACAGCACGCCGACCATGTCGTTCGCACCCAACCGCTCGACGGCCATGTTGGCGATGACCTTTTGCCACCGGTTGCCGTCGGCCATCTCGGAGGCATGCATGATCAACACGAGCCCGCCGCGGCCCGAGGCCTTCATGGCCTTGATCTCGCAATCGACCGGCAACGCGGCCTCGATGGGCGTTTTCTGATAACCGCCCGCACCATAGCTATCCGGCCCGCCGACGAACACCAGCCCACAGCCTTGATCGTAAGTGTTCGACCGAATGACTTCGTGCTGGGCGGGAGTGAATCGCTCGGCCGGCACGTCCGCGATCACCAGGCAATCGAAGTTGCTGAGATACACGGTCAACTCGTCCTTGTTGAGCGGCAGTTGCCCAACCGTTCGCGGCTGGACCAGGAAACGTGCCGCGGTGAGTTGGTTCATCAGATGCTGATGCGGGAACTCGTCGTTGGCGTCCTTCTCCGGTTCGAGGAACAGCACCCGGCGGGCACCGCGAGCGATGACGTGAGCCATGCCGCGATTGTTTTGAATGCGATCCCCCGCCAGGCCCGCTTTCACATCGCCCATGTCCGAATTGCGCGATTCGAGAGGTACGAACACAGCGCGATAGGTGTAAGAGAGTTCGTCCTCCCCTTTCTTGCCGCCTTCCACCTTGTCCTGGAAGGTGAACGTCGTCAGCCCGGGTTGCAGGCGAACCGTGTAGGGAGATTCTTCACCTGGACGGGTGCCTTTCATCGCAATCGAACGCTCCTTGCCATCGCGATTCTGCAGGAGTTCGAGCGTACCAATCACATGGCGAGCAGGATGGGCGTTGCGAACCAGCACACGGATCGGCAAGCGGGTCCCCTTCGCGGTCTGCTGGGGTGCTTCGACCGCCTGAATCAACACTTCGTTTGTGTGCCGATAGCCCTCCGCCAGTGCGACCACATCAATCTGCACGCCGTTCTGCTTGGCGAGATTCGCTTGCTCTTCCGCGTTGCCAAGGTTCTCGTTGCCATCGGAGATCAGGACGATCCGCTTGCCCGTATCTTCCGGGAACGAAGCCATTGCGAGCTTAAGGGAGGCCGCGATATCCGTGTAGTTCGGGTCCATCGCCCCTGCTAACGCGTCGGAGACTATTAGCTTGTCCACCGGACTGGGCGGGAACACCAGGCGCGGACGTTTGGCAAACAGGATCGCACCTGAAAGATCGTTGCGATGGCCGACGCCACGTTGTTGCACGCTCGAGTGGATAAACTGCTGAAGCCTCAGGAAGCGCAGATCGCGTTCCCCCTCGGCCGAGCCCGTATCGATTTCTTGCGGCACGCTGAGCGAACGATCGATCACATAGATCACGCACACGTTCTCGTTGGGCCGACGCAAGCGCGGTTCGGCCACGGCGAGAACCAACAGCATCACCAAGAAACAACGAACAGACAGGGCCACCCAACGGCGGACTGGCCCCAGCCCGGCCAGGCTGCGATAACTGAACTGCACGATGAACGGAATCACCAACAAGAGAACCAGCCACCAAGGTTGCACGAATTCCAGCGAGCCCAGGCTTCGAGCAGCCGAGAGGCCGGCCGCTTGAACCGTGCCAACCAGACCGCCAAGTGCAAGAGCGAGGAGGGCAGCCATCACCCAGGCGAACTTACGCGACCACAGGCCTGTGAAATACAAATTGAGGCCGACGAGCAGAAACAAACCCAAGACACCGAGTGACATCCAGCCGGCTAACTCGCCGGACTTGAACGAATCGACTAGAGGAGAAGTGAACGGACGGCTCTCCCCGATCGAGAGCGACAGATTCCTCATCGAACCAAGCATTGCAAATAGAACATGTCCGGCAATTAGCAGAATCGCGGTCGCGGGCCAGACGATTCTCGGTTTGCGACCCAGCCCCACGCGCACGACGGCCACGAGCACCACAGTCGCCAGAGCGATCAGTAGCCAGTAGTCGACGATGATGGCGAGGAGGCGGGTCATGTTTCTTTCTCCCCCTCTCCGCTTCGGGGAGGGGGGAGCAAGACCTCAAAACTTAATCCGCTGAACGCGATGATTCTCCGTATCGACCACGTGGATACGGCCTTTCTTATCGACGACGAGTGCCCACGGGTCGGCGAGTTGGCCAGGCTTGCGGCCGGAACTTCCCCAGATACCGAGTGAGACGCCGGCCGTGGAAAATTTTTGCACGCGCTGGTTGCCCCGTTCGACGACGTACAGATCGCCCTTCGTCCCAAAGGCGAGATCGTAGGGGTATTTCAATTCGCCAGGCTCCGTGCCCTCGGTTCCGATCACTCGCACGAGTTCGCCCGACTTGCGAAAGACCTGAATGCGATGGTTGCACGAATCGGCGACATACAGGCAATCGTCGGGCCCGAGTGCGAGAGCACGAATGCGATTGAACTCGTTTTCCACCGTGCCCGATTTGCCCCAGGTCGCGAGGAACTTTCCGGACTCGTCCACCTTCGTGATCCGCTCGTTGATGCCGAACTCGCTGATGAAGAACGTGCCATCGGCATCCTGCACGGCATCGCTAACGTAGCCAAACTGGCCGGGCCCGTTGCCTTTCTCGCCGCCGATAGTTTTCAACAGCGTGCCGTCTGCTTCGTAGATTCGCAGGCAGTTGTAGTGTGAATCGCAGACGATGAGTTTGCCTTCCCGCGTTACGCCTAGCCCGCTGGGGCGCCCGTTACGGAAATCGGGGGGCGTGAAAGTGGGACCGACGTATTCACCATCGAGAGAGAACGCCTGGATGCGGGCCGTGAAATCGACGATCCAGATTCGATCCTCGCCATCGATGACGGCCGCCCGCGGACGAACCACGTCGCCATCCAGGACGCCGCGTTTGCCCCAAACGAGATCGGGTTCCGACGAAGGACCGCAGCCGACTAAGCCCAGAAGCAGAGCGAGCGAGAGGAGACGAAGAACGGATCGATCGGACACGACGAGACTCGGTTCATCTTGCAGGAAATTTTACGTGGCATAGGCCTCCAGGCCTGTGCGCAAGGGCTCAAGAAACACCCGGCAGGCCTGGAGGCCTACCACCACAAATCTATCGGCTGTGGCATCGGCCTCTGCATCAAGTCGGCAGAGGTTCGGAATTCGCCTCGGCCGTCGCGGGAGCGGCATTCACCACCGGCGACCGAAACTTCGCGTTGTTGAACACCTTCCACATTTCCTTACGCACGTCGGGGGCGGGCGGCGGGACTTCGCGATCGTTCAGGACCACTTCGTCCATCATGCTGCCGAGGAAGTTCGCCTTCGCCAACAGTTCCGCATGCACGAAGTCGCCATCCGACTGGATCTCGATGCGATCGAGCACCGAGCGGCGAAAGATCTTGAACTTGCAACCTGGATCGCCCAGACGCAGACCGAACAAGACCCGGCACCGCCACCAAAAACGGCTCTCGGTTTTTCCCAGGAAGCCGCGTGGCGGGTCGTGCCAGAAGCCGTAAACGATGCGCACAAACCAGCGATACAACCGATTCAGGCGTTTACGACCCGCCGGAAGCACGGTCCCGCGACGATGGCCGTTCACGACTTGAACTTGCTTGCCGGTGTATTCGTCCTTGATTTCCAAGGACTTCAGCAGCCGAGGCAGATCGCTGGGGTGCCAGGCGTGGTCGGCAGAGGCGTAGCAGACAATCGGCTGTTGCGAGGCCGCGAGAGCCATTCGCAGGCAGGCGCCGAAACCCTTGCGTTCCGGATGGCTGAGAATTCGGATGCGATTGTTCCGCGTGGAAAGAATCTCGGCCTGGGCCTGCGTGCCATCCAGACTGCCATCGTTCACGATCAGCAGTTCGTAAGGAATGCGAAGGGAATCCAATACCGGCAGCCAGCCGGAAACGACTTTCGCCAGGGTCTTCTCCTGATCGAAGACGGGCAGGATGAACGTCAATCCTTCGGCTGATTCGGGCATGGCTGGCCGTGAAAACGGAGAAGGATCAAAGGACGATGCTGGCGAACGGCGCTCACGTCTTCGGAACGTGAGATGACTTCCGGAACGCACGAGGCATACTGTCGAACTTCATCCAGGAACTCAGCCCGCGTCACGATGAAATGCGGGCCAGGTTCACGAAGACGAACGTTCAAGTCGCTCCACTCCACCAGCGTATGAATGGGTCGGCCCAGATGGTAGCCAAGCTGGTGCGACTCGACGCGGAACAACACGATTTCGTGCGGCTGGGGCGCGAGTTCACGAACGCGAGTTGCAAATGCTTCTTGATCGCGAGCGGCCCCTTCTCTTGCCGTGACGATCCGATCGAAAGCGAGCCACCCGACTGGCAGCAGTGCCAGCGAAACGATAAATGCCGCTAGCAGTCGTTGCCGATGTTTGGCCGAGCGTTCGAGATACCAGCGTTCGATCGCACAGCCCAAAAAGATTGCCGCCCCGCCGTACGCGGGCAAGAGATAGTCCGCCCGCTTGAAGCGCGAGATGGAAAGCACAAGAATCATCACGACGAGCCAGATCAGCCCGAAACGAGCGTCCGAATCGCGGTGTTCAATTGGCGACACCGAAGTAGTAGGCACACTCCGTGTACCGCTCTCGCCTTTGGATGTTGACAGTTTTCCAACGGAGGCCACTGATTCTTCCTGCGACGGCACACGGCATGTGCCTACTACTATTTGTGCAGCCCGCAGCGAGCGGCGACAGTATTGCACGAGAGCGAGAATCAACAGCGGCGTCCACGGCAGAAAGTCGGCCGCGAAGCGTGGGACGTAGTACCACCTCGGATGACCCGCGAGTGCCTCCGCCCCGCCGAACGCTCGATTGACGTGGTGATAGAGAAAGAACGTTCGGAAGAATTCGCCATCGGTCGCGGCATTCGCCCACAAATACCAGGGTGCGGCGATGGCGAGTGCGATACTACCGGAGATGAGCGCCAGGACCGAATAACGCCGAATCGAGCCACGTTCGAGCAAGCACAGAACGCCCAGGACGGCCACGGGCAAGACGATGCCGATGGGGCCCTTGAGTAGGAGGGCGATGCCGCCGAGTACGCCGATCCAAATTCCTCTCGCTCCCCCCTCTCCGCTTCGGGGAGTTGGAGAAAGACGCGAATTCAGAATGATCGCCGTCACCGCACACGCCAGCGGCACATCAATGCGCCCGATGCGGGCCGTTCCGGTGAAATGCACCGCCCCTACAAGTACCACTCCGGCCACGAATGCCGCAACGTATCGGCCCCGGCGATGAAGGTGCCACCAGATCATCAGCACCATCAACATGCCCGCGAGAATTGCCGGCAGTCGCACGGCCACGGCATCCACGCCGCCTCGTGCCGCGCCGACACCGGCCACGAGCCAATAGAAGCCAGGCGGTTTTTGCAGTTCGACCTGACCGTCGAACAAACGGGGCAACAGCCAATCGCCGTCGTCGAGCATCAATTGGGCGTTTTGTGCGGCCCGGGCCTCGTGGCTGGCCCACAGGCTGCGGGTGGCGATGCCTTGGGACAGGAGCAAGGCACAGAAGAGCAGCAAAATGAATGGAGAACTCGGCCAAACAAGAGAGAACTTGTACCGACTCGGGCTACTCTGCAATCGCGGCAATCGGAGAGAACTCCATTTCATCTGCCTGGCATCCTCGGAGCCGCGCACGGAGGCTTTGCGGAGTAAGCGGTTTTGGTAAGAGCAACGCCTTCCACGCTTACTCCGCTCGCAAAGCCTCGCTGCGTGCGCGGCTCTGCTCTGATCGGAACCGAACGTCGCCTCTATACGGCTCGTCCGTGAATTTGCGCTTCGTACAGCCCGCGATAGACCTCAGACGATTCCATCAATTCCGCGTGCGTGCCGATGGCGGCGACGGCATGATTGTCGAGCACGACAATGCGCTCGGCCATCTGCACCGTATGCATCTTGTGCGTGATGAAAAAGGTCGTGCGACCCTTGCGGAAATCCAACAGGGCATCGTGAATGAGCCGATCCGAAACCGGATCGATGGCACTGGAGAACTCGTCGAGCACCAAAATGCTCGGATCGCGGAGGATCGCTCGTGCCAGAGCGATGCGTTGCTTCTCGCCGCCGGAGAGCGAGGAAGCCAGGTCGCCGAGTTTGGTCTCGTAGCCCCCCTTCAACATGATGAAGTCGTGGGCAAAGGCTTTCTTCGCGGCTCCTTCGACATCGTCCTTCGAGGACTTGCGGCTGCCATAGCAGATGTTTTTAAAAATCGTGTCGTCGAACAGAATCGGATCTTGCGACACGAGTGCAATTTGCTTGCGCAGGCTTCTGAGGTTCACGGTGCGGATGTCTAACCCATCAATCAAGATGGATCCGTGATCCGGATCATAGAACCGTGGCAGCAAGTTCAACAGCGTGGATTTGCCCGTGCCATTCGCGCCAACGATGGCCAGCGTTTCTCCAGCCGGTACACGCAGGCAGACGTTCGTGAGCACTTGACGTTCAGGATTGTAAGAGAAGCAGACGTTTTGAAACTCGATTTCCTTGCAGTGCCGGCCCAGGCGCGGGCCTTCCGGGTTGGGAGTCACTTCCGGATGGCGGTCCATGGCTGTGAACACGCGGTCGCAGGCGGCCGCGGAACCTTGCAGTTTCGTGTAGACGCTTGAAAGCTTCTTGATCGGATCGGCCATGCCGATCAAAAGGGTATAGAGCAAAGCCAAGCCGGCGATCTCCATGGGCTGGTTCGTGAACTGAATGCCCAGGATTCGCTTCTCGCCGCTCAGTACCAGATAGGACCCAGCCAGGAGCGCGACGGAAACGGCGATCATGCCCGTGAGTTCGACCAGCGGTCCGGTCAGAGCGTCGATGCGAACCACCTTGATCGATTTGTTCGCGTAATCCCTCGCGGCATCGTGAAACCGCCGGCGTTCATAAGGCTCCATCGTGAACGCCTTCACGATGCGAAGGCCTTGAAACGTCTCCTGGAGAATCTTGTACAGGCTGCCCATGCGTTCGAGCACGCGGCGTGAAGTCCGTTTCATCTTCTTGCTGGCCGTCGTCATGACGATGATCGCGGCCGGCACGATGAGCACGAACAGGATGGTCAGTTGCCAGCTAATCCACATGGCCATCGCCAGGCAGGCGATGGCGCGCATCGGCTCGCCGATCACGCGGCCAAACAGAATCTTCATCCCGTGGCCGATCGACTCCATGTCGTTCGTGAAGCGAGACATGAGTTCGGCGGAGCCGCCTTCTTGAATTTGCCGCAGGTCCTGGTGCAGGGCCTCCCGAAAGAATTTTGTGCGGATGTCCAGCACGGTCCTTGCCACCACGATGCCGACGAGGTACTCCTGGACAAACTCGAAAACGCCGCGGACCGCGACGGCGAGAATCACCACGCCGAGCAACAAGGCCAAGGTCTGAAAACGGTCCGTGGGCAGATGGCGGATGATGTGACGCTTGACCAGTTGGTAACGCCATTGCCGGGCACGCGAGGATGCCAGCCGGCTCTCCTTGGTGTCGAGGTCTTTGATGACTTCGTTGGATTTCTGATCGCGGAACTGGCTGGGCGGCAAGGCATCGATGACGCGCTTTTTCTCGGCGAGGCCGTCCAGTTCTTGTTCCTTCTTGGTGATCTCCGCGTCGACTTCGACCATCTCGGCGTCGATCCACTGTTGCAGATTGCGCTCCGTGGTCATCATCTGCAGAAGCGGATAGACGGCCGAGAAGTTGAGACCAAACAAGGCGGCAGCAACGAATGCGCAGACGACGGAAATCACGAGCCGCCAGCGGTAGCGCAGGGCGTATTTGATAGCGCGCAAAAAGTTCTTCATCGCTGGACCATCCTCCGCGGAGCGTGGGGGTTATAACCGAAATCGGGAAACAGGGCAAGGCGGAGAATTGGCGGCGATGGCGAGCATCGCTCGCCTTATTGGCCCAGCGATTTCAGAATCGCCGTCATGAACGCCGGCAGGTCGTCTGGCTTGCGGGCCGTGATGACGTTGCCATCGACGACCGTCTCTTCATCCACATAGGTGCCGCCCGCGTTGATGACATCGTCCTTGATGGCAAAGAAGCAGGTCGCCCGCTTCCCCTTCAAGGCCGGCGTGGAACAGAGCAGCCATGGCCCATGGCAGATGGCCGCGACGACTTTCCCTTGGGCGAACACATCTTTCACCAACTGAATTGTGGCCGGGTCCCGGCGAAAATAGTCCGGAGCAAAACCGCCGGGGATCACGATGCCATCGATGTCGCTGGCCTTCACGTCCTTCGCCGCCTTGTCGCTCTTGGCTGGATAGCCCAGCTTGCTCGGGTAGGACTTGCCTGCCTCAGGCCCCACGAACCACACAGTCGCCCCCGCTTCCTTGAGGCGATAGTAGGGATACCAGACTTCGAGTTCCTGATATTGCTGTTCAACCAGCACGGCGACGGTTTTGTTTTTGAGGTTCATGAGATTGCTCCAGGTGTCTAGCAAGAGTATGGTTTCGAACGGGAAATGGGACCGATAGGCCTGATGGGGCGGATACTAGTCCCCTGGGCGCTCTGGGTCCCATTTCTTTTGCTGGCCCCGCTGTCGGCAAGCCTCGCCTTCGACTTGACTCTTTTTCACCAAACGCCTATCAGCCCCCGTTCGATGGGGAATTGTCTTTTGTCCAGGGGTGGACCATGATGCGCACAGCCCGTGCGATGGTGATCGTCGCGGTAGGATTTTTTGGCCTCACAACCAACTTGCGCGCCGATCCGCCGGCCGGCAAGGAAGTTGCCGAGGTCCTGGTCAGCGGCAACACCGTGCGCGCCACGCCGGAAATCCTGACTGTGTTCGGGTTGCGCGTCGGGCAGAACTACGTCGAGGAGCACATTCGTTCCGGTACGGACAAACTCTATGCCAAGGGCTGGTTCACGCCGAACGGCATCGAAATACGGACATTGGAGAGGCCCGATGGTCGCATCAACGTCCTCTTATTTGTCACGGAACTCACCAACTTCATCGAAGACATTCAGTACATCGGGGCCGATCATCTCGGCAAAACGGAACTCGCACAGATGACCGGCCTGCGGATTCGCATGCCGATGTCCCCGCACTTGAATCAACAGGCCCGGCTAAACATCCTGCGAGCCTATCAGGAAAAGGGCCGCATTCATGCCAGCGTGAATCTTCGCGAGGGCACCAAGCTGACCGATCGAAAGGTGATCTTCGATATCGTCGAAGGGCCCGTGGTCAAAATCTCCAGCATCGATTTCAAGTTCGTCGGCGAGCACAACTCCGGTATCTCATCAGGCCGACTCCGCGAACAACTCACCATCTCACGTTCTCGTCTCGGCGGACTGATCGGCGGGGACTATCATCCCGGCCAGATCGACTTCGACGTGATGAAGATTGCCGAGTATTACCACGCTCTCGGCTTCCTCGACGCGAAGGTGAATCGTGAACTGACCCCTTCGAGCGACCATCGCTTTGTGGCCGTCGCGCTCTTCATCGAGGAAGGCGAGCGCTACAAAGTCGGCCGCGTGCAGATCAGCGGCAACAAGACGTTCGACGAGCAAAAACTGCTGCAATACACGGATCTGCGCGAGAATACGTACTACGACCGCAAGACGATCTCGGCCGACCTGCGTCGTATCCGCGATCTCTATGGCTACACCGGCCGGTCGATCGGCGTGCGTGAAGAACACCCGGAACCCGAAAAGGGCAAGGGGGTCGTTCACGTGCACTATCAGGTGATGGAAACACAGCCCGCACGAGTGGGCGAAATCATCGTTCGCAACAACACCGTGACTCAAGAGCGCGTCATTCGTCGCGAACTCCTGTTGCAACCCGGTCAAATCCTCGAATGGCCGATGGTGCAAGTCTCTCAAGACAATCTGTCGCGTCTCGGCATCTTCAAGGAAGATCAGATGAACGGCATTCGACCCACGGTCGAGGTGCTGGAAGCCCAGGGCGATTCGCCATTCCGAGACGTGCTGGTGACAGTTAACGAAACACAAACCGGCAGCTTCCTGCTCGGGGCCGGCATCAACTCCGATGCGGGCGTCACCGGCAGCATCGTGCTCAACGAACGGAACTTCGACATTCTGAACATTCCGACCAGCCTCGAGGATATTACCTCCGGTCGGGCGTTCCGCGGCGGCGGCCAGGAATTTCGGCTCGAGGCCGTGCCGGGCAATCAGTTTCAGCGATACACAGCAAGCTGGCGTGACCCGCGAATTTTTGACAGCCTCTACAGCTTGAGCCTGAGCGGGTACTACTTCAATCGTGGCTACCAGGAATACAACGAGGATCGGCTGGGTGCTCGCGTCAGCGTCGGCCGACGGCTGGGCCAGTATTGGTCCGCGAGTCTGTCCGGCCGCGTGGAAAACGTGACCGTGAAGGACATTCCCTGGGATGCTCCTCCGGAGATCAGGCGCGATGCGGGCCCGCACTCCTTGCTCGGCGTCTCGGCTGGCGTGCGTCGCGATAGCCGCGATAACTTCATGCGGCCAAGCGGCGGCAGCGTGTTCGAAATGAATTACGAACAGGTCGTCGGCGACTACAGCTACGGCCTGGCGACTGCGGAATACACAAGCTTTTGGACGACCTACAGCCGCATCGACGGCAGCGGCAAGCACGTGCTGGCCTTCCGCACGCAAGGTTCGTTGGCCGGCGAGAACACTCCGGTGTACGATCGCTTTTATGCCGGTGGTTTCCGAAGCATCCGCGGCTTCCAGTTCCGTGGCGTCGGCCCGCACGCACCGTTCACCGGTTACAATACTGGCGGCACGTTCGCGTTCTTGAATAGCCTCGAATACCAGATCCCGATTGTGCCGAGCGACAGCCTGTCCCTGGTCGGCTTCATCGATTCGGGAACCGTGGCCAGTTCGATCAAGCTGGACGACTATCGCGTGACGGCCGGCCTCGGCTTGCGAATTTCGATGCCGCAGTTGCTCGGCCCAGTGCCGCTGGCCATCGACTTCGGCTTCCCTCTCGCCCAGGCCCCGGGCGACAAGAAGCAAGTGTTCAGCTTCTGGATTGGCGTGTTCGGGCAGTAAGATTTGTAGCCGCTTTCGCCAGAACGCGGGAGAAGGGTTCCCGCACTCTGGCGTGTGCGGCTACGAAACTCCCAGCGCCTTCCGCTTTTCCTCGATGAACGGAATGTGATGCGGAATGTGGCTGACGTTGGACGTGAGCACCGCCTCCAGGGACACCAGCCCCTTGAAGCTGTGAATGCCGGACCGCAAGGCCGTTTCCGGCGCTAACCCTTTCAAAACGCGGGTCATCTTTTTCCGCATTGCCGCGATCACCGCCAACTCTTCATCCAAATCGCGATCCTGATACTTGAGCGTGGCCGCGAACAGGTTTTCGTCGGCAACCAGCAACAGCGGCCGTTCGTGCGAGATCACGCGCATCATGCGCTCGGCCAGGATGGGCTCGAAATCCGCGATATGAGCGACGACTTCCAGCGTGCTCCATTTTCCAGGGATCGGCCGGGCCGTGAGTTGCGCGCGAGTCATACCCTTGACGGCACGAGCAAGCACTTCGGGGCCGGCTGCATACTGATCGATGAGTGCTGAAAACGACATGGGTGACTCCCAAATGAAAAGATGAGATAGTGTTGGCCTAGTCTAAACTCGCTCGGACGGACAGGGGCTTTGCTTTCTCCCCCCTCTCCGCCTCGGAGAGGGGGAGAAACACAAAAGCCTGCCCCGATCACTCGCCAGCCGTAGCATTTCCTTGCCCGCTGGAGCTTCGACGTGACTGCTGAACGATTGCCGACTCGCACCGAGGTGCTCCCTGCCGATACCTGGGACCTCGCCTCGCTCTTCCCCACCGATGCCGCGTGGGAGGCTACGTTCGCGGAATGGGAAGCCGGCATCGAAGGCTATTCCCGCTTCCGTGGCCGGCTCGGCGAAGGTGCCGAAGTGCTTTCGGAATGCCTGAAATTCGACACGTCGATGGATCGCCTGTCGGACCGCCTTGGCACATACGCGTTTCTGAAATCGAGCGAGGACGTCGCGAACTCGACTTACCAGGGACTCAAGGCCCGCTACATGGGCGTGGCCAGCAAGGCCGGCGAACTCGCGAGCTACATTCGGCCCGAACTACTCGCGTTGCCGGACGACGTGTTGACAGGCTACCAGCAGTCCCCGGTCCTCGCCGAGTATCGGCTCGCGTTGGAACGACTGGTCCGTTACAAGCCGCACACGCTTTCGGAGAGGGAAGAACGTCTGCTGGCCATGCAGGCGGAGACGGCCCAGACGGCCCACAACGTGTTCGACCAGTTGCTCAACGCCGATCTGAAATTCGGCACGCTCGAACTGCAACCGGGCAAGACCGTCGAACTCAGCCACGGTTCCTATGCCGCGTGCCTGGAGAACCCGGATCGCAACGTTCGCGAGAAGGCCTTTCACCAGTACTACGCGGAGTACATCGATCACGCGAACACCTTCGCCGCCACGCTGTCCGGCTCGGTGAAGCAGGACGTCTACTACTCCCGGGTTAAGTATTATCCTTCCGCTCGTGAAGCCGCCCTGTTCCCGGACAAGGTGCCGCCAGCCGTATACGACAACCTGATCGCGGCCGTGCGTGCGAACCTCCCGGCCGTGCATCGGTACTACCAACTCCGTCGCCGGCTGATGAATCTGCCGGACATCCACTTCTACGACACCTATGTGCCGATCCTCACGGACATCAAGATCGAACGAACCTGGGACCAGGCCGTCGAAGTCGTCATCGAGTCACTGAAACCGCTCGGATCGAAGTACATCGATACGTTGACGAAGGGGCTTCGTGGCCGCTGGTGCGATCGCTACGAGAACAAGGGCAAGCACAGCGGCGCGTTTTCGAGCGGCTGTTACGATAGCGATCCGTTCATCCTGATGAACTATCGGCCCGATGTGCCGGACCACGTGTTCACGCTGGCCCACGAGGCCGGGCATTCGATGCACACGCATTTCTCGAAGAGCCAGCCGTACCAGTATTCGAGCTACACCATCTTCGTGGCCGAGGTGGCCAGCACATTCAACGAACAGTTCCTGGGCAAGTACCTCATGGATCGAGCCAGTTCGAAACGAGAACGTGCCTACTTCCTGAACCGCGAGATCGACGAACTGCGCAAGACGATCGTTCGCCAAACCATGTTCGCCGAGTTCGAGAAGGTCACGCACGAACTGGCCGAACAGAACGAGCCACTGACGCTGGAAACCTTGCGAGCCGAGTACCGCAAGCTGCTCGACGCCTACTTCGGCCCCGACTTTGTCATCGACGAGCAACTCTCGCTGGAAGGCCTCCGAATCCCGCACTTCTATCGGGCGTTCTACGTGTACAAGTACGCCACGGGGCTTTCTGCCGCGATCGCCCTCTCCGAACGCGTGATGAACGGCGGCAAAGCCGAACTCGACGCCTACCTCGGCTTCCTGCACGGCGGCAGTTCGAAAGACCCGCTCGATCTATTGCGTGGCGCGGGCGTGGACATGGAAACGCCGGAACCCGTGAACGCGGCACTCAAGAAGTTCGGCTATCTGGTTGGGGAGTTGGAGAAGGCGATGGGATAGATTCGAATTTGCGCCTTGGAATTGAGTGTTCGTTGAGCAGAAAACTCAAGGCCGAAACGATAGTGGTGAAGTTGCGCTTTCGCGATCAACTTGTATTACGCTGAAAGCGTTTCACAACACAGCCCTAGTGCCCTGTCCAAACTAAATTTTGGGATAGAGCCGCTTCAACTTGACCCTTGCTTTCTCGATCGTGAATTGCCAATCGACGGCTCGTTGCTTCACGTTGACGCGGGTTGACCATGCGGCGATTTCAGTTTGCAGCATCTGGATGTC
>SIAJ01000096.1 GCA_009691845.1 Gemmataceae bacterium
GAGCCGTCCTGATGACGATCTTCCGAACCCTCAAACGCCGCAGCCTCGACCCGCTCAAGACGCTGACGGAATCGCTGCGAACCGCCATCACTACAGGCCAGCTTCCACCGCTACCCGTAAAAAACGCTTCAGCCGACTGAAGTGTTACGCCAAGCCTAACTTCATTCGGAACATGGCATACCTCCATTCAAGTTGACAAAAAAACCTGCGCGGAACTACGAAGGGTTTCGGCAGGACACAACAACGCGTTGTTTCTTGAGTTTGTTTTCGCATTCAACCCAGAGCGTGGCGACGAGTGATGTCTGTCGGTGACAGTCCACGACGACTTGCAGGTTAGTATGTTCGCCGGGTTGGAGAGTTATTGGGAACAAATTGTCGATTCGTGCGCCGCAACAGACATCGGAGCCGATGATTCGGATCGAAGTGTTGCCGATATTCTGGACGGAAATCGTGGCCCGAGAAAGATCGTCCTCGGCAACCGGAACAGCTTCAACTGAGCGCGGAACTTCGAGCGAGTGACCTTGCCAATTTCTTACGGCAGCCTCGAGCGAGCCGTAACTTCCGACGACCGCGAAGGCAATTGCTACCAGTATAACGGCGATGGTTGTTGAAGAGGCCAGAAAGCGGCGTAAACCTTGGCGAAACATCGGCCGATCGGTGGAGTAGTGCAAAGCCACACTCAGCCCAACGGCCGACATGACATCCAAGCCGCACATGATCCACGGGTTGGTCGGTAGGATGCCCGGGCATCCGCAGTCACGAATGCCCAGCATCGCCATCCGCCCGCTGACGACTGCCAGCGCGGTGAACGCCAATATCCCAAACAGCAAAGCCTGAACCCGGTTGAAACCCGATATCAACCAAAGCCCCAGCGCGATCTCGCAAACCCAAATCGTACTGAAAACTTCGGTCGGATACCGTACAAAATTTAACTGATTGGGGGGGGCAATGAGTTTTAGAAGACCTGCGCCAATCAACAACAGGCCGGCAAACCAGATCAAGGGGATAGTGAAAAGTCGATGGTTAGAAGTGAATTGAAATGGCATTTGACCGTTGTACCCATGCCGAATGCTGGGAGTCAAGTAGCGGACCCACAAATTTTCTCACATCGGCAACATGCTGGAGAGCAGGTGAATCGGTGGTGGAACTTTTGTATGCAAAAGTGGATCTTGATGCGTTCGCCCGAGGAGTTCCTGATTGACTGTGCTTTCCTCAATGAACCGGCTGGAGGATGCCAAGAACTACTACCGGGCCGCGACCGAATGGCTCGACCGGCCACGCGATCCGATGCGGGCCGCGAACATCGTCACGCACGCCATCAATCCGTGGAAGGCTATCGGCGCGGCGTGAAAGCCGATCGACGGTCCGCTTCACAACGCCTTCGACTGGGAATCGTGGCACGAGTGCGATGTGTTTCGGCGCGAGTTTGAAAAGGCGATTGAGAGAAAATAGGGCCGAAAGCCCAGGGACGGCTGTCCCTGGGCTTTCGGCTCGGGGAGATCCATGTCACGTATCGTCATCATCGGCGGCGGCCTCTCCGGGCTGTCGCTTGCGATTCGCCTGCGGGAGCGGATGACTGCTGCACGCATCACAGTGCTCGAAAAACGTGCGCAGCCTGGCGGGAATATTTCCACGGTGCATCGTGATGGCTTCCGCGTCGAGTGTGGGCCGAATGGTATCTTTGATGCGAAGCCCAGTACGATTCAGTTGTGTCGCGACCTGGGCCTGGGAGATCGGCTCATCGTCGCCAGCGAGGCTTCACGCAAGAACCGCTACCTGTTCGTTGATGGCAAATTGCAGGCACTGCCCGGTTCGCTTTGGTTGTTCCTGAAGTCGCCGCTGCTTTCGTGGCGTGGCAAGATGAACATCCTCATGGAGAAATATCGACAACGTGTTGCGAATGTGCAAGAAGACGAATCGATAGCGGCGTTCGCTCGACGCCGGGCCGGGAAGGAAGTGGCCGAGGTCCTGGCCGATGCCGTGGTCACCGGCATTCACGCGGGTGACCCGGAATTGCTAAGTGTCGCGGCAACGTTTCCGCGTCTGCCGCAATTTGAACGAGAGCACGGCAGCGTGTCGCGTGGCTTTCGGGCTGCCTCGCGAAAGCGACGGGAGGAGGCCGAGGCTCGCGGCGAGAAGCCGCATCCGCAACGACTGTGGTCCTTTCGCGAAGGACTGCACGTCCTGGTCGATGCAATGCGGGAGAGGTTGGGGGAATCGGTCGTGGCGGGAGTATCCGCACGCCGCGTTCAACGGACCGAGTCGAGCTGGTTGGTGGAAGGAGATGGGCGTGATTCCTGGGAAGCGGACGCGGTGATTTTGGCGGCCCCGGCTCATGAGCAAGCGAGCATGATTGAGGAACTCGATCCGAGCCTCGCAAGCGAGATGTGGTCGATTCCGTATAGCCGTGTTGCCGTGGTCGCACTCGGCTTCCGGGCGAACGAGGTTCCCGCCGTGGATGGCTTCGGCTACATCGCCCCCCAGAACACTCGGCGCGATTTGCTTGGCGTGCAGTGGTGTTCGTCGATCTTTCCGGATCGAGCACCGGACGGCATGGTTCTTTGGCGAGCCCTGTGCGGAGGCTGGCATCGCGGCGAAGTGGCCGACTGGGCGGACGAGAAGCTTGTGAATGCCGTGCGAGCGGAACTTCGTCTCGCCATGAACGTGTCGGCCGATCCGGTGTTTCAGCACATAGCCCGTTGGCCGGCTGCGATTCCGCAATACATGATCGGTCATCCCGAACGTGTGAAGCGGATCGAAGCGAAGGTGGCCAATTATGCGGGGCTTTTCGTTGGCGGGAACGCCTATCACGGGGTGGCGATGAACGACTGCACGGAACAAGCGATTGTCGTTGCGGATCGCGTGGCCGCGTATTTTCAGGCGAAACGCTGAAACACCTGTCCTCTGCCACGATTGTCAGGTAGCATTTTCCCTATCCATTCTTCTCCGGCGGAAATAGCCATGCCAAGCTCTGTTCTCAGCCTCATTCTCGGCGGCGGCCAGGGGGCCCGGCTCTTCCCGCTCACTCAGCTTCGAGCCAAGCCTGCCGTGCCGGTTGCCGGGAAATATCGGCTCATCGATATTCCGATCAGCAACTGCATCAACAGCGGCATCAACCGCATTTATGTGCTGACGCAATTCATGTCGGTAAGCCTGCATCGGCACATCGCGCACACATACAAGTTCGACATGTTTAATAACGGTTTCGTGGAAGTGCTGGCCGCCCAGCAGACGATGGAGGGTTCGCGCTGGTATCAAGGCACGGCTGACGCCGTTCGACAGAACATTCGCCAAATCGAGGGAGACCCCTGTAGCGACGTGCTCATTCTGTCCGGCGACCAACTCTATCGCATGGACTACCGCCAACTGGCAAAGACTCACGAGGAGACCGGCGCGGACATCACGATTGCCGTTCTGCCTGTGCCGGAGAGCCACGTGGCCGGGTTTGGCATTCTGCAGATGGACGAATCGGGCCAGGTTCGTTCGTTTGTCGAGAAGCCGCGAGTCGTCGAGAAAGAACACGAGCCGTACTTCACTCCTGCGGAGTGGATCGAAGCACGAGGAATCGCGTGCGGAGGCCGGCACTACCTGGCCAGCATGGGCATTTACCTTTTCAAACGAGACGTGCTTCTAAAACTGCTCGCCGATCCGCAGGCCACCGACTTCGGGCGCGACGTATTTCAGAAGCACTACCAGAGCCTCAAGGTCTCGGCTCACTTGTTCGATGGGTACTGGGAAGACCTGGGAACGATCAAGTCGTACCACCAGTCGGCCCTCGACCTGGCACGCGAGAAACCGGCCTTCGAGTTTTATCATCCGGACGGGCCGATCTACACACGCATGCGTTTTCTGCCAGCCGCCCGCATCTGCGGGGCGAACATCAAGGACAGCCTGATCTCTGATGGCTCCGTGGTTCACTCGGGGACGACCATTCACCAAAGCCTGCTCGGAATTCGCAGTCGCACGGGCGAACGCTGCAAGATCATCGAATCGGTGATCATCGGTGCCGATCGATTCGAGACCGATGCCGAACGCGAACGCAATAAGGACAACGGGACGCCCAACATGAACGTCGGCAACGAGTGCCACATTGAACGGGCGATTCTCGATAAAGATTGTCGGGTGGGCAACAAGGTGACGATCAACTATCGAGGCAAGGAACCGAATGTGGACGGCGATTGCTTTTACATCCGCGATGGGATTGTGGTGATTCCGAAGGGGATGGTGGTGCCGGATGGCAAGGTGATTTAATTGACGAGGTACTCGATGGGACCTATGGGGCTGATGGGACCCAATCCTTATTGGTCCCATCAGCCTTTTTAGTCCCATGCAGTGCTCAAGCCGTCACTGGGGCCGAACCGCTGCTCGGGACGGTCCCCCGCACCTTGCCTTCACCAAAGATCAACAGCAGCGGGCTGGCAACATAGATCGAAGAGTAAGTTCCGATAACGACGCCGACGACCATCACGAACGCGAAGAGATGGACGCCTTCGCCGCCGAAGATGTAGAGCACGCTGACCACCAGGAATGTCGTCAATGATGCGAGCAGCGTTCGGCTAAGCGTTTGATTCACGCTGTCGTTGATCATCTGCGATGTCAGGGTCGCACTCTTGCCACGCACTTCCTTGATGCGGTCGAAGACCACGATCGTGTCGTTCACGGAATAACCCACCAGCGTGAGCAGCGCGGCCACCGCTGGCAGGTCGATCTTGAAGTCCTTGAGTCCCAGGAGTTGCCCGAGCATGGTGTCGCCGAGATAGTGGCACAAGGCAATCGCACCGAGTGCGAAGCAGAGGTCGTGAATCAGGCAGATCACGGCCGCAGCCCCGAAAGTCCAGTTGCCGAAGCGAAACCACAAGTACAGAAGGATCGCACCCCAACTGGCGATGATAGCGTACAAGGCTCGCGATCTCGTTTCGGAGGCAAGCGTCCCGTCGAAGGTCTCAAGGCGTTCCGGTTGCGGGCGGTTGCCGATCTCTTTCTTCGCAGCCGTGATTACCCCTGCCAGACCATCCTTTTCGGCCAGGAGATTGCGAATGCCTTCATTGGCATCCTTCAGAATGACGAGCTTCATTTCCCGATAGCGGCCGTCCTCCGGTTCGCCCATTTCGATAATGTCGAAGACATCGGAAGCCGAGGATTGATCGCCAATCTTGGTCTGAAATTGCCGCTCGAACAGTGTCTTGACGGTGGTCTTTGAAATCGGGTCCTTGAACTTCAGGCTAAAGTCGTTGCTATTCTTGATTGCATCCACGGCTAGGATCTCGTTCTTTGCCAGAAGCGCCTTGCCATCTGCTTCTTGGAATAAACGGCTCATGGCCGCCTCCACGAGTTCGCGTTCACGTTCCGTCGTACGGATGGTGAAGAGTTGGCTCGTGCTGCTTGCAGAACCGCCCGGAAAAATCTGCTCGACCGACAAGTCTTTCAACTTCGAGGCTCGCTCTTTGACGTTCGTGGCTCTCGCCTCGGCACTCGACCCTTCGGGTGGGTTCGCCAGGGTTACGATGGTTTTTTGTCCACCCTCGTAACTGATCTCGAACGTGTTTTTGGTTCGACCGGTCGGGTCAATCGTTTCTTGAACGTCGACCACCTTGAGACGATCCTTCTGATGACCCTCGGACACGAGATTGCGAAGCTTGCCGATATCGACGGCCTGGACCAGCCGTCCGCTGTAGGCGGTGCCGCCAACGAAGTCGACGTTGAGACCCTGTTGGCCTCGCATGAGGAACAGGGTGATACCGAGAACCGTTAACACCCCCGTGAAGGTGAACATCGCGTAGCGAAGTTTCATGAAGTCGATATTTGGCCGAGTGAAGAACCGCAGCATTCGCAGTTGCTTCAGCCAGTTCTTCGCCTGCCAGAAATCGAAGATCAAGCGGGTCATGTATAGCGAAGTGAACAGGCTAATGATCAGGCCGACCGTCAGCGAAACTCCGAACCCCTTCAATTGGTCGTTGCCTACGGTGTAAAGCACGATGGCCGTGAAGATACTCGACAAGTGAGTGTCGATAATCGTGGGTAACGCTCGGTCGTATCCGTTGCGAAGCGCGGTGGGTAGATTCATGCCCCGATCGCGTTCTTCCCGCACACGCTCGTAGATTAGCACGTTGGCATCAACGGCCATACCGAGCATTAGCACCAGCCCGGCAAGACCAGGCAGCGTGAACGTGGCATTCACCGCGAGCATGAAACCGACTGTTAGGAGCAGGTTCGCGAGCAAGGCAACGGTTGCGACGAGCCCCGCAAACCGATAGTAGACCATCATGAAGATCAGCACGGCCGAGAAGGCGAGAACGATGGACATCGTTCCGCTCTTGATCGTGTCCGCACCGAGGGTTGGGCCAATCGTATTCTCGCTCACCGGCAGGGGCTTGAGCGTGGCGGGTAACGCACCCGAACGGAGCAGGCTTACGATCCGCTCGACATAGGGACGCTCGAAATTGCCCTCGATCACGCCGCGATCGCGAATGGCGGTCTTGATGTTGGCCGAGGAAATCAAATAGCCATCGAGGATGATTCCGAGTTGGCGAGAGACCTGACTGGAATCGGGACCAGTCGGCTTGTTGCGACTGGTCATGTCGAAGAAGCGCGACCCGCCCCGGCCGTTGAACGCGAAACCGATCACCGGTTCCATGCTACTGCCTTGCTCGATAGACGCGGTGATCGAAACGTCGCCGCCAACCATGAGGCGATCTTTGTCCGAAATACGGCACAGAACGAAGTACTCGAATTTCTTTTGATCGCGGGTCTTCGTGTCTTTCTCGTTCTTGGATTCACGGCTCCAGTAGATGTTGCGGCCGTAAGGAACGAACGTGCCAGCCGAGCGAGCTTGTTCAAAGACTGGAAAAAGAGCCACTTCGTCCCGCCCGGCCCGCTTCGTGGGGCCAGGGCTGGCCGTACTCAGACCCATTTCCGCACGTTGGTTCTTCCCCAACTCCACCCATGCATACTGGACCGGTTCGTTCATCACGATGTATTCACTGACGTCGCCGGCCGGTTTGTTCGGAAAAAGGGGTGGACTACCAGCTCGGGCTGATGAGTCGAGTGCCTTGGCTTCATCGTTGTCCGCACTCTCCCGACCCCGATCAAAGAAGGCCTTGGCATCCGCGATCGCCTTGTCGTCGTCATCTGGGTTTGCCAAAATACGGAATTCCAGGCTGCCCACTTCACGAATCAGGCTCTTGATCTTGTCGACTTCGCCGACGTTAATGGCTTCTTTGCCACTGCCGCTGCGGGTGCCGTAAGGCAGGATGATCTCGACGCGTGAATCACCGAGCGGACGAATGACGACGCCGAGAAGGTCGGCCGGGTCGATGCGACGCTTCAGCGAATCGGCCAGTGCCGTGTCCGCCTTCGCGCGTGGCCCGCCTGACGAACCTCCACCCTGAGATTGTTTCGAGAGTTCCTGGTCCACTTCATAGACGAGGATCGTGCCGCCCGAGAGGTCGATTCCACGTTTGAAACCGCTCAAACCCTCGGGGTCTTTGAAGTACGCTTTCACGACGAGCGCGAGCGCAATGAGCGTGGGAATCAGACAAAGGATCGTCCTGTTCCGAAAAGAGCGTTGCATCGTTCACCCGTGTCGGTACGCCTGGCGTCCTCGCCAGGGAATGTGTGTCGCGTTGCCGCGAGTTGCTTATTGAGGCTTGGTCTCGCCCGTCGCTGCGTCGCCCGAGATTATTCGAACCACCGAACTCTTCAGAACCCGAATGCGCGTGTTACTCGTGTCGTCCACCTTCAAAGTTACCTCGTCTTCATTTTCCTTGATGGCCACCACGACGCCCAAAATGCCGCCCGAAGTGACGACCTTGTCGTTCTTCTTCATGAGGCTAAGGGCGTTCTGCAATTCTCGCTTTTGCTTGGACGAAGTGCGGAAAAACATTACCAGCATCAGGCCCATGACCAGAAAGGGCAAGTATTGCCACATCCCCGGTCCGGGAGCGTCGCCTTCGGCAAATATCGTAATCCAGGTGGTCATCGGACTCGTTTCTGGTTCCAAGAATGCCAAATCGGTAAGGCGAATATCCTAGGTATGGCGCTCCCAGCGGGCAAGGCAAGCTGTGTGGAAGGCCGCGAACCGTCGTTCTTCGATCGCCAAACGAGCGTCGGACATCACTCGCAGGTAAAACGCGATGTTGTGCAGCGACAACAACGTCGGCCCCAACATCTCGTCGGCTTGGAACAGATGGTGCAAATACGCCCGGCTGAAGTTCACGCAGGTATAGCAAGGGCAACCGGACTCCACGGGGGCGGAATCTCGCCGATGGCAGGCATTTCGCAGCCGAATCGGGCCGGTATTCGTGAATGCAGAGGCGTTGCGTCCATTTCGCGTCGGCATGACGCAGTCGAACATATCGATGCCCGAAGCAATCCCGGCCAGGAGATCTTCGGGCCGTCCAACACCCATGAGATACCGGGGTTTGTTGCTTGGAAGCAAATCGGCCGATGCCGGGAGGGCCGCGTGCATGGCCTCGGGGGATTCCCCCACGCTGAAGCCGCCTAGGGCATAGCCGGGAAAATCCATGGCCACGAGGGCCTCGGCACATTCCCCACGCCAGTTGAGATCCGTTCCACCCTGCACAATTGCAAACAACGCTTGAGCGGTGCAAGTGTGGGCCTTCTGACATCGTTCCGCCCACAAGATCGTACGTCGCACGGCGTCGCGCATCACGCCTTCGGTGGCATCGGCCGGCGGGCATTCGTCCAGCACCATGGCAATATCGGAACCGAGGTTCTGCTGGATCGCCACGGCACTTTCGGGCGTCAATTCGAACGGTGCTCCGTCGATGTGCGAGCGAAATGCGACTCCGTCGTCCGTGACTTTCCTGATCCGGGCCAGGCTAAACACCTGGAAGCCGCCTGAATCCGTCAGGATCGGTCGATCCCAGGCCATGAACTTGTGCAGCCCGCCCATCTCGGCCACGAGTTCGTCGCCGGGGCGCAAAGTGAGATGGTAGGTGTTCCCGAGAATGATCTCGGCACCAACGCTTCTCAACTGTTCGGGAGTAAGGCCCTTGACCGTGCCTTGTGTGCCTACCGGCATGAAGACAGGCGTCTCGACAAGACCGTGTGCCGTGCTAATTCGGCCGCGGCGAGCGGAACCATCCGTCGAGAGTAGGGAAAATTGGAAAGCCATGGTCATGTAGTAAGCACACTCCGTGTGCTGTTGCGAGTGTGCCTACTACATCGATGATCAATCACCACGAAGCTTCAAACCCATGGCTTCGAGCTTCTCACGCACTTCGTTGAGCGAAGTCACGCCGAAGTTCTTGGCTTCCATGAGTTCGTCTCCCGTGCGGGAAACGAGTTCGCCGATGGTCGCAAGCGTGAGCCGATTCATGCACTTGCGGGCTCGGACCGAGAGATTCAACTCACTCACGGGACGCCCGAGAATGGCTTGTTCCTCGGGGGAAAGCGAGGTCGGCGGACGATAACGCTGTTCGTACTGAGCACCCTGTTCGAGCGACTGGCCAACGCGAAGTCCCTTGGCCGACATGATGGCCCGGATTTCCTCGAGCGACGTCTCGCCAAAGTTCTTGCTTGCGAGAAGGCTGGGCTCCGTGATTCGGGTAAGGTCGCCCATCGTGCGAATGCCCATCTTTTTCAGGCAATTTCGGCTGCGAACCGACAACTCGAAATCCGTAACCGGCACTTCCATCACTTGACGGAAGGCATTGTTCGACTGTTCTTCGTCTGGGTTGTAGGACTGCGTCATCGACGCCTGGGCGTCTTTGAGGAACAACTTGGCACGGTCGTCGTGCGGATCGGCCTTTACGAGCCGCGAATAGCAGTCGGCGGCCTTGTCGTACTTCTCGTTGTCTTCGTAGAGCACGCCCAAGTTGTTCAACACGCCCTTGGTAAATGGGGGGTACTTCAGGCAGCGCTCATAGTAGCCCATGGCCTCGTCATCGTTCCCGGCCAGATCGTTGATGTAGCCGAGTTGGAACAATGCGCCCGTGTGGCCCGGTTCCAGTTCGACGGCTTTTTCCAGCGACACAACAGACTTGGATCGCTCTCCCTCTGCCTGGGCGACACCGGCCAGTTGAAAGTGGTACTCCGCATTGTACCGGCTCAATTCTTCGAGCTTGCCGAGAATTCCGCGAGCTTCTTTCAATTCGCCCTTGCTGCGGTAAATTCCGGCACGCTGAAGCTGGACCGCGGGTGCCGAGTAACCGGCCTTCTCCGCCTTGTCGAACGCCTTCATGGCTTCATCGAGGTGATGGCGATTGACCAACGCCTTACCCAGGTAGAAGAAGCCGAGTGGAGCCTCAACCTCTTTCAGGTGGTTCGTGGCATCGACCATGTGGCCGAGGAAATAATTCGTGATGCCAAGCTTCAGATGCAGCTTCTTGGCGAGAATCGGCGGAGCGTTATCGAGCCGCTTGAGAAGCGTATCGTTCACTTCTTTGAGGGCTTTGAACTGAGCCCCGCCCTGGGCCAGTCCCTCGCGAAGCTTCTGGATGGTGCCCGCGTCGCAGTCTTCGCGCTCAACTAACAAGGCTTTCAAATCGATGGATTGATCCACGGAAGGACCCCTTCGGATCGGTGAGTAACGAACGGTTCGAACGTCAAGGTGAATAGGAGATGATACGGAAGCGACGTGGATTTTGGCAAGTGATAGTTGTCTTGGCGAAGTCTGGTCGCTTCAACGTCCCAGTGATCGACATCTCGTCCTCTCGTTGTTTCAGTGCATCGACATTATTTGACTCTTCTTGACCTGATGCCCGACGAGCAACTCCAGGCTATCGTCTTCGGTCCGCATCCCCCAATTCGATCAACTTGTGATCTTCATCAACGGTAATGAAGCGGCTATCGGCTTGAAGCCCCCCCCCGCAAGATCTTGCCACGTTCCGCAGAAGAATGAACCGGGAGGCCGGAGCCTCCCGGTTCGTCCGACTACTTATTGCCCTCAGCCTTCTGCCCCAGTGCCGCCTGGGCCGCCGCCAATCGTGCGATCGGCACGCGGAATGGCGAACAACTGACATAATCCATGCCGACCGTGTGGCAGAAGTGGACGCTGTCCGGGTCGCCGCCGTGTTCGCCGCAGATGCCGACTTTCAGGTGCTCGCCGTGTTTGGCCTTTCGGCTCGCTCGGCCCTTCGTGATGCCCATCTCCATCAGTACGCCGACGCCATTCACGTCGATCGACTGGAACGGATCGACGGGCAGAATCTTCTCCTTCAGGTACGTGGGCAGGAAGCCCTTGATGTCGTCGCGGCTGAAGCCGAAGGTCATCTGCGTCAGGTCGTTGGTGCCGAAACTGAAGAACTCGGCCTCCTCGGCGATCTTGTCGGCCACGATGCAGGCTCGTGGCAACTCGATCATCGTGCCGATCTGGTATTCAACCTTCACGCCGGCCTTGGCCATACAAGCCTCGGCCACGGAAATGGCTCGCTTCTTCAGGAGAATCAATTCCTCGACGGTGCCGACGAGCGGGATCATGATTTCAGGCAACACCTTCTTTTTCTTGTTTTGCACCTCGATGGCGGCCTCGATAATCGCTCGCACCTGCATATCGCCGATCTCGGGGAATACGACGGGCAAGCGACAGCCACGGAAACCCATCATCGGGTTCATTTCGTGGAGTTCATCGACGCGCTCGAAGATCTTTTCGACGCTCACGCCGATCTGCTTGGCAACGGCTTCTGCGCCCGCCCGATTGTCCTTCTGCGGCAGGAACTCGTGCAGCGGCGGATCGAGCAGACGGATGGTCACGGGGTAGCCGTCCATCGCTTCGAAGATGCCGACGAAGTCCTTCTTCTGGAACGGTTCGATCTTGGCGAGGGCCTTTTGTCGTCCTTCGACGGTCTCGGCCAGGATCATCTCGCGGACGGCGGCAATCCGGTCGTCGCCGAAGAACATGTGTTCGGTGCGGCATAGTCCGATGCCTTCAGCCCCGAACTCACGAGCCTTCATCGCATCAGCAGGGCTATCGGCATTCGTGCGAATTTTCAGCTTGCGGCCCTTGTCGGCCCAGGTCATCAACGTGGAGAAGTCGCCCGTCATGGTCGGGGCAATGGTTTCCACTTTTCCGATCATCACGTCGCCGGTCGTGCCGTTGATGGTGATGAAATCGTGAGCTTTGATCACATGGCCCGCGATCGTTACGGTCTGGGCTGCTTCGTCGATCTTCACTGCCTCGCAACCGACCACGCACGGCTTGCCCCAACCGCGAGCGACCACGGCCGCATGGCTCGCCTTGCCGCCTGTGCTTGTGAGAATGCCCTTCGCCAGGTGCATGCCAGCCACGTCTTCGGGGCTGGTTTCCTTGCGAACCAACATGATTGGATCGTTCGGGTACTTGGCCGCGTGTGCGACGGCGGCTTCGGCCGAGAGAATCACCTTGCCCGATGCTCCGCCAGGGCTGGCCGCGATGCCTTGAGCGACCGGCTTCACCTTGGACTTCGGATCGAGTTGTGGCTGCAGCAAATGGTTCAGCGAATCGGGCGGCACTCGCTTCACGGCCGTCGTCTCGTCGATCAGCCCTTCCTTCGCCATCTCGACCGCGATGCGAACTGCGGCCGTGCCGGTTCGCTTGCCGCCACGAGTTTGCAGCATGTAGAGCGTGCCGTCCTGGACCGTGAACTCGATGTCCTGCATTTCCTTGTAGTGCTTTTCGAGTGTCTGCCGAATCTCCATCAGTTGCTTGTAGACTTTCGGCATCTCGCTATCGAGTTTGGCGATTGGCTCCGGCGTGCGAATCCCGGCCACCACGTCTTCGCCCTGAGCGTTGATGAGATAGTCGCCGTAGAAGATGTTCTCGCCGGTGTTCGGATCGCGGGTGAATGCCACGCCGGTGCCCGAGCCTTCGCCCATGTTGCCGAAGACCATCGCCTGCACGTTGACGGCCGTGCCTTTGAGTCCCGAGATGCGTTCGATACGGCGATACTCGATGGCCTTGTTGCCGTTCCACGAGTTGAACACGGCATTGATGGCAAGGAACAACTGCTTGCGCGGGTCGTTCGGGAAATCTTCCTTCACGTGCTTCTTGTAGACAGCCTTGTAACGCTTGACGAGTTCCTTGAGATCGTCGGCCGACAGATCCGTATCGAGCTTGACCTTCTTCTCGTCTTTCAGCTTGTGGATCTCGTGCTCAAACGCCTCGTGCTCCACGCCCATGGCCGTGCTGCCGAACATGTCGATCAGCCGGCGATAGCTGTCGTAAGCGAAACGCGGGTTGCCGGTCTTCTTGGCCAGGCCTTCGACGCTCGCATCGGTGAGCCCCAGGTTCAGAATCGTATTCATCATGCCGGGCATCGAGAGTGCGGCACCGGAACGAACGGAGACGAGCAGCGGATCGGCCGGGTCGCCGAATTTCTTGCCGCCGAAGGCTTCCTCGACTTTCTTGACGGCAGCGTCAATTTCGGGAACGGCGGCTTCGGGAATCTTCTTGCCTTGATCGTAGTAGGCGGCACAGACTTCGGTGGTGATGGTGAAGCCCGGCGGGACGGGAATACCGATCTTGCACATCTCGGCGAGGTTGGCCCCCTTGCCGCCGAGAAGTTCTTTTTGCTTGCCGTCGCCGTCGGCGGACTTGCCACCGAAGAAGTAAACGTGCTTCGTCATGATTCGTTCCAGACTCCAAAAGAGCAGATTGTGACAACCTTTAAAATGTACGGATGATGGGGTCAGAGGCCAAGTCGGAGGTGTGCTCTCGAACCCAGGTCGGTTGCCCTAAAAGCACTTAATATCTCCGCCTCGCTTCGCTTCGGGCTCCTCTGGGAGAGCCATTCTGGTGGAGCCCGAAGCGAAGCGAGGGTGGGGAATCGAGAAAACAAGTGCAGGGGTCGCTTACGCTCCCGGCTCGCCGGGTAACCCAATGAGCCGTTGCAAGACTTCGGGCAACGGCGATTCCAGTTCGATCCGCTTGCCTGTCACCGGATGATCGAATGCTAGTCGCCAGGCGTGCAGACCCAGCCGACGGGCCGGGTTTGTTTTCGCCCCGTATCCTTCATCGCCAATGATCGGACACCCAAGCCCGGATAGGTGAACGCGAATCTGGTGCTTCCTTCCGGTCTGTAGGACGACTTCCATCAATGAATGTGGGCCTCGGGTTTCCAACAGCTTGTATCGTGTGACGGCGTGCTTGGAACCCTCGCGTTGCTTTTCCGACGCACGCACTCGCAAATCCCGGCCCTCCATCAAATAGTTCCGCACCATTCCCTCCGGCGGATTCGGCGTGCCTTCCACCACGGCCAAGTACGTCTTGGTTACGCCTTCCCAGTTTGCTTGCAGACGGTCGCGTACCTCAACTGCCCGGGCGAATAGCAACAGGCCCGAGGTATCGCGATCCAGCCGATGCACCACAAATGGCCTTCCTTCCTGCTTCGCGGTCAACTCGGCATTCAGAAGAGCGAAGGCCGTGTCAAGACGTTCGATCTCCGTGGCGACGCTCAGCAGCCCTTCGGGTTTGTCGATGACGATCAGTGCATCGTCCTGATAAACGATCGGCAATCCTGCTGGTTTGCGCGAAGACGGACCCGAGCCTTCGCGAGTGATGGCCACGCGGTCGTCGGGTTTCAGCGGGTGATCGAACTGCGTGGTCGGTTCACCATTCACGGTGATGCGACCCTGGGCGAGCAATTGCTTGACGCTCGTCCGCGACATCGGGCGCAGTTCGCCCAAAAGCCAAGCGAGTAACTTGCCTTCTTGCTTAACGGGAAAAATTCGCGAGCCATCGTTGGCGGTCATGGCTGGCCTCATGGTGATAAGCAAGCCTCCGGCGTAAGCCGGGGGAGGTCGCTGCCGATACTCGAAGCATTCTGCATTGTCCGAGTGCTCCCCCGGCTTACGCCGGAGGTTCGCTTCTGCACATTCTTAACCTCGGCCTTTTCGAACGGAGTGAATCGTCTCGTCGAGTTTCGAGAGAAATCGCGATCGATCCTTCGGGGTCATCGCGGGAGGGCCGCCCGTGGTTTCGCCGTACTGGCGTCGTTCTTCCAACATCTCGCGCAAAGCGAGTGCTTCGGCGATGTTGTTCACTGAGAAGACATTTCCTCGCGCATCAATCACGCGTGCACCTCGTGCGAGACAACGGGCAGCCAGTGGAATGTCGGCCGTGATCGCGATATCGCCGAGGCCGATCTGCTCCGCGATCCAGTCGTCGGCCGCGCCGAAGCCGGTGCAAACCACCATTTGCACCAGCCCGCCCGGAATCCGCATCGTTGTATTCGCGACGATCAGCACCGGCATCGCGTGTCGCGTGGCAACCTTATAGACCTCGTCCTTCACGGGACACGCATCCGCATCGACGAAGATTGACAGGGGACGCGGGACTGTGGGTTGCTCGATTACTTCCTGCTTGGATTCCATGTTCGAATCTTACTCCCCCTCTCCGATACGGAGAGGGGGGAGAAAAACCGTGGTCGCTATAGAATGGAGATTCGCTGTTCCTCACGAGAGAGTCATGTCCGTTCTGTTGAGTGCACAAAGTTTGTCGAAGAGCTTTGGGCCCAAGCCCTTGTTTGCCGATCTCTCTCTCGATCTTCGTGCGGGCGAACGACTTGGGTTGATCGGCCCGAACGGTGCCGGCAAATCGACGCTCCTCCGCCTGCTGGCCGGCATCGAAGACGCGGATGACGGTTCGCGCACGGCCCGCCGTGGTGCCCGTATTTGTTATCTCGCCCAGGTTGATGCCTTTCCGCCCGGCAAGTCGGTTCGGGAAATTCTGCTCGACGCGCTCGCGTGTGAATCGATCGACGATCATCATCGTGAAACACGGGCCGCCATCACGCTCACGCAAGTTGGCTTCACCGATCCCGATCAACTGGCCGACACGCTCTCCGGCGGCTGGAAGAAGCGGCTCGCCCTGGCTCGCGAACTCGTGCTGCGTCCGGACTTTCTTTTGCTCGACGAACCGACCAACCACCTGGATCTTCCCGGCGTCATCTGGCTCGAACGTCTGCTGCGAGCCGCGAACTTCGGCTATCTGGTGGCCACGCACGATCGAGCGTTCCTGAGGGCCGTGGCTGACGAAATCATCGAAGTCAGCCGGGCCTATCCGACCGGAACCTACCGCGTGGAAGGCACTTACGACCAGTTCGTCGATCGTCGGGAAGAGTTCATGGAGGCTCAGGGCCGACAACAGGAAGCGGTCGCAAACCAGGTTCGCAAGGAAACCGAATGGCTGGGCCGTTCGGAATCGGCCCAGCGAAGTAAATCGCGCTCGCGAATTCAGGAAGCAGCGACTCGGCGTTCAGAACTCGCCGATCTCAAGTACCGCAACGCCTCGACGGGTGCGGCCGGCATCGACTTCGCCGGCACGGGCCGCAACACACGCAAGCTGCTCACGGCCAAGGGCATTTCGAAGTCGCTCGGCGGGCGAGACCTGTTCTCGGGCCTCGACATTGCTTTGACGCCCGGTATCAAGCTCGGTCTGCTCGGAGCGAACGGCAGCGGCAAGAGCACGCTTCTTCGCGTCCTGGCTGGCGAGATGGACACAGATACCGGCAGCGTTGCACGGGCCGATGGACTGCGGACCGTGATGTTCGAGCAGGGTCGTGCCGCCCTCGATCCCGACGTGCCGCTGCGAAAAGCACTCTGCCCAAACGGCGACATGGTCATGTTCGGCGATCGCCCGATGCATGTCGCGTCGTGGGCGACGCGATTTTTGTTTCGTCCCGACCAGTTGAACGTGGCCGTCGGGGAACTCTCGGGCGGCGAGCAGGCCCGGGTTCGCATCGCCCAACTCATGGTGAGGCCGGCCGATTTGCTCTTTCTTGACGAACCAACGAACGATTTGGACATTCCCGCCCTTGAGGCACTCGAAGATAGCCTGGCCGACTTTCCCGGCGCACTCGTGTTCGTCAGCCACGACCGCGAGATGATGGACCGTCTCTGTACAGAAGTGATCGGCCTCGACGGCAAAGGCGGGGCGGACTCGTACGCGGATGTCAGCCAGTGGCTCTCTGCAATGGAACGAGCCGCCGCCCCGGTGAAGGCCGAGAAGTCAACGAACACGACGGCATCCAAACCGAGCACCAAGGCCAAGAAACTCAGCTTTAAGGAGCAACAAGAATGGGACGGCATGGAAGGCGCGATCCTAAACGCGGAAGAAGCCCATGCCACGCGACAGGCGGAGGTTGAACGTGTCTCGACAGCCGGCCACGCGATCCTCGCCGAAGCCTGCCGGGCGATGGAGGAAGCCCAAAAAAAAATCGAACGACTTTATGCCCGCTGGCAAGAACTGGAAGGCAAACGCAGCTTGTGACCGATGCCTGTTGTCGCTCTATACTCCGCACGGTCAAAGATGCGGCATTTTCAGAGCCGCGACCGTAAGAGAGCGGCCAAGGGCCCGGCCACTCACCGGATGCTGTTGGCCGCTCCCTACGGTCGCGGCTCGGGTGTCCCAATCTTGCCCGCGTAAGGGATAAACAGACGTGAGACCAAAACGGAGAGGAAGGGATTCGTTCTACCCCTTTTTCGCAACCCTCGCACCAAGCAGAACTTCGGTCAAAACCACTGATTTGCCAACTACTTACGGCTCTTCTCTTGGTTGCGGTTGTTTGTCGTTGTTTGGCAATAGTAGGCATCGATTTCAGCACATCTTCAGCACACTTTCTCAGCGCTGAATCGTGGGCAAATGCATCGGTCCGGAGCCGGGGAAGTTCGTCTTGTCGACGCAGTCGACGGAGCGAACATGCCGTTCAAGTTGGCGCGTCGTACTCACGATACAGCTCCGACATGCAGGACGAATCCAGCCTTGAACAACAGAAACGCAAGTGCCGCGATCGAGCTGTTGCCGACGGCGT
>SIAJ01000097.1 GCA_009691845.1 Gemmataceae bacterium
ATGGAAAAGCGTTATCGTGTGACGTTGACAGAGCCGGAGCGTGTCGATTTGCGGAAACTGGTCCGCGTGGGCAAGGCCGCAGCCCCGAAACTCGTTCGAGCGCGGATCCTTCTGTTGGCGGATCAATCCGCAGGTGGTTCGTCGAAATCGGACCCGGAGATTGTCGAATCGTTGGGTTGTGGTCGAGCGAGTGTCGAACGGATTCGCAAGCAGTTCGTGGAGGAAGGCCTGGAAGCGGTGCTCTGCCCCAAGCCGAGCCAACGGGTGTTCGAGCGGAAGATTGACGGCAAGGCGGAGGCCCATTTGATCGCTCTGGCGTGCGGTGCGCCGCCGGAAGGTCGTTCGCGTTGGACGTTGCGTTTGCTGAGCGATCAAATGGTGGTGTTGGAACACGTGGAATCGGCGTCCTACGAGACTGTTCGTCGGGTGCTAAAAAAAACGAACTTAAGCCTTGGTTGAAGGGTTGGTGTTTGCCGCAAGGTCCGTCGGCGGAGTTCGTGGCGGCGATGGAGGATGTGTTGAAAGTGTACCACCGGCCCTACGATGCCGATCGTCCGGTGGTGTGCATGGACGAATGCAGCAAGCAATTGGTCGCCGAGGTGCGTGAACCGTTGCCGCCCAAGCCTGGGCATGTCGCCAAGGAAGACAGCGAGTACGAACGGAAAGGCACGGCCAACGTGTTCATGGCCGTGGAACCGTTGGCGGGGCAACGCACGACGCAGGTGACGGAACGCCGCACGCGGGTCGACTGGGCTCGGTTCGTGCAGATGCTACTGCTGACGGCGTATCCATTGGCGGAGAAAGTCGTGCTGGTGATGGACAATCTGAATACGCACGGGATCGCGAGTCTGTACGAAGGGTTCACGCCCGACGTCGCTCTCACTCTGTCGGCCCGCTTAGAAATTCACTACACCCCCAAGCACGGGAGTTGGCTCAACATGGCGGAAACGGAGTTGAGCGTTCTGTCGCGACAATGCCTGGATCGCCGTATCGACGACCGCAACCTGATGGCTTGTGAAATTGCGACTTGGCAAGCCGACCGCAACGCCGCAGTCGCACGAATCAACTGGCAGTTCAAGACCGACGATGCCCGAATTAAGCTGAAACGACTCTATGCATCATTCGAAGTGTGACAGGGCACTAGTGGTACTCTCAGCCCTTCTCATCGGCTGGTCAAGAGTCGTCGCCGGGTGGGTTCCCGGTGTCGCTTATTTCCTCTCGCCTCATCGTTCGGCCGACAACTTCCAGTCCGACAATCATCACTACCAGTGCCGAGGCCGGCAGGACCCAGCCAAGGGCGAACTTTTTCCAGGCGGCCCAGACGGTTGTTTTGATCGAGTCGAGGCCGAGACCATCGCGGAGAATCCAGGCGAAGGGAGACAGTGCGATCTAGGTTACGAGAACCGCGATCAGGACGGCCTAGATGATGCGGACGATGATTCGGACCGTCTTCACGGCGACACTTCTCCGCCGGGGGCTGGGTGGGAAAATTGTATTTGCTCGGTAGGTTCGAATGAAGGCGATTGCGAACCGCCCCCCAAGCTTTCTCAGCGAAAGTGAGGCGGAAAAGATACTTCTCGCTCAACCCGACACGATCTGGCCGCCTTCACGGCGTTGCCGATGATGGTTCGACCATGTTCGTGGTACAAGACGGAACGATTTTGGAACACAGGAAAAACAATTCTCGCAATTGCCCAGAGTCTTGGGCACGGAACTTCATTCCGGCGCGGCCGCAATATCTCTGCATTTCCGTGCAGAAATGCGGGCATTTCACAAAATGCCACACTAAAAGGTGTCGACGACAGGCGGGTGCTCACAAATACGTTGCATTGCACACGAGATTCCGGCACCGGATTTTTCGCCCATGAAATGCAAGCAATGGAATCCAAAGGTGCGATCCTGCCTGGCTTGCCAACTCTGGGCAAATCCGCATGGCTTGCTTTGCCAGCCGGCGAACTTGCTCCTTTCGTAAGAGGGCTTCAAGTCGTGGCTGGTTGGTGGCCGATGGTTTCGATGGGGGATTCTGTTTCTATCCGTGGGGAAGGCCGCGCCATGAATCATTGCCGCTTCGGGCTGCGCTGCCGACCGTTTCGCCCCATCCCGGATACCGATTTCTATTTCCCGGCTGCCAGCCATGAAATTGCTATTCGGCAACTGGGTCAGGGCGTAGACGACGATGAAGGCCTGATGCTCCTCACGGGCGATCCCGGCACCGGCAAGACGCTGATTGCTCGCAAACTCCTCGAAGAAGCCGACGAGAATACACGCTGTGTGCTGCTGACCAACAGTCACATCGCTCGCAATGGCGACCTGCTCCAGGCCATCCTGTTCGATCTGGGCTTGCCATACCAGGGGCTCACGGAACAGGTTGCTCGTTTGGCCGTCACGGAATCGTGCCTCGACTACTATCGCGAAGGTGGGAAGACGCTCATCGTGGTGGACGAGGCGCATCATCTGCATGGCGACCTTCTGGAGGAACTGCGGCTTCTGAGCAATCTCGAAGGCAAGGATGGCAAAGCAGTTCAGGTGCTTCTTGTGGCATTACCGGAGATCGAGAAGGCGATCGAAAAGCCATCGCTCATGGCGTTGCGACAGCGGTTGACGGTGAAGGCCAAGCTGGAAGCACTCGATCCGAACGAGGGTGCGGACTACTTGCGGCACTATGTGCAAGTTGCGGGAGGCCGGCCGGATCGCGTCTTTGGCGAGGATGTGCTGGACATTCTGACGCATGCGGCCAACGGAAATCCGCGTGTGTTGAATCAGGCGGCCCACGTGGCATTCTCGCTGGCCGATGAAATGGAACAGAGCATCGTTGATGCGGAAGCAGCCGTGGAAGCCGTGACACGATTGGGACTGGATCCGGCCGCGAACGAGGAAGCCCTGGTTGCCCAGAACTCGGAGTCGATTCGGTTTGCCCCCGTTTCTCCAAAGAGCAGCATCTTTGAGCCGGCCCCGAGTGTTTCAATTGTAATGCGCGAGCCATCGCGAACAACGATTCCATTTCCGCCCATGATTGTGCCGATTGAGGATGGTCCG
This sequence comes from Gemmataceae bacterium, assembly GCA_009691845.1. Lineage (GTDB taxonomy): Bacteria > Planctomycetota > Planctomycetia > Gemmatales > Gemmataceae > SIAJ01. Next base: position 3,037 of record SIAJ01000097.1, read on the forward strand.
CCGACATTCGTTTATGAAGGTGTCCCGGAACAGGTGGATAAAGGTCCGGATGCCCCTTGGGCTGGGCCGAGCGATCGCGTGGGTTAATACTCGCAACAGGTGTAGAAATGGGCCGGACGTTCGAGGTACTCGGTGGGCGAATGCGAAAGGCGGTCGGGGCCGAGCCCAGACCGGCACTTCCGTTCCCTACGCTTGAACCCGACCCCGAACCGGAGATTGTGAATCTCGTTCCGGTTAGCAACGACGATCTTCCGGGTGACGACAATGATATCCCGCACATCGAAGTTGGCGGACCACGGCCGAAGCTGCATCAAACTCCCATAGTTGCCGCCCCTCAAGTTGCAGCCCTTCAAGTTGCCGCACCGCAAGTTGAACCTGCGGTTGGGGGAATTTCAGTCGCGTTTCACCTGCTCTCGGGAGAACCCGAGACATCGATCGGGCTGGCCGCGGATCTGATCGCCTATCATCGCCCCGAGCATCCGGCCTCGCGGCAATTCCGGCAGTTGGCGGATGGCATCGCAGCTCAGCATCGCGAGATTCGAAATCCGGTGCTGCTGTTCACGTCGGTGACGAAGCGTGAGACAGGAAGTTCGGCCGTGGTGAATCTCGCGGCCATTCGTGCGGCCGATGGCTGTGGGCGAATTCTGGTGATTGAGGCCGAGTCGGGACCAGGCTCCGCGGCCGAACGGTTTGGAGCAGCCGCTATGCCTGGCCTGCGAGAATTGCTCTCGCGAACCGTGCCGATCACCCTGGCAATTCATCGCACGCCGGTTGAAGGCGTGCACGTGATCCCGGAAGGCAAGACGCGGGTTGGTGTCGAAGAATCGCGACGACTTCCGGCCTTGCTCGAGCAGTTGCGGCATCGGTTCGTTTGGATTTTGGTTGACGGGCCGATTTGGAATCCGAAGGACTTGGGTGAATGGGCACAGGCCAGCGATGGTGTCTATCTGGTCTTGAGGCCCGAGGAATGGGAATCGCCGCATTCGGATGCAGCCGCCGAGGGCATCACGCAAGCTGGCGGCAAGCTGCGCGGGTGTGTGACGACCGGTGCCTGAGCCGGAAATTCATTTGACGATTACGGCAGTCGGCACGAGATGGTTGATCATGTAGGTCCGGCGATCCGCATCGCGTGTGGCCGGTTGGGTTGCACCTTTCGAGTCCGTTGCTTTCGCAACGATGGCCGCTTCCCCTTTGGTTGGGTTCTCCCAGAGATATTCCCAAAGCACCCACTGGAACGGCTTGGGATCTGTAAGCAATTTGGCTTTCGCCCAGGTTTTTCCGCCATCGACGCTGATATCGACTTTGTCGATCGCGTTCTCGCCGGCCCACGCCGCCCCGAAGAGGCGAGAGGTTTTTCCTGCAGGGACGATTTCGCTCAATCCGGGGCGAGCGAGGATTGCTTTCGGCGACATTGCCTGGACGGGAACCAGAGTCGGTTGTCCATCGCGGCGTTCGAAGAACGAGTAGTCGAGCGTTTGCCAAAAGCCTTGGTACGGTTTATCGGAGACGACTATGCGACTAAGCCACTTCACGGAGGCCATGCCATACCAGCCGCCGACAACGGCACGCAATGGAAAGCCATGCGAGGCGGGAAGCGTCTCGCCGTTCATCTTGAAGGCAAGAAGTACCTCGTCGCGATTAGCTTTCTCGATCGGAATACTGCGCGAGAACGGAATAGCCCCAGGCGATGGCGGATTGGCAATAATGCCGGAATCAGCCCCTTCGAGCACGACATCCACGGCCGTTTTTTTGACGCCGGCTGCATTGAGAACGGAGGCAAGCGTGACGCCAGTCCACTCGGCGTTGCCGACCGCGCCTTGGCCCCATTGCAGGCCTAGTGCTTGTGGAGTGAGATGCACCCGGCCATTGCCCGCACACTCGATCGTGGCAGTCATCGTTTTCTGCGGCAGTTTCAGCAGTTCGCTAATGGTCAGTTCAAGTGGCTTGCCGATCGCCCCTTCGACCTTGAGTTTCCAGGTGTTGACATCAAGTTGAGGAACGGCAAAGTGACTGCGAACGAAGAACTGCTCGTTTGGGATGATGGGGCCCTTGAGTTCCGAAACCGGGAACTCCAGGTTCCGTGGCTGGTGCATGCGCACAGTTAGGCCAGGAAATGCGGGTTTTCCCGGCTCATCCCCGATGGCAAGCCCGGAGAGAACCGAAGTAGCCAAGGCGGTGCGAACAAAGTCGCGGCGGGTGAGGTCCATCTTGAAGGTCCTGCCAACTGAAAGGAGGATTCGCCCGGGAGAGGCGAAAACCGTCAAAGCCCCCATTGTTCTAGTAATCTCTCTTCGGTAAATTAGATTAAAGGATCTGACTGCCCTTTACTCTCTCGCGTGATTCGCAAACCACCGAACGGATGTCTTCCTCAACCGACGAACCAGCCGACACCCCCGCCCCAGGCTTGCGGCTAAGCCTATGGGACACGATCTGCTTGATCGTGGGTATCATCATCGGCGCGTCGATCTACGAAACCTCTCCCAGCATCTTCAAGTACTCCGGCAACGCCACGGCAGGCATGACGGCTTGGGCCATTGGCGGGATCGTCTCGCTAATCGGTGCCTTGTGCTACGCGGAGTTGGCAAGTGCCTATCGCACGTCCGGCGGAGATTACACGTATCTCACAAAGGCATACGGCTCGCGAGTCGGTTTCGTTTTCGCATGGGCGGAATTGTCAGTGATTCGCACCGGTGGCAGCATCGCCTTCATGGCCTACGTCTTCGCACGCTATGCAACCGAGTTCTATCCGCTGGGGCAGGATTCTCGGTTGGTCTATGCCTTGCTGGGAATCATCACACTCACGTTTGTGAACGCAATCGGCGTTCGGCCGGGCCGAATCGTTCAGAATGCCCTCACGACGGCGAACATCGTCGGGCTGGCCAGCATCGCACTTATTGGGTTAATCTGGTTTCTGCTCCCTGCTCAAGGACCAACGGCTGCGGAGAAGCTGGCAGTTGACGTGGCAGCGGCTGTCGGCAACTCGACCAATCCATTGGCCGCGAGTGCTGCTGCCAGCACATTTCCGGACGGCGTCGAAGTCTCCTTTGCGATAATGATGGTGCTGGTCTTTTACGCCTACGGCGGTTGGAACGAAGCGGCGTTCATTGCTTCCGAGGTTGACAAACCCAAACAGAATGTCCGTCGAGCTCTCATTATCGGCACCCTGCTCGTCACGGTCATTTACATGGCAGTGAACTTGGCTTACCTGGGTGCGCTTGGCTACCACGGTGTCTGTTCGTCGAAGGCAATTGCGGCCGACATGTTTGAACTGCCGTTCGGCAAAACGGGGCGCAAGGTAATTAGTGCCCTCGTCATGGTGTCAGCCCTGGGTTCCGTTCACGGGCTGTTATTCACCGGAATGCGACTGTATGGCACGTTCGGACAGGACCATCGGCTGTTCTCTTGGCTTGCCAGCAAGCATGGATCCAAGCATTCGCAAGGAGCACTCTTTGCTCAGGCGGCATTCAGCATCTTGCTTATCGGCGTCGTCGAGCTTGCCTTCCATTGGCGACAGATTCTCGGCGAGGCAGCAGGCTATTGCGGGGTCCATCTCGATGCAGATTTTCACACGCACGGCGACATCTACAAGTTGGTTGCCTGTACTGCACCTGTGTTTTGGCTCTTCTTCCTGCTCACGGGGTGCTCGCTCTTCGTGCTTCGCTGGAAGGATCCAAAGGTCGAGCGTCCTTATCGTGTGCCGTTTTACCCGGTGCTACCGATTGTCTTCGTTCTCTCGTGTGCGTTCATGCTCTATCGTTCGACCGCCTACGCACTCGATCAGGAGCCAGCCGAGGCGATCATCGTCGGCGGACTCATGTTCATGGGCATCCCTCTTGGAATTCTCTCCGGACGAACGCGTCGAGCCGAGACAGCGGAAGCCTGAGTTTGGATAATGCCTGAAACTTCGTCGCATCGAACTTAACCTAACCCGATCCCTCAATGCCTCGCGATTACTACGAAATTCTTGGCGTGTCCCGCTCCGCTTCGGCCGATGATATCGCCAAAGCCTACAAAACATTGGCACGCAAACATCATCCCGACCGCAATCCGGGCGACAAAACGGCCGAGTCCAAGTTCAAGGAAATTCAAAACGCATACGACACTTTGAGCGACCCAAAAAAGAAGGGCTTCTACGATCAGCATGGAACCGATATTCCGCAGGGAGGAACCGGGGGTGGTTTTCCCGGCGGAGGCTTTCCCGGGGGATTCCAACCAGGCGGACAGCAGATCGACCCCGAGATGGCCCAGGAGATGTTTCGTCGCATGTTCGGTCCTGGTGGGGGCGGAGGCGGAGGTGGCTTCGAGGATATTCTTGGTGGCCGGAGTCGAGGTCGCGGCCGACAGCGCTCGCAATCTCCTGCTGAACCGATCGAGGTGGAGGCACACGTCCCTTTTCTAACGGCAGCTCTCGGTGGAACGATCGGCCTACGAATCGGTGACCGCGACATCGACGTGAAAGTGCCGGCCGGCTTCGAGGACGGCAAAAAACTTCGCGTAGCAGGGCAAGGTGATTCAGGCGAAGACATCGTGGTCAAGGTTCGCGTGGAGCCACACCAGTTCTTTCGCAGGGAAGGCAAAGACGTATTGCTCGATGTGCCAATCAGCATTCCGGAAGCGGCACTCGGGGGAAAGGTCGAAGTCCCAACGGTTGCCGGCAAACGCGTAACGGTAAAAGTCGCGCCGGGAACCTCAAGTGGTTCTCGCATTCGACTGCCCGGAATGGGCATGGCTGGCGGCGACCAATACCTCGTGATGAAGGTTGTAGTCCCAAAAGGGAAGCCGGACGACCGCACGAAAGAGTTGCTCGAAGAGTATGCGAAACTGCACCCGGATGACGTGCGGATCGATGTGCCTTGGCGGTGAGGGAGGTGCGAGCACACGTTTCACCGACTCGGGACTGATGGGGCCGAGACGACCTACAACCGTCCCCATGAGCCCCATCTGTCCAGTTGCGAACTACTATCGGATTCAAACAGCCAGTAAACCGCCGATGACGCGTACTGCGTCTGCCTCCGTATTCATCTCGGGAACATCACCAAACAACTCCCATGTCTCCTCCAATTGAGCACTCTGTCCAGGCAGAAGCGTACAGAGCACGCCAACAGTTTCCATCTCGAGCATGTCTTCGTTTGTAAACGTCTGATAGCTGGTTCCAGTATCCGGGTATTCCGCCCAATCGTGGTGGCGGAATCGCTTCACGAACAGCGTGCCGGCATTCCAATACGCGACCCATGGAACGGGATGTCCCAGGCCGATCTTGGTTGGACCTTTCTTCGCGTTCTGCCGGAGAAAAATGTATCGAGAGCCAAAGGTCCAGCGATCATCGGTGAAGTCGAAATATGGCCAAAGGATGAACTTCAGGTTTGGCCCATAATCTCCCGGGTGCTTCGCTCGGCTCGGGTGGCCTGGGTGGTTCGCCTTGGGGGGCAGCGGAATGATCTCCATGCCGCCAGGTGCCATGACGGTCGGAGCCCACGGAGCGAGCGTCGTTGCGGTCTGGCCGACGTTCGTCACGATCAGTCGAACGTGAACGCGGCTGCCGGTTTCTTCGAGGCGTAGTTCCATCACCTTCTGAATGCCGTATTCGGTCTCCGTCGGTGGTGCAAAGCGTGCTGAAAAATCGCTCAATTGAGTGTGCACAACCGATCGGTTATCGGGGCAGTAGGTGCGAGAGAGATCTTCCGGGGCGATCCAGAATCTAAGGCCTCCTCGAATCTGCCATTCCTTCTCATTCGTGCCGCCCATCATCTCATCGTAATTCTTCATCACGTTGAAGCCGCCCGGCTTGCGGTAGGCAATCACACGCGGGCCAACGTCGAGTGTGACGATGAGTTCTGCCGATGCATTGGCGATGCGGAGATTATTCTTCCAGCCACGGTACTCGACCTTCTCGATCATGGACTACTCCGAAGAGAGATTCAGAATTCGTTACCCGCGCGATTCGTGGGTATTCCATCGCCTTTGATCGATCCGTTTAGCGGTATTTCAGCTCGCCAAGAACGATTGTGCCGTCGACAAGTGGAACCAGAATTGGTCCCGCCCCTATCGGCAGCTTGAACAGCAGTCGAGGAAAGCTCGGTCCGATCGAGATTGTCAGGTTGAACGGTCGGTTCCAGGTTCCTACCGGCTGAGCGCCGGCCGCGAAAGCGTGGCTACCGACGAGTTGAAACTCTTCACCAGTCAGTTGGCCGGTTTTGTCGTTGATGGCCCTAACCACGCCGGCCCGATCGGTAATCAGAACCCGACCGGAGACGCGAACCGGACGGCTCTCGACTGCCTTGATCGGGGCCGGGCCAATCCAGTTAGGATTGTCGACATCGGGTGAGAGCCACACGAGTTGCCCTCCCACCATGTAGGAGATTAGTGGCTTTCCCGCTTCGCTCTCCAATCGGAGTCCGTCGCGAATCGACCCGGTCGGTAGAGCATTCTTGCCACTGGTTCGCCAGGCCTTCAGCATCGGCGGAGCGAGTTTCTCGCTATCCCACATCGCGAGATTGCCTTTACTGTCGGCCACGACCAATCGCGGGGGCGAACCGGGGACCACCACCGGTGTCGCGGCAGACCGCTCCGGCAACTGCAATCGGCCCTGTGTCTCGAAAAGTTTTGTGGTGGCTGGCCAACGCCATCGGACGATGCCACGCGCTCCATCGGTTGCAAACAGTTCATTGTCGTTGATGGGAGCAAGGAAGCAGGTAGCCGTGGCTGGCAAACGATCGGCTCGCCAGGATGGACCTGGTTCCCACTCGCTCGCAAAGTTCGCGATGGACTGTCGATACAGTGTGCCATCGGCCAGAGGCAGAATTAAGAAGTTGCCGGAGATTACTGGAGGGCCCGCGAGCCCACGGTCTGCCGGTAGAAGCCGATCCTCGATGACATTCCCCGTGAGCTTGCGAACGAGCAGCTTCGGGCCTTGCTCGGTTTCGCCGGCAAGAACTGCCACAGCCGTGCCATTCGGTCCGGCAAGCAAGCCAGTCGCGGCCGTGAAGCCACGTGCGGGTTGGGCGACGAGCCAGCGTTCATCGACGAGCCAGGCTGCTCCTCCTTTGTTCGCGAGAGGTTTCGTGTCTATGCGATAGAAGCCCCCGCCATGATCGAGGAGCAAAAGATCGTCGCCTATGTGGAGGGGGTCTCCCTTGGCCATCAGTCCAAGTTCTCGCCGCCAGCGAACCTGGCCCGTGATCGAATTCACGGCAGTCGCCCGGCAGGTCATACCTTCATGTGTCACGACCACGAACGTATCACCGTTGGCATTTACTTGTGGTGCATGAAGTGGCTCACCGGCCGGGATTGGGTCGCCGTATGGAACAAGCCGCACACCGTCAGCGTTGTTGATGCCGAAACGCAACTTGCGAAGTTCCCCGGCCGCGAGAATCCAGAAGGCCCCTTCTTCCGCCAACACGACCTGGCCACGGGAATGGCGTTGCTCGCCTGGCTTCGCCGATCGAGATGGGAAGGCGAACATCGCCAAATCGCGGTTGCCGGCCAGGGCCAGTCCATAGAGACCGAACTCGCCTTTGTCCGTAACGATCGCAAGCTTTTCGCCATCGCAGTACGGCGGGAATGACGCCCAGCCCGGTAACGCAAGTTCAGCGACCGAGGCACTGCCGTCCGGCTTGCCATCGGCCGCGGCTGGCAACGGAAACGCACGCAGCTTCATCGTTTCGAGGCCATCTGCCTGGCCGAGAACCAGAAAACACGGGCCTGGCTCGCGTGGATCGGGATTCGAGAACACCGGCATGCCACGCAGGCTACCCGAAGGATGCCCCGTGTTCATCACGCCGAGCAGAACTGGCTCGAGTCGTTTCCCATCAGGATCCTGGCGATCGACTTCGACAACGTAAACGGCCCGTGATTCTGAAGGAATATAGAGAAGGCCAGTGCCCGGCCGAGCCGCAAGGTTCGGCCCGAGCGGTCGGCCAATGGTGATCTTGCCAACGATATCCCCTGTAGCCAGAGTGATTTCCAGGATCGTGCCATCGCGGTCGCCGAGTGAAACATACGCATTCGGCCCAATCACGACGGGCGGTCCCTGACACGAGACGGCCAGCGACTGATGCCAAAGCGGCACGCCATTTCGTGCGGAACGAGCCGTGATCCCAAGTTGGTGTCCCGTGTTACTCGCGATCAAAACGAGTTCCGGATTTAAGGCCGTTGCCGGCACTCGAACGGGCATGATGTCCGTATCCAAGCCGGTCCGAGTGGCCCACATCACGTGGCCATCGGCTTCATCCAAGGCGTACAAAACACCGCGTGCGAGGCAAAAGAAGACGGTTGCTGTCCCCTCGATCACTCGCCGACCACCGCGATCAAAGCGAGGTGCGAAGAGCAGGCTTGTCAATCCGTCATCGGGAACGGCTGTCGGCAGGATTGGATTTGGTTCACGCGTGTAAACGACCTTCGCTTGAATCTCCTGTTCCTTCGCTCCCAACATCGTCTTGAAGTGCGGGTGCTTATCGAAGCCTTGTTCCTTCGCGTACTTCTCGGCAGCGGCAACTTTTTCGTCGCTGCCATCGCCTAGAATGTCGCTCGCTCGCTTCAGTTTGGTCAGTGTGACGCGAGCGGAATCGATTTTTTGACGCAGGTTGGCTATGTCCTTGGCAATGCTCTCCGGTTCGCTGGCATCGGCCGGCCGAAATCGAGAGAGGTTTGCCACGATCCCAGTTACTTCAATCAGCCACTTCTCGGCTTCGTCCGGGCTCTCATCGCTATATGTGTCGTTTGCCTTCGCCAGCACGTCCTCCGCGAGCTTCACACCAGCTTGCCAAACGTCGATACCAAACCGATCCTTCTCGGCAAACGGCGCGACCCCCGGTTCCTGGATCGTCTCCAAAAACTTGTTCCACTGAGTGACTCCCGGCTTCGGGTCGCTTCGTGCCTGGACACTGCCGATCGTGTGCCGAAGCGATGACAGATCGGCAAAGAATTTTGCTTCGGGAGCGTGCCGGCTGTCGGGATACTCGCGAACGAACTTCTCGAACAAATTCCGGGCCTGGTCGTATCGCTTCGCTTCGTAGTCCTCGTTCGCGGCCTTAAAAAGTCGTTCCGGTGCGTCGTTGATGTACTTCACCATGAAGTAGCCGCCGGAGGCCAGTGCCGCGACGATGAATGCCGTCATCGCATAAACGAGGGCCAAGGCCTTCTTCTTCTTCGGCGGACGTACTCGCTCGGAAGCAGGCTGTGGTTGTGCGGGAGCAAGATCGAGTGGTTCTTCCTCGGGTGCCGGGGGTGCCACCTCCGGCGACCATGTCGTCTCCTTGGGCATCGGCTTTGGTGCCTCCTCACTGGGAAACAAGGAAGCAACCGGTGCATTCGGGGGAGTGGGAGGCTGCTGGGCGGCCGGAGAGAGGAGGATCGTTTGCGGGCGAGGCCCTCCATTCCAAGGGAACTCGGTCGAGGCGGGTGGTTTCCCTTTTAGCGTTCGTGGAACCTCTGTCGGCTTCTTCGGCGGAGGGACTTGTGGGGCAGGATCGGAAATCGGCGGCTGGGCTGCCGAGCGCACATCCAGAATGATCGGCACAAAATCCCGGACGTTGCCACTGCGAGAAACGACCGGCGGAGCGTCGGTCCGTGTTCGGGGAACCGAATCAGGAACGAGTGCTTTTTCTTCAGGATTGGCGGGTGTTGAGGGTGATGTAGGCGAAGTCGCGTTGGCCCCGGCATCCTGGACAATAAAGATCTCTTGGCACACCGGACATCGCATCGACTTGCCGATCATTCCTTCCTGCAAACGGAAGCTGTTCTTGCATTCGGGGCAGACGGAGTTAATCGGCACGGGTCCGTTCCGGAGGTAATGGTTCAGAACGATTCTACCTGCTTTTGGGCCAGCAGGGTAGTGAGTCTGATCGCCTCGATTTGAGATGTGACTTGCTACCCCGCTGCTGAATCCTGGAGTCCTGTAAAATTCCCAAGACGCATGTCAGAAAAGTACGAAAACACGAAACAAAACCGATTGGGCTCTTTAGTGATTTCGTACTTCCTTGGTTTCTTGTTCGTCATTTATGGAGGAGCGGAGCCATTGAGTCCGTGCTGAGTGAGTTTGCCGCTTAGCGAAAGGCCGATAGCATTTCCTTACAATCGTTCCGTAGTCGAGGAAAGAATCATGCTGCCTTTGGAATGGCTCGAGAAGAATCACGAAGCAGTCGTTCGCAACCTCGCCGACCTGGTGGCGATTCAGAGTATCAGCACGGATGGCGAGCACGGACCGGAAATCGAGCGGACTGCCACCGCGGTCTGTCTGCAGATGCGGCAAGCCGGATTGCAAAACGTAGAAGTGCTCAAGGTCGGCGGTTCGTTACCTTATTCGTACGGCGAATGGCTGGAAGCTCCCGGAAAGCCGACCGTCTTTCTGTATGCGCATCACGATGTACAGCCGATCAACTATCGGGAACAGTGGCTGAGCGATCCCTGGCAACTGACCCGGCGCGATGGCAGACTGTTCGCTCGCGGCTCCGCGGACGACAAGGGCGCGATCGCCGCCCAGCTCGCGGCCATTTCAGCCTATCTGAAGACGGAAGGCACGCTTCCCGTCAATGTGAAGATGCTAGTTGAAGGCGAGGAGGAAGTTGGTTCCAAGAATTTGATGCAGTTCTTCGAACGGCATCACGAGAAGTTGCATTCCGACGTGATTGTGGTTTGCGACACCGAGAACATCGAGGTGGGACAGCCGTGTATCACGTACTCGCTCCGCGGGATCGTGACCGCGAATGTGGAAGTTCGCTCGGCTGAAGTTCCCGTCCACAGCGGCATGGGTGGCGGCTCGCTCCCCGATGCCGCCATTGCGTTGAATGTTATCCTCGGTCGCCTGTTCTGGGATAACGGCCCACTGCCGATTCCAGGCTACTACGACACGGTTCGTCCATTAACGGAAAAGGAACGGGCCGCCTTCAAACGCTTGCCGGGCGATCTAGACACTTGGCGAAAGGACAACCAGGTACTTCCGGGCTCACGTCTGACGATGGAAACAGGCCTGTCGCCATACGAGCAAACTTGGCGACGCCCGGCCGTCACCGTGATCGCTCAGGAAGCAAGCTCGATCAAGAGTGCCTCGAATCAGGTATTGCCTTCAGCGAAAGCCTTGGTCAGTTGCCGAATCGTTCCCGACCAGCAGCCGGCCGAGGTGTTCCAACAACTGAAGGCGTTTCTCACGGCCAACCCGCCATGGGGAGTGAAGGTCAACGTAACCGAAGTCGCGGGCCCAGTGAATTGGTGGATGACCGACCCCAACGGCCCCGCTTTCGAGGCCGCGATGGGGGGACTTCGTATGGGCTTCGATCGCGACCCAATTGCCATCGGTTGCGGCGGCACCATTGGTTTCGTTGGCCCACTCGCGGAATTGTTCGGCGGTGCTCCCGCGCTGTTGCTCGGCATCGAAGACCCTGCCAGCAACGCCCACGCTCCAAATGAGAGCCTGCACGAAGGCGATTGGAAAAAACTAATGGTGTCGCTGGTGCATCTGTTCGAGGGTTTGGGCAAGGTACCGGGGGGAAAGGTGAAGTAAGCCGCTGAAGCGTAGCCGCACTTTGACGAGTTCGGCCACTGCTCCTCGGCACGCCAGGTTTCCATTCCACAAATGAATAGGCAGTCCCTGGCATCACGCACTGCCCGTCTCAGTACCGGAACTTCAACTGCGCAAACGCTTCGTATTTGTAAATGCGCGGGCCCGTGACCGGTGTCGCCATACCCAAGGCTAGGCTGGCTGGGCCGAAGCCGAACTGAACCCCGCCAGTCAGAACCAAGAGATCGGGGACCGACAGTAGAGCATGATCCCCACGATTGTCGAGCGGCGTCGTCAGATGCGCTTCCGCCATTGGGGCAATGTAACTGATGAAGTCGGTTGGCGATCGATAGACGACAACGCCAACGCTGAGGTCGTTGAACAGGATTGAAGTGTCTCGCCCATCGGTCGGGATTGCGACGGACGAAAATCCCATTGCGAAGACGTCGCCTTCACTCACAAAGAAACCGACCCACGGTTGAATCAGAGTCGAACGGATCGGCCCCTGGATAGACTGAATCGCGGGCCCGGTGGGGGCAGTCACCACTAACCCGCCGGAGATGCCGTCTTGGCCAGGTTTCACGATACTCTCAATGCTCTGGAGTCTGGGGTGGCCGATCGCGGCAAGACTCGCGATGCCTTCACGGAATTGCGAATGGCCGATGAAAAACGGGCTGAGACATTCGCAGAACTGAGCCGTCATGCAGATGCCTTGGGCGATTGGGAGCATGCGGTCGCACAGTCTCAAGGGGGCGATCTCGTTTGGGCTCGACTCAACCGGGCACTGGCACTTGGTCGCGTGAACGAATACGTTCGTGCGGAAACCGAAGCCGACGCCTTGGCTCCCGGAGCGAAAACAGCCGTCGAGGCTCGCTATCGCCTCGGCTGCGCCGATGCTCTCGCGGCCACGGGTGCCGAGAAAAATTCTGCTCTCGCTTCCGATGATCGGGCCAAACTGATCGAGTCCTACGCGGTCAAAGCACTGGGCCAACTGCAAAAGGCAGCGGATCGTGGCCACTTCAAGTTGGAAGTGAACCGCGAGAAGCTGAAAACCAGCACCGACCTGAACACCGTTCGGGGTCGCGACGGGTTTGCCGCGTTGCTGGTGGAGTGAGTAAAAATTGTCAGGTCTTGTTGTTCTTTAGCTCGGAATCTCTCCGCAACCAATTGGCCGACACGATGGGAGATGCCAGGAAATAATTCGGGACTCCTACACCGGCTTCAACACGAGATAGTCGAGCCCAACCATGAGTTTTGGAACAGCAGCAGGATTGGTGCCCGTGATCCGATTGCGGAATCATGAGGCGACTGTTTCGCGAGGCTAGATTTTGTGATGACGGTCCTATCGAACCTCCAAGTGAAGCAAAAAATAGGTTTCATGGCCTGCGTGATGGCTCCACTTGAACGAAGAGGTTGCTCAAGGCACGGCAAGTTGCTAGCCTTCCACTAATCCCGCCTAGTTCAGTTCCCTCCACTGGAACCTGTCGCATGAACTGCCGAAATCTGATTTACCTCCCAGTTGTGGCTTTGCTTTTGAGTTTCGCTTCGCCCTGCGTGGTCGAAGGCGCGGACTCGGTCTGGCCGCAATGGCGAGGGCCGAAGAACGATGGCGTCAGCCCTGCCAAGGATGTCCCCGTGGAATGGGGACCGGATAAGAATGTGGTCTGGAAATTCAAAATGCCCGGCCAGGGTTCTTCGACTCCCTGCATCTGGGGCGACCAAATTTTCCTCACCGATATGGACGATGCCGACGTTGTCTTGATGTGTATCGGCATCGACGGCAAACAGCGTTGGAAGGAGAAGTTCACGACCACTAGCACAGGCAACTCCGGCCGGGGCGGCGAAGGGAACAGTGCCTCCGCCTCGTGTTCGACCGATGGGAAACATGTATGGGCTTTTGCTGGAAGCGGCAAACTTGTGTGTTTCACCGTCGCGGGCAAGCCCGTCTGGGATGTGGATATTGGAAAATACGGCAAGTTCGGCATTCAGTTTGGCATTCACTGGACTCCTGTGCTTCATAAGGACCGGCTCTTCTTGCAGGTCATGCATCGCAATGCTCAGATGGTTGTGGCACTCGAAGCGGGAACAGGCAAGGAACTGTGGAAAGTTCAACGCCCCGGATACGGAAAAGGTGAAAGCCCAGATACCTATTCGTCCGCGTTTATGTGGGAGGGTGAAGGCGGGCCGTTGCTCGTCACCCATGGCAACGACTATTGCACGGCTCATCACCTCGAGGATGGGAAGGAGGTCTGGCGTGTCGCCGGACTGAACCCAACGACAAACGGTGCCTGGCGATTTGTGTCATCCCCGCTTGTAACCTCGAACCTGATCGTGGTCCCATCTTGCAAAAGCGGCCCAGTCGTCGCGATCAACCCCGTCGGTGCGCAAGGAACTATCAACCCGGACAACAAGGCCGAGATCTGGCGACATAAATCCACACCCGATGTGGTGTCACCGCTGTTGGTGGACGGAATCGTGTACCTGCTGGATAATGGCCCGCTGACGGCCCTCGACGCCAAGACTGGCGCTCAAATCTATCGCAAGGATCTTCCGAAGCAGACCTATCGCGGTAATATGGTGGCAGCCGATGGAAAAATTTACGTAATTGGTCGCGAAGGAATGGGCTCGGTCGTGCAGGCGGGCAAGGAATTCAAGCTCCTCGCAACCAACGATCTGAAGGAAAAGGTCTACGCCTCGCCGGCAATCGCAGATGGGCGGATTTACATTCGCACCTGGGATAATCTGTACTGCTTCGGCAAGAAATAGCCGCGTATCTCCCGATTTGACACCTCCAGGTCTCCAAGCGTGCTCTTGCCGCGCGGATCTTCATTTCACGCGCGATGTAATTTGCTGCACGATCGCAGAGAGGACGGATCCCCCGGCTGAATGAAGGACAAGGGAAACTTGACGATCCGCCGACAATTCGCCATGATGAATCCTCTGGGTGCATGATCCTTAGATCGGAAATTCGCCAGTCGTCGAACGGTGTCAGGCAGAATACCCAAGGGTGAGTTGAGTATTGGAGAGGTGGCTGAGTGGTCGAAAGCACGGCTTTGCTAA
>SIAJ01000098.1 GCA_009691845.1 Gemmataceae bacterium
AACTGGGCTTTCCCGAACCGGGATGTCTTCCCCGTGGTGTGCGTGAGTTACAACGACATGAACGCATTCTGCCGATGGCTGACCGAGCGGGAACGTAAAGCAGGCCGGTTGCCGGAGGGCCTCGAATATCGTCTGCCCACGGAAGCCGAGTGGGAGTACGGCTGTCGCGGCGGCAGCAAGGAGAGCCACTACTTCTGGTGGGGCAGCGAACTCGAGCAAGGTGAAGGCCGGTTGAATATCTCTGCGATTGATTTTCTTCCGGGTCGCAAGAGAACTTGGCCGCTGGGGAAAGCGCCCTGGAGCGATGGCTTTGCGTTCGTCTCGCCCGTGGACCACTACTGCGAGAAGGGCCGCAATGGCTTCGGCCTAGCCGACATGTGCGGCGGCGTGTGGGAGTTCGTCATCGATCACTTCGATCCGAAAGGTGGACACGAAGAGATCCACTATGAAAATGCCGAAAAGCGCACCGTATCCCGCCCCGTGTGCCGTGGCGGAAACTACTTCGATGTGCCCGGCAACGCCCGATGTGCGGTGCGGCTGGGGATTGGCGGGCCGAGCTATTCCGACTCCCGCGACGGCTTCCGCATCTGCCTGGGCCGTGCCGTACCACGGCAATAGGCTTGGAACTCCAGGCCGAATGTTCGGCTAAGCTACCATGACGGCCACGCGGCACAAATTCTACTGCGTTCTCGACCTGCGAATGAATTCTCCGGATTTCTCTTGAGCAGCCGTCTACCGTCGGGGATACTCAACCTACGCAGTTCGACCCGCGTCCTGTCGGCAATGCGAAACCTGCCAGTTACAGAATGAATTGGTGTCTCTCCATGGTGTTGCTTCTTGGATACTGTGAGACGGCTGTTTGCAACGGGCTTTCCCGATCGGAAATGACGTATCAGTTGGTGCTTTGCACAGCGTGATGCCCCGCTAAAGTTGACATCGAACTGACGACTACAAGGATCGGACAACCAACGGAAAGGGCTACTGTGAAAGGCTATTTGACGATGCTCGCGTGCACGGCGGCGGTCGCCGGGTCGACGATTGCTGCCGACCCCATCAGGAACACGTCACTCTGGCCTCAGTTCCGCGGTCCGGGCGGGCAAGGGCTCGTCGATGTCGATCTCCCGATCGCCTGGGGCGAGGCAAAGAACGTTGCGTGGAAGACCCCACTCGCGGGTAAAGGCTGGTCGTCCCCAGTTGTCGCTGGAGGGAAGGTGTGGGTGACTACCGCCGTTCCCAACCCCAACGGCGGTCTGAGCCTCCGCATGGTCGGCGTGGATCTGCACTCAGGCAAAGTTGAACACGACGTCGAACTGTTCACGGTTGCCAAGCCTCCTCCGCTTCACGCCCGGAACACCCCGGCGTCCCCGACACCGGCCGTCGTCGGCGACTTGGTGATCGCTTCCTTCGGCAGCGACGGAGTGGGATGCGTGGATGCAACCACTGGTAAGGTGCGATGGAAGAACGACTCACTGAAGGTGGCCTATGAGACTGGGCCGGGCAGTTCTCCGATTCCTTACAAGAATCTCGTCATCCTCCCGTGCGACGGAGCAGACGCCCAGTTTGTCGTTGCGCTAGACGCCGCGACAGGCAAAGAAAAGTGGAAGACCGATCGGACGGCGGCCGCCAAGAGGCCGGCCAACGAGCGAAGGGCGTTTTCGACCCCACTGGTCATCACTCTCGATGATCAAGATCAGCTAGTGAGCCCAGGAGCGCAGTGCGTTTACAGTTACGATCCGAACTCCGGCAAGGAACTCTGGCGGGTCACCTACACTGGGTTCTCGAACGTCCCCCGGCCGGTGTTTGCAAACGGACTGGTTTACGTGTCCAGCGGGTACTTCGCCCATGAATTGATGGCAATCCGCCCTGACGGTCGTGGGGACGTGACCGCCACCCACGTGGAGTGGCGTTACAAGAAGGGGGTTCCGAATGTCCCCTCGCCCGTGGTTGTCGGGAATCTGCTGTTCATGGTTTCAGACCAAGGGACAGCAACTTGTCTGGACGCCAAAACCGGAAAGCCGAAGTGGAACGAACGGTTGACGGGCACCTACACCGCCTCACCTCTGGTTCGGGGAGACAAGGTGTATGCTTTTGCGGACGATGGGAAGGCGGTGATCTTCAAGGCGACGGACGAGTTCGTAGAGGTCGGCCGAAACGAACTCGATGGTCGCATCCAAGCGACGCCCGCGGCGGCGGGCGGCGGCCTGGTCGTGCGGACCGAGGGGGCACTTTATCTGCTGGCCGACATCAAGAAATCTGGCCCGATGAAGTGACTGGCAAAGTCAGAACCGTGCCGATGAATCGTAGCCGTCCGACGGCTAGAGTCGAGGGAGCTATTCCTGATAGCTCCTCGACTCTCGAACGGGTAATCCGATTTCATGTCCGAAATAGCCCGCCTACTCAGGCCCACCGACCGCACCGCGGTGCGGCAGAAGATGCTCCATTGGCAGCAGGACCGCGACCTGGCCGGCCTCCGCGACGTGACGAACCTGGCCAAACTTTCGCCGGAGGAGCAGAAGACATTCACCCAACTGTGGTCCGACGTGGCGGCAGTCCTGAAGAAGGCGGAGGAGAAAGTGAAATAGTTGGGACCGCCGCCGGCCGCGAAGCCCGAACTCGCCCAGCCGCCGCGGGTAAAGAAGTGACCGACGGAGAGCGTCAATCGGCCCGTCGCAGCATCTCGCCGGGCGTTTACGCCCACGTATCAGGCTGCAGATCGGCCAGGTTCGCTCCGGCTGCCCGGGCGACGAGTCGACCGAGCACGTCGCAGAGGGATAGGATGGCGGGGGGGGGAAATGGCGATAAGGGGTCGAATTGCTTCGGGTGAAATGAGGCGGAGATCCTAGCTGATCCTTTCGCAGGTTATGGGTAAGCTAAGCGTGGCTGCACGATAAAGGTTTTCTCGCTCGACGCACTGCCATGATCTTCCCCCTGGTTCAAGACTTCGCCGACGCCCTCTCCGCGATGGCACGCGAGCATCGGCGTTATCGCATCCTCAAACTCCTCGACGAAGCGATTCGCCGGGATGTGCATTTCATTGACCGGCATCCGACCACCTTTTTTCAGTGTCTGTGGAATTCGTGCTGGTGGTACGACTCGCCGGAAGCGGCGGGGCATTACGATCTGTCGGAACGAACCGAGACCGGGCCGCTTCCGTGGGAGATCGAAAGCTGGCCCCTCTCGACGCTCCTGGAATACTGGCACTCGAACAAGGAGCGGTCGACGCCGGGGTTCACCTGGTTACGGTCCTTGGTCCCGCCGCTAGTTCCCATCGACACCAGCCAGAAAATGGTTCTTCAGGGACACACGACGAATGTCTACTCCGTGTGTTACTCGCGGGATGGCCGCTGTGTCATAGCGTTTCGCTGGCTCCTTCGCCATCGCCTTAAGAGTGATTGTTTCCAGGTCTCGTGGGATCTTGTCGTTCAGCGATCGCGGTTGCTTCGGCTCGTCGTGCAGCACTTGGTGCAACAGCATTCGGTTGTTGCCGCGAAACGGCAATTCGCCGGCCAACAATAGATAGAGGATCACCCCAAGGCTGTAGATGTCACTGCGGCCATCAACACGGTGTCCTTCGCCACGAGCTTGCTCCGGGCTCATGTAAGCTGGTGTGCCTAAGACTTGACCGTCCATCGTCATCGTGATCTCGCCTGCGTCACGTTTGGCAAGGCCGAAGTCCATTACAACCGGCAGGCCATCCGGGCGAATCATGATGTTCGATGGCTTTACGTCGCGATGAACAACGCCCTGTTGATGAGCGTGGTGCAGAGCGTCGGCGACTTCCGCGATGAGTTTAGCCGTTTCACGCGGGGCCGGCCGACGTGCCGTGAGCAGATCGGTCAGTGTCACTCCCTCAATGAAATCGCTAACCAGGTAGGGAGTGCCGTCGAGTAGGCCTACTTCGTGAATGCTGACGATGTTGGCGTGCCGAAGCTGAGCGACACTACGGGCCTCGCGAAGGAATCGATCGACATTCGCGGCAGCGTCGCCGATGTTTCCTCGCCGCGGCACCTTGACCGCCACTGTCCGGTCGAGTTCAGGATCGTGTGCTTTGAATACCGTCCCGAACCCACCGTGGCCGACCTCTTGCACTAACTTGAACCGACCAACGGTCGTGCCGCCTGGTGTCCAGCCCGTCGTGGTGGAATCGTCGATGTTAAAGCTGGAGCCACAGGCAGTGCATGTGATCTCCGCCCGCGGGTCGATTTTCACCAACTCGATTGGGTTCTTGCAGTGGGGACAAAGTAGATGCACGGGCGGCTCCCAAAAGCGATGGGGCCATTGTCATCGAAGACATGGGTTCGGGCAATCCAATACTTGGAATCAAATAACTCAGCGAGCAGCGGGATGGGCAAGCAGAAGTTGGTTAGCCTTGCTTACTCCGCCGGACTCGAAGGCTACGTATGAGACGAAGTACGGGCAAAGCTCCGATTCTCATACGAGACGGCGTGGTTCGCCGCGGAGGTCTCGGGCCAAGGATCGTCCATCGACGAATTCAACGCGACGTTCTTGGCCAACATGACCTGCCACCATGTACTGTTCCCGTTACGATCGATTTTAGTCCTCGACTTCGCGACGAGTCCGTTACGTCGTGAGTGAGCCTCGCGACCACGGAGCAGATTGAGCTGTCAGAACTTCGGAAGCACGTTCTTGATGCCCTCGTCGATCGGCATGCGGTCCGGAAGAGCATCGTGGGCTTTCATCTGGCTGTCGAGCAATTCCCGGAGTTGCTTGACCCGAGCAGAATGAGCCGGCTCAGTAGCCAGATTCTTCATCTCCAGCGGGTCAGCCTTGAGATCGTACAACTCGGACGCATGTCGATCGGGCGTTCCGTCTCCGTGTGGGTAGCGAATGTACTTCCAGTCGGGCGTTCGCACCGCCCGGACGTTCGGGGTATACGGGAACTGCGATTCGTAGTTGTACTGGTAGAAGAAAGCCGACCGCCAGCCTGTTGCATTGCCGGCCAGCAGCGGTTTCCACGAGCGTCCGTCCGGATTTGGCAGTGACTTGGCTCCGCATACGTCCAGAAGCGTCGGAGCGAGGTCGAGCGATAGCATCATTTCGTTGATGACCGTGCCGGCCTTTGCCAATGGCGGAAATCGAACGAGCATCGGAATGCGAAGGCTTTCTTCATAGGCCGTTCTCTTATCAACCCGGCCGTGATCCCCGATAGCGAAACCATTGTCGCTGGTGAACACGATAAGCGTGCGGTCCAACTCGCCTGAATCCTTCAAGGCCTGGTACAGGCGACCGACGCTGTCATCCACGGACGCAATCGTGCCGAGGTAGGCCCGAATAAACTTGCCATACTCCTTCTGGCCGTACAACGGGCCGCCCAGACCGTGCCAGGTCGGAAAAGACTCCTCCAGCCACTTCGGTTTCCCACCCGATGCCTTGTAGTCGTCCGCGTTCGCGGGCTTCTTGATGGTTTCCCTGTCGAACGCCTTCTCGTACTTCGGCTCTGGAACAATCGGACCGCCATGCGGGGCCTTGTGGCCGAGAACCAGGAGCCACGGCTTCTCGCGTTTCCGTTTCATCCAGTCCACGGCCGCGTCTGTCGCCACGGTCGTGTAATACCCCTTCACGACCTTGCGATTGCCCTCAACGTTGAATTCGGTGTCGAAGTAGTTCCCCTGGCCCTTGTGACTCATCCAGAAGTCGAAGCCAGGCCGCTTCCGGTCGTCGTCCTCTCCCATGTGCCACTTCCCGATGTACGCGGTCTCGTACCCAGCAGCACGCAGGCCGGCCGGGTATGAAGGCAGGTCGTTCGGGAAGTCGGTGAAGTTGTTCAGTACCTTGTGTCGGTGGGCGTACTGGCCGCTGAGAAATGACGCTCGACTGGGCGAGCACAGCGAAGTTGTGCAAAAGACGTTGGCGAATCGCACGCCTTCAGAGGCGAGGCGATCGAGGTTTGGGGTCTTGAACCACGGGAAGAGTGCCGCTTTCCCTTGCTCCTTCTGCACCGCCCCAAATGCGTCCCAGCGCATGTCGTCGGTCAGGATGACGAGGACGTTTGGGCGTTCGGCGACCGCAACAGGGCTCACCGCGAGCAAGATCGCGGCCACGGCGATAGCAATTCGGATCATAAGGAAACTCCGGTACTGAAGCTATCTATTGTTGTACCGTTCGGACAGTTCGTCGAGCGACACTATGCAGATATTGATCCACATCCATGCTGTTTGCATACGAAGATCGAATATATTCAATGCTGAAGACGGCCCACATGCCACGCCCGAAGGGCGACGCCACGCACAGCGAAACTCTCACCACCTATACGCTGGAACTGGTGATCGAGGCGGAGGAAGGGAAGAAGTTGGTTCGCCTGCAAATCACCCCTTCTAGTTTTTTCTGCGTAGACGGAGAGAATGGGGGCATCGGAGGAATCGGGCATATGTACTGTCGAGGCAGTCCACGAGACGCGCGAGTATGAAGAGTTCGGTGATGGCTTCCGGGTCACGGCGCGAACGGTCGTTCCAGTTCCCAGGCCACTTTTCTTGCCGGACGAGATACGGCTTGGCCCGGCGATTGCGGGACTGGGCCGAGCTGCTACGGTCTTCATGCCAGACCTACCACCATTCCAGGCGTGGATCCGACCGGCCTATGCGATAAGCGAGTTGGCCGCGATCTTGGCGGAGGCCGACCGGAAGCCACGGCCGCCGCGGCTGCGCCAGCAACCCCTCACCCGACACTCTCACGTCAGCCCGCCGGGTGGTTCTGCCGACCCGATGAACATGACCGTCGACGAGCTCCGCAACCAGATCGAGCAGGTGAAGGCCGACCTGGACTGGGCGAACACCACAGGCTCGGCCCGCACGTGGTGGGAGGATTTTGAAAATGCCAATATTGAGCGCCTCCCACTCGTTCTGAAGCTGGCCGAGGATTTGCACCAGCTCAAGGCTACCATTCATGAATTTTTTCTCGCCTATGCGTCCTCGAACATCGACAGCATCCAGGGCAACCTAAATTATCTCGCATACCTCAGATTCAAAAAGGGAGAAGAGCAAAAGAAACGTGGCAAAAGGCGAAACAAAACGTAGCGGACGTTCGAATCCAACCGGCAACGTAACCTGCGGGAATACGCCAATTCCGCTTCCAAGTGGTGCAGATTCCGGTGCAGTTGCGTCGGACACGTCTCCCGCTGTTCCTACTGCTGAAGCTGGCATGCTCTCCGACGCCCGAAGAACAGCAAGCCCTAGCCCGGATACTCGCCGGGGGAGCGTAAGGGTATAGTGTTCGTGGGCCCTTCCCCGAGGGGTTCGGAAATCATGGCGGCGGCTGAGTCTCAGCGAGGCCAGATAACCAAGCTCTCGGCGGTCGAAGCCTGGGAGATGGCCTGGCGAGCCATCGGCGGCATCGACCGGACGTTGATAGCTCGATCCATCGCGGCATCGCGAAACTACCTAGACTCGAGGCCGCCACGATCCAGGCGATGGGCGTGAATAATCTGTGCTACGGGGAGGAGCCAGTAGCCGTCATCCACGCCCAGTTCACGAAAGCCTTCGAGACTCTGGCCGCTCGTGATAAGTGGGCGAGCATCTTCACGCATGGAATCCTGAAGGACATCGACGCCATCAAAATCGAGTCGAGTCCGGTCGAAAGTGTCTACGAAAAAAATCGGGAGGATAGACTCTTGAGCCTGCCAACACTCGGCGACGCGGCAACGCTGCCGGTAGCTACTCCGCAACTCGCTCCCTTGCCCGGCGCCAGGCATATCTCGGACGATAAACGCCCGTTCCTCGAAGCGATATGGCACGATCCCACCGACGACGCGCCTCTTCTCATTTACGCCGACTGGCTGGACGAGCACAACGAGAACGCGGTCCTCGTGCGTTGGTGGGTAAAGGCCCGAGAGAAGTCTGTGCCGAAGATTAAGCCAGGGAAAAAGAGAGTCAAGCTTTCCGATCTCAACGCGGCGGCCAAGCAATTGTTCAATTTGCACGGGCAATCCGCGTGCGTATTGGCTACGGTGGCGGTGCATTGGTGGCAAGAACGGTTGCATCCGGTCGACTACGACTCCATCCGACCTTATTACGCCGACGCTGACGCACTCAAGTCACAGATCGACGGAGCGTGGCTCGCCGTGGAGCTCGCCGGAATGGGCGTGCTGCCTGCGGCGGCAATCGACGCAGCAAGGAATTCGGCGTCGGCGGCAGTCCAGTCGGCGTTGGCAGTAGTCAAGTCGGCGCCGGCAGCAGGTCATTCGGCGCGGGCCGCAAGCGAGGTGGAACTCGCCGGAATGGGCGTGCTGCCTTTGGCGGCAATCGACGCAGCAAGGAATTCGGCGTCGGCGGCAGTCCAGTCGGCGTTGGCAGTAGTCAAGTCGGCGCCGGCAGCAGGTCATTCGGCGCGGGCCGCAAGCGAGTCGGCTTGGGCAGTAGGCGAATCGACTTGGGCAGCAAGTGTTTCAGCGTTGGCAGCAGGCAATTCGGTGTGGGCAGCACGGGATTTGGCTTGGGCCGCAGAAGAGTCGGCGCGGGCAGCATGCAAGTCGACCCGAGGAAAGCCCATACGGATTGCGCTAGCAGTTTTTGAGGCGGACTGGTGGGCGGGACTGAATGACTGGCCGCTACCCAGCAACCCGAACGAGAAGACGAAGGCCATGATCTGGTAGACACAATTACGTTGATGCGTCATCCCCTGGGGCATATTATTCCGTGGGATGACGCAAGCCGATCGTGAAACGCTTGTCGTGTCCGTTATGCCCTAAATGACCGTGCGCGATTCGGAGAAAACATTGGGGCGAAGTTTATCCCTATTATTCGCGCTGGCCTCCGAGGCCAAGAAGCGTTGCAGGAAGCTCGTGAACGGGCGACGCTCATTCTCGCGAAGGAGCAGAGGGATCGAACAACACCAAATGTGAAAAGGACTAGGAAGAAGTCGGAAACCATGACCTCAAAAGGTGCCTCATAGGTGCCTCCATTTTGCACTATTTCATACGATATTATTGCTACATAACGACATGACACGCCTTGCCGGAACGTGTTATGACGCAACGGGTTGATTGATCTAAGTGGTGGATTGAAAAGGGGATGCGAACGGGGCCCTAAATAGCCTCAGGAGCTAGTACTCGCAAGGGTGTGCAGGTTCAACTCCTGTCCTCGGCACTTTAAGTAGCGTAAAGGTTTGCGGCAATACCGCAGACCCTTTTTTCATTCCCTAGCTCGGCGATCGTCGGGAATTGGGAAGATTTTGGGAAGGTCATTGGCGTTGTGTTGGTGTAGTGCGGGCAAGTGGAGATACGTCGCTGGTCGAACCGCCATCGCTCGGTACCCTACGAACCGAGGAGCGTGTCATGGCTACGATTGAACGCCGGAACAACCGTTTCCGAGTCATTTTTTATCATTCGGGACGCCGCCATACGTTGTCCATGAAGACGGACGATCTGGACGAAGCGAACAACATTGCCGGTGCCGGCCGTGGATCAGGCACCAATGCCTGCAAATCCAGCTCCCTGAGGTTGGCAGCCAATCGAGTGCGATCGGTCCATTCGGCGATGGACCAGAAAACGACAGCCCGGGTCGAGCAAAGTGGCACGGACATCAACGAGGCCCAGGCTCAATGTCTGGGCCGATTGGCGAACCACACTCGATTTGCCGATACCTGGGGGACCCCACAGATAAATTGGCCGCCGCGCGGGAATAAGCGAGGCGAGACACTTCGCAACTTCGGATGGCCGCATTGAAGGACCTCCTGTTGATGGTGTTTAAAAAAAGGGAGGGGCTCAAGATTTTGGTCACGCGAAATGACAACTCGAATGGATCGCGGCGAGGGATATCGCTCGACCACCTCACGGATATGTATCCGCAAGCGATTCAGGAATAACCGACTGGTTAGGACTCGCAGGACCTGCTTCGAGTTGGCAGACTCTTTCGGGACCTCAAACGAAATGTGAACTTCTTCGATCGTCACCCATTTGGACGTGGCGCCTCCGGGAAAGGGTTTCGGGGAAATCGATCTGGCAGACCGCTCGGGTCCTCCACTGTTAGTGACGCGAATAGCTCGAGAATTAAGCGTGGGGAATGAGCAGGAGATTTGCCTGCGGCGGTCGAGCCTGGAGATCTAGTCGCCCAATGGCCCCTGCCCCCGGCCGTGGTTAAGATGTATTTCATGCCCCGTGTCGCGCCCATCCTTACTCGGAGTTCTCCACCATGTTCCGCCGACTCCTGTCCGCCGCGTTGCTCGCCATCTCTTTCGCCCTCCCGCTTCCCGCTGCCGACCCGGTCGCGTTCCCACTCAAGGAAGGGGACGTGTGGGTAATGGCCGGGGACAGCATCACCGCCCAGCACCTGCACTCGAACTACATTGAGGCGTTCTGCTACGCCCGCTACCCGAAGCTGACGTTCGCGTTCCGCAACAGCGGCGTCGGTGGCCATACCATCCCCAGCACGCTCGCTCGCTTCGATTACGACGTGGCCGGGTGGAAGCCAACCGTGGTGTCGGTCGAATTGGGCATGAACGACGCCGGCGGCACCGCGACTGACAAGTTCGTCTCGAATATGGGCACGATGGTCGCTCGCATCAAGGCGGCCGGAGCGCGGCCGGTGATCCTGTCCGCCAGCCCGGTGAATGACGGACTCGGGGCCGGCAAGTTCGCCATGCGGAACGCTCGGCTGGACGAGTACGCGACCGCCCTCAAGACGTTCGCCGAGAATGAAAAGATCCCCTACGCCGACCAGTTCCACGCGCTCGTCGAGGTGTGGGCGCAGAACAAGCAGGACACGAAGGGCGTGAATTTGACGGGCGACGCGGTTCACCCCGGGTCCCCGGGCCAACTGATGATGGCGGCTTCACTGCTGAAGGCGCTGGGGGCAGAGGGGTTCGTGAGCGAGGCGACGCTCGACGCGGCCGGGACCGTGACGGCTGCGAAGGGATGCGCGATCACCCTCGCGAAGGCCGACGGAGGCACCCTGTCGTTCGACCGGTTGGACGAGACGCTGCCGTTCCCGATTCCGGACAACGCTCGGGTGATTCTGCCGATTGCCCCGGACGTACTCGAGCTGAGCAAGTACACGCTTAAGGTGACTGGGTTGACGGGGACCGGCTACACGCTGACAATCAACGGGGCCGTGTGCGGGACCCTGTCCGCGAAGGCTCTGTCCGACGGGGTGAACCTGACGAACCTGCCCGCCGACCCGAAGGCGAAGACCCCGAACCCGATCGCCGACCAGGGGTCAAAGGTGCTGGCCGCAGTGTCCGCCAAGGAGAGCCTGGTGAGCAAGTGGCGGGCGTTGTCCAAGACGGCGGCCGGGAAGGACGCCCCGCCCAAGAAGGACGCCCCGAAGCCCGACCCGGCCGCCGCGAAGGCCGCGCTGGTTGAGTTGACGAAGCAGGTAGAGGCGGCGGACGCCAAGATCCGCGACGCCGCCAAGCCGAAGACGCTGCACTTCGTCTTGACTCCGGCAAAGTGATTTGTCGTTTCTGAAGATTAGGTGACAAATCAATTTGAAACACGGAGGAGGGTCACGGCGGCCTGGCCTCGGGGACGGCGTACTACCCCTGGGACGCGTCGAAGCACACTTCGTTGACATGCGGGCCACGGTCAGGCAGGCAGCGGTAGTTGTCCTGTGTTAAGATGCGGAAATCAGTTTGAAGGTCGTGATTCGTTGATTGAACGACAGGCACATCGGCCGAGTTAAAGGGCGAGCACCATGGGATGTGCCCGCTGGGCAATGCGGTCGGACGCTCGAAGCAGTTGCCCAGTTGAACCGGTACCTTCTGGCCGACGCTGCCCTGTCCTGTTTGGCCCAGTAATGGTAAGTTACTGGGCCAACGCCAGGGGCGCACTTCAATTGTGGCCCACGGTTTACAACCGCCCGATTACAAATGAGGAACGCGACCACGCGTTGAATTTCCTCGCCGAACTGAGCCCACTCGTGCAAGCCAAGGAATCGATCATCTGCCAAGAACTCTGCCACAGCCTATTAGCGTCCAACGAGTTCGTGTTCCGAATTTGACGAGGAGAGAGACTGATGAAATACATCCACCTAGTGGCGAAGAAAGAAAAGGGATAGACTACATGGGGGATGCGAATAAATTCTGAGGTGATGCCAGAAAGATTGATGATTGGAATTGTGCGTGTTCGAAGCTGGCTGAGGACGAAAAGCTAACCTATGAAGCCATTAAAGATCGCCACTCTGCTAGCACTCGGAATCGCCTGCGTGATTCGCGTAGCCGATGGCCAGGAGACTCGCATCACTTTGGAAGCGGCCAAAGACCAAGGTCGCAGCAAGTCCCGATACTTGAAAGAAACCAAGTCTGCGGCCGATACCAGCGATGCGATCCCGAAGGCCAACGTCGCAGATTTTCAGAAGTCGGTGGTGTCGATTCTGACCAAGAACTGCGTGGAATGTCACGGCCCCAAAAAAGCCAAGGGCAGACTTCGAATCGATCAACTGAATCCTGATCTGCTTACCGGTCCTGATGTTGAAAAATGGCGTGAGGTTTACAGCGCGCTGAGCAAATCGGAAATGCCCCCCGCCAAGGAGCCGGATTATGCGCTCTCCGACACCAATCGCGCGATCGTTGTGGATTGGCTCAGCGTGGAACTGAACAAGGCGTCTCTTGTCCGACGCAGCAGCAAGGAGCATTCCTCGTTTCGTCGGCTGACGAAGTACGAATATGACTATGCTCTGCAGGATTTGCTGGGCGTGCCCTATCCCTTGGCGAACAAACTACCGCCGGAATCGACCACGGAAGACGGGTTCAAGAACAGTTCGGAATTGCTGCAGATATCGGCCATGCAGTTCGAGACCTACCGAGAGATCGCACTGAAAGCTCTCAAACGAGCGACGGTGAGCGGTCCGCGTCCTCAACCTGTAACTTACATCATCTCGATGCAGCACGAGATGGATAACGCTGGCAAGAAAGCCAAGTCATTCGAGACGAGCGGTGCAAGCAAGGGTAAGTACAAGAATCAACAACATCTCTTGAATCGCGAGACCGGCATGGGAATTCAATTCTCCCCTGGAACAGCGAAGCTTCAGGCCGGGGCGGTTGCTGGACAAACTCCTGCTGTTTCACCCGTCGTGCTCGTGCTTCCCGGAGAGAACGAACTGAAGCTGAATCTGGATCGCTTTCTTCCCGACGATGGCATCATGCGAGTTCGCATTCGAGCCGGGCGCTCGGCGATGAACCCGGACGAGTACGCTAGCTTGAGGCTGAGCCTTAGTGCCCACACCAGCAACGATGCCAATTTCACGCAGGTCATCAGTCAACGTGACATCCCGGTGAC
Source organism: Gemmataceae bacterium (assembly GCA_009691845.1). Classification (GTDB taxonomy): domain Bacteria; phylum Planctomycetota; class Planctomycetia; order Gemmatales; family Gemmataceae; genus SIAJ01. The sequence continues at coordinate 13,229 of SIAJ01000098.1, forward strand.
GGCACCTGGCGACAAACCGGAATTTATTCACTTTGATATCCCGCTGAGCGATATCCAACGCAACCCGTTTCGGAAACTCACCACGACATTTCCAAGACGGGATGAGTTCCTGCACATTCGCAATGTGTCCAATGCAACCGGAGGGGAAGAGCGTCTCAAAGTCCTGATCGACTACATCGAAATCAGTGCACCGTTCTACGAGCAATGGCCCCCCAAAACGCACACCGACATTTTTATTGAGAGCAAGAACAAGGGCGACGAGAACGTATATGGCCGAGAGTTGCTGAATCGATTCCTAAGACGAGTCTGGCGCCGCCCCGTCACCGCGCAGGAAGTTGACAAGTTCATGGCCCTGTTTGCGAAGTATCGGCCGGAGTTCTCAACTTTCGAAGATGCCATGGTGGAAGTGCTGGCGACTGCACTGGCCACGCCCGAGTTCCTTTACCTGACACAACGAGCGACGACCGACGAGAAGAAATTGCCAGCGAAGATCAATGAGTTCGAGTTGGCCAGCCGACTCTCCATATTTTTGTGGTCGAGTATTCCCGACGACGAACTGCTGAAACTCGCGGAGCAGGGAAAACTCCGAAAGCCAGAGGTTTTCGCGGATCAAGTGAAACGAATGCTGGCAGATCCGCGTTCGAGACGCTTCTCTCAGAACTTCGTCGAGCAATGGTTGGGTCTGGATGGCCTGAACAGCGTGACGCATGTCCCGGCTGGACCATTGAAAGATGCGATCCAGGAAGAGCCAATCGCCTTCTTCGAGGAAGTCCTCAAGCACAACCACAGCATTATGGACTTCATCCATTCGGATTATGCCGTAGTCAACGAACGGCTGGCGGCACACTACGGGATTCCGAAGGTTTACGGCCCGCATTTCCGCAACGTGCCAATCACTCCGCAAATGAATCGCGGCGGCCTTTTGACGGGGGCTGCAATCCTCGCCATGAACTCCGATGGCAAGGATTCTCATCCTCTGAAACGGGGCGTCTGGATGTTGAAACGCATCCTTCACGATCCGCCGCCGCCACCTCCGCCCGATGTCCCGGAAGTCGACCTGACTAACCCGGAGATTCTCAAAATGACTTTGAAAGAACGGATCGCCGATCATCGGAACAAGGCGGCCTGTGCATCGTGCCACTCCAGAATCGACCCGTGGGGAATCGCGTTTGAGAACTACGATGCCCTGGGACTCTTCCGAACGCAGATCAAAAACAAGCCTGTCGATGCGACGTCCGAACTGTTCAATCGTCAGACGCTGGCTGGGATGGATGGACTGAAGCAATATCTGCTGACGGACCGACAAGATCAATTTGCCCTGGCGATGGTGCATAAGTTGACGGCCTACGGACTTGGCAGACCACTCACTTTTGGCGACCGCGCGGAACTTGATAACTTGACCGCGCAGTTCCGACGACGTGGCGACGGCCTGCGCGACCTGATCCACCTGATCGTTAGCAGTAACCTCTTTAACTCGAAGTAAGTGTCAGGAACAGACGATGAATATCAAATCTATGTCGCTGAGCCGTCGAACGTTTCTTCGTGGTACCGGGGTGGCTCTGGCTCTGCCGTGGTTCGAAACGTTTGCCACGGGCGCTCCAGGTTCGGACGAGACTCCGAAGCGGTTTCTCAGCGTCTACCATCCGGATGGTGTCGGCATCCCGCTCAAGTCCGATCCGGCGTGGAAGGACTGGAGCTGGTTCCCTCGGGGCGGCGAAAAGAATTTTGAACTGACGAAAGTGCTCGATGTGCTCCAACCATTGCGCGATGACATCACAATTTATTCAGGGTTGTCGCATCCCGTTGCAAGACAGGTCCACGGCCATTCAAATGCCGATCAGTATTTGACGGGCGCGCCAATCGGCGGTTCGGGTCCGTATCAGAATTCGATCTCCCTCGATCAGGTCTATGCGGCGTACGCCGGAGACTTCACTCGACACTCTTCATTGGTCATATCGACGAATGGTGGTGTTGGCGGTCCGCGTGGCGCCCAGACCCAGTCCTTCAATCGTGAAGGACGGCCGATCCCTGCAATGAATAAGCCAAAAGAAATCTTCGACATGCTTTTCGTGACGAGTGGCAAAGACGCGGCCGCAAGACTGGCACGAAGCAAGAGTGCCCTCGATCTCCTGGTCGACCATACGCGCTCACTGGCACGCGAACTTTCTAGCAAAGATCAAGAGACCCTCAAGCAGTATCTCGACGCTGTGCGCGATACCGAGTTGAAGCTCGCGAAGGCCCAAAAGTGGATCGATACGCCGATTCCTAAGGTCGATACCCGCAACCTGCATCTGAATGCTGATCCCAAAGAAGCCAAACTCTATTTCCAGACGATGTATGAACTGATCTATCTTGCCTTCCTGAGCGATTCGACCCGCGTGGCGACGTTTCAGTTGGGGCGAGAGAATGGCGAAGGCCCACACGATCTGCTCTCACTCGCCGTTGGTCTTGGTGCCGCTCATGGCCTGACTCATGAGGTCAAGAAGCCCAACGGCTGGAAGAACCTTGGTACCTATAATCGCTATCAGGCAGAAGAATTCGGTCGTTTCGTGCAGCGACTGAAGGATACTCCAGAGCCGACTGGCAAAGGCAATATGCTGGACAACACGTTCGCCATGCACGGCTCTGCCTCCAGTAGTTTCCACCTCTCACGCAATTATCCGATTATTTCCGCCGGTGGTAAGAACCTCGGCTTCACAAACGGTCGGTATCTCAAGTTCGGCAAGGGAAATGATGAAAATCAGGCCGGTGCAGGAATCGACACGGATGCTGGCTGGCAAGGCAAGGTTGAAGTGGAAGAACTTCCGCTGGCAAAGCTGTTCGTCACCATCTTGCAGCGGCTAGGCATCAAGACCAATTCGTTCGGTGGATACAGCGGAACGTTGAGTCGGGTCTAATTCGCGTCGCACGCCCTGAGGGACGACCACGCGTTGAAGTTCCTCGCCGAACTGAGCCCACTCGTGCAGGCCAAGGAATCACTCATCCGGCAAGGACTCTGCCACAGCCTGTTAGTGTCGAACGAGTTCGTGTTCCGAATCTAACGAACGGCATCGACCGTGTCGATCCAGCACTACAGGTCCCTGATCGACGTGGAAGCGGGTGAATAGGTTAGCACTACACGCCCGGGTGCCGTCCGAGCACCCGCAAATTCCCAACTTCACTAGGGGTGACATGTACAAGCTTTACTTGATGATCCTCTGCACAGCTCTTGCGTTTTCCGGTTCGTCTGTCGCGCAGCCGGTACGCAAGTACGACGACAAGGGTGCCCCGCCTTTCAAGGTTTTGAAAGAGGGCGAGAACCCCCCGCTCGCTGCTTATGACAATTTCGCGATCGGGCCGAAGTACGTGACGGCACCGGAACGCAAAGTGGTAGACGGCGTTCCACAAGGGAAGGTCGAGCAATTCGTGATCGATTCGAAGGAAACCAAGCTCATGAATCCGGGCATTGCTCGCAAGGAGTTCGGAAAGCTGGATCCGAGTAACCCGAAGACGCTGATCGTCGAGACCCACAACATCGACTACAAGCGTACGATCACGGTCTACATTCCCGCGCAATACAAACCGGAAACCGAAGCGCCGTTTATGCTGGTCCACGACGGCCCCGGCTTCAACAAGAATCCCAAGTCGAATTTGCAGACCATCCTCGATAACCTCATCGCCCAGAAGCGCATTCCCCCCATTCTCGTCATTCACATCGCCAACGGCGGTGGCGATGCCCAGGGGCACCAGCGTGGCAAAGAGTACGACAATATGTCCAGCGTGTTCGCCGACTACATTGAGGCCGAGGTGCTGCCGCGGGTGGAGAACAACTGCAAGGTGAAGCTCACCAAAGACCCCGACGGTCGTGCAGCAATGGGCAACAGTTCCGGCGGTTCGGCAGCGCTGATCATGGCTTGGTTCCGCAACGATCTGTACCACCGTGTCCTGACGACATCGGGCACATTCGTGAACCAAGCATGGCCGTTCGATGCCAAGTATCCCGACGGCGCGTGGGGCTTCCACGAAACGCTGATCTCCAAAGAATCAAAGAAGCCGATCCGCATTTTCATCTCCGTCGGCGACAAGGATTCGCTCAACCCCAACTTGATGCGCGATGGAATGCACGACTGGGTGGAAGCCAATCACCGGATGGCGAAGGTGCTGAAAGAGAAGGGTTACGAATACCAGTACCTCTTCTGCCTCGGTGCTGG
>SIAJ01000099.1 GCA_009691845.1 Gemmataceae bacterium
GTGTGTATAGCGCTTCCCGGTGACGACTCGCACGGGCGCCCAAATGACCCCGCGGAAGATGCTGTGAGCATGCTCTTGCAGAATGTTCTCGATCAAACGCCATGACGACGACACACTTGCCATCACGACAACTCTTGGGGCCGAACGACTCAGCTCAGGAGCGGCAGAGGCTGCAAGAGCTACACGTCTGCAACGGCTGGTTCGGCTTCATTAAACAACCTTGAATGTCCGTAACACTTCAGTCGGCTGAAGCGTTTTTTACGGGTAGCGGTGGAAGCTGGCCTGTAGTGATGGCGGTTCGCAGCGATTCCGTCAGCGTCTTGAGCGGAATGATTTGGACCGACCCTGATAGGGGCATTCACAGGACGATTGAACGTTTTCGTCTCCGCGACGATCTACGACCCCTCCGGGGTCAAGATGGCTCAAGCTTGTCGCCTTCAGCGAGAAGTTTTCAAAATCCCGAGAATTCTGCCAAAGTGCTCTTTCGTTTTGGTCTCTCCAAACTACAGGTCATATTGGCACGGGTGCCCCAGGAGGGTTTTGCCATGTTCGTGGAACAAACCGCGGTTGCTCGGGTGGCAGGAAATGTCAGGTTTTGTCATGCTGGGCAAAAAGATCGTTTCGTGGTCGTTGGCGAGCGGGTTGCCTCATCGCCCACATCTTCCCCCGTTTGCCCTTCCTCCAAAGTCCGCCTTGGCGCAGCGGGCTTTTCCGGTTATTCGCCCACAACGACACGTTCGCGTGTACACAGAGGATTGGCCATGCGCAGCCCCATATTGATTGCGGAAACCCCGTTCGCCAACGGACATGGGCCTCGCTACCTGGCCCCGCCGAGCCGCGAGGTCGATGCCGATGTCGCCTCGTACTACGTCGGCCGGGTTCGCGAAGTGGAGCAAGACGTCGAAGAAGTCGAAGGGGACGACTACCTTGCCGTTCGTTTGCCAATGATCGATGAGTCGAACGGCACGACCGCCCCGGAAATCCTGGTTCTGGCTGGCATCGACGTCGATCGCATGTCGTCCCAGGAGCGCGACGATGTGCTCGAACAACTACGCGAACGCCTGGAAGTGTTGAACGATGCGGTCGCGGCCGTCGATTGGTCGATCCAGGGTCATTCGCCGGTCGTCGAAATCCCGGAACTCGACGAGTGGCACGAACCGAGTTGGGATGCCTTGCCGCGCACTGGCCCATGGGCTGACCCCGAAGCAACGGAGAGCGAGCCTGAAGTACAAGGCACGGTCGAGGCCGATGCTGAAAAACAGTCGGTGGAGGATGGGACGCCAGGCGAAGAAGAAACCATCGCCAGCCAGATTGACGAGCAGGAAGCACATCGCGAAGAAGATTTGCTGACAGGTGCGACGGAGACGGAAACTCCCAGTGAAGCGTATATTTCGGCGACAGCGCCAGAGGAAGAGCAAGTCACTGCAGACATTCACAGCGAACACGAATCGACCAAGCTCTTCAACGATTCTTCCTTCGTCGAGGATGAACCGCCTGCACTTCGTGCTTCTGCCTCAGCGGTTGAATCACCAAGGCACGACGAGCCAAGCCCCATCGTGGTTCCCGAATCCAGCGTCGTCATCGAAATGCCTTTGCTGCCGGCTGCACGCGAACCGGTGCATGTCAGTGGTCTCGCAGCGGTCGTCGTGCAAGTCGTGGCTGAAGCGAAAGCCTTGCCCGACCCAATTCCGGATGTGATCGTAGCCGCCAAGGCAGCTCCGCCAAGCCCGAAGATTTCGACAACATCAGCCGCTCTACTCGGCGTGATTGATCCGGTTCAAGTATCGGCCTCTGTCGATCGGAGTCACGCACTTGCGGTGCTGCCGAAGCCGGCCGAGCCGATACTGGCACGACGCCGTGGCTTGAGGTGGTACGTGTGGTTCCCGTGGACGGCAGTCGCGATTCTCCTTGGTGCGAAGTACCTGTACCTCACGCAAGTCGATCGCACCTGGCAGCAGCGGGTCACCGAAACGAGTTACACGGCCGGCGCCACCAAGCTGGTCGAAGTGCCCGTCGATCGGATCGTCGAAAAACCGATTGATCGAGTGGTGATCGTCGAGAAGCCGGTCGAGAAGCTCGTCGAAAAGTTCATCGAGAGGCCGGCCGGCGAGACGGCCAAGCCCGATCAGTGGGCGAAATTTGAGGCGGAGTACAAGGCACGCGTCGGTCGTGGCGAACTGGTCGCGGCGGCCGACTTGCTGGCGACATCGCCGAAGCACTTGCCCGCCTGGGGGCTCGAAACTCCGCCCGGCCTGGCCGTGTTGCGGACGGACTTCACGACCTTGGCCGGCAAGCGACTCGAAGAATGGGCGGCCGGCCGGTCCAAGGAACACCGCTTTGCGGATGCGTACGCGGGGCTCGCCGGGTTTGCGGCCGCGGAGCCGGTCAAGGGTTTGCTTGGAGCCAGCATCGCGACGGAATTGGCGGCCCGCTCTCGCGGCGAAGTCCGCACGGCCGAGGACGAGTATCACTATTCGCAGATTCGCACGCTGGCAGCAGCCGATCCGGTTCCCGACGATCGCCTGAAGCAACACATCAACGCGTACTTATCACTGGTAGAACCCTCGGGTCGCATGTTGGCCGAGGTCCAGCAACTGGTCGACTACCGGACCTGGGTGAAAGACGGGCAACCGGCCAAGGCCCTTGTGAAGATCGAATGGGGCCCGCGAACGCAATCGCGCGAGTATCAACTCGAGATTGGCCTGGGCACCGGCAAGGATGGCCAGCCGATCAAAAGTTACACCCGAACGACGTTCGCCTCGACGGGCCGTGTGTGGAGCGAGAGCTTTCCGCTCACTGGCATTACCGGCACGGCCGGGCGCATTCCGTACCGTGTGAAAACGACGCGACCGACGTCGCCCGTCGAAGAGTTGGCCGAATCCATCCGGCAGCGAACCGAGTTGTTCATGGTCGATCCACTTGGCCCATTAACCGTGGCCGACGAATCGGAAAGCGGCACCAAGGTCAGCGTGGACTGGCAGGGCGTTCGCTCGCGACCCAATCTGCCGGGATGGGGTGAAGTGAAATCCGCAGTGCTTCCGGTTTCGGGGAGGTGATTCATGTTCCAGAGCATTCGCAAGCCGGTTTTTTCCGAGACGAAAGCTCGGAGCGGCCAGCCCAAGAAAAAACTCGCACAACCGCTCGCGATCGTTGCCGGTCTGGTCCTGTTGGGGATCGGAGCCGGGACGGTCTGGATTTTCCGCGATCAACCGACGACGGCACCGAAGCCCGGCGAGTACGATGTGCTGGTCGAAAAACTCGGCAGTGACGAACCGGCGATTCGGAATGAGTTGAACGAACTGATCTGCACGGCCACGGCAGCGATGGACCCGGCCGACAAGACCAAGGCCCACGCGTTGACTCTGGATTGCCTGGATGTTCGCCTCCTATTGGATATCGGGCACGTGCGTGCCTTTCTAGCCGGTCAAGGCGAGGGCATGGCCTACCACTTTGTGAGCGAGGAGCATCGCAGCCGCCTGAAACAAATCGCGGGAGATCGCCCTTCTCCACAAAAGGTGCTGGCCGTGCGCCAGGCACTTCTCGTCATGGGGAACGAGTTTGCGTCGCTGCGTGAGCCGCCGGAATTCAAATTGAAGATCGAAGGGGCCTCTCCCCCCGCCATGCCGTTCCTGGCCATTCTGCGTGATAGCCACCTGTTCAGGCCCGGCCAGCAACCGATTCAACGCGGGGAACCACGCATCCCAGCCTTTTCGAGTGCGGACGCTGAGTTGCTCGTTCAACTCGAACAGTTCTTCAACTGCGAGTTGCTCGCCAAAGCATTCCCGGCCACGAAGTATCCCAAGCTGTACCGCAATGGCCGCATCCCGGCATTGCCCGCGAATCTCATGGATTACCAGAGCGAGATTGTCGAAGCAGTGCTTGAGGAAAAACGCCTGTTGTTGCCCGGGGAAACGCCTGACCCCGAAGGCGTTGAGGCTGTGAACGAGGTATATCTGAAGCTGGAACGCTTCTTCTCCGCCATCGTCTCGTTCGAAAAGTAACGCATTCAGCGGAGACCCTACACAAGGTTGACCAACTTGCAACAATGACAGGGAGTCGACCTCTCGCTCCGAAAGACACTCATGCGCTGCTTGCTTCTTTCTGCCCTCCTGGTTTTGCCAAGCCTGGCCAGGTCGGCCGATGTGACCGCCTATCTTCCGGCTGACACGGATGTGGTCGTGACCATGCAAGTTCGCCAGATTGCCGAATCCGAACTCGGGATGAAGATCGGTAAGGAACTCATCAAGGAGTTGCTCGGTTCGAGCAAGCAGGCCACTGCCGCCGTGGAAGCCACGGGCCTCGATCCGCTGAAAGACTTGGAGATCGTGACCGTGGGCATGGACCTCGACAAGACCGACAATCCCAGGCCTTTCGCCTTGCTCGAAGGAAAATGGGACGTGAAGAAAGTGGAAGATGCCATCGCGGCCTATTCCAAGGCGAATCCCGCAAAGCTTGCACTCATCAAAGTCGGCGAGAAGACCGCTTTCAAGCTCCCCGGAAGTCTGCAACACGATACCATGTTCGGCGCAGTCCTTGACGACACGAAGATGGTGATCGCTGGCACGGAGAAGGACCTGACGGCAGCATTCGCGGCAGCGGAAGGCAAACGCAAGCCGGCCATCAGCAAGGAACTGGCCGACCTGTTGGCGACGGCCAAATCGAACGCACCGATCTTCGGCAGAGCTTGGGTGAAGGGAAAACTCGGCGAATTGAAGCTGCCGAACGAGAAATTGCAGGCTCAGGTTGCCAATGTCGATTGGGCGACTGCGGCCGTGACGATCGGCAAGGATGTCTCCCTCTTGGTGACGATCAATACGCCGGATGAACCGACCGCTCAGTTGGTGAGCGACCTACTCGGGGCCGCGATCGGACTCCTTCGGTTGCAACTCCTCGTGGTCGTGGAGGACCAGCCGGAATTGAAACCGCTCAACGAGTTACTGCGGGCCACGAGGACGGCTCCCAGCGGCAAGACCGTACTCGCAGCGGGAACCGTAAAAGGCCAGTCGATTGAGAAGGCATTGAAGGTCGCAGCGGCGGCGAAGAAGTGAATGTGGCACGACGCACCGCGGCGTGCCACATGGGTCAACCTTTCCTCTTCAGCCAGTAATGCACGGGCGGCCAAACCAAGAGCGGAATCAGCGCACTGATCAACAATCCCGCGATCGGCCGGTCGCGTAGTGTTTCCCCCAGAATTGCAAACGTAAAGCCCATCGGGAAGCTGCCACAACACAGGGCGATGAACAGCGGCCAAAACCGCATCCGCGACATGCCGGCCAAGCAACAGAGTGCTTCCGGCAACAGCGGCATCCAGCGCGTCAGAGCAATTGCCCACAGGCCGTGCTTCGCGAAGAAATTTTGCAGTCGGCCCAGATTTGCTGCACCGATAATGAAGCGCACAAAGCGATCGCCGAGCAGCCTGCAACCACCATAAGCGACCAACCCGGCCAGGAGCGTGCCAATGCCGCCGATTAGCCCGCCGAGCCACGGGCCGTAGAGCATTCCCAGAAGCGTAATCACGGCCGGGGCCGGCACGGGCAGGATCAAATCGCCGACGATCAGAAGGATGCCGACCAGCCAAGCCCAGTCGCCGTAGCTCTGCAATCGCTCGAGACCTTCTGGACCTTCGAATTGCTCATCGATGGCCGAGCCGACAAAGATGGTCGAAACGAGCATGAGCACGGCGATGACGAACACGATCGCATAGATTCGCCAACGCATGAGTCGTACTTCCTTGGAAAAATGACGCGGAGCGGAGTATCACTCCCCCTCCCCTTTCTCATCCTGTTGCTCGCTGTCCAGAACTTCGAGGCGAAATGGCTGCCAAACGTGCGGGCGGTTTAATGGCTCGATGTGCATGACTTCCTCGCCATTCTGGTAGACGCGGACGGTGCCAGACGACTGGCTGACGCAGGCGGCAATCGCGTTCGTCTTGCGGCTGATCGCTGCGGCGGCGAGGTGCCGGGTGCCAAATCCCTTGGTCATCGACGTCCCTTTTTTCTCGGCATTCAGGGAAACGCAGGCCGCCACCGCGACGCCGTCCGAGTCGATCAGGATCGCCCCATCGAGCTGGGCGAACTCCTTCACGGATTCGCGAATTCGGCGATCGTTCAGGTCGCGTTCTTCTTTTGAATACCCTTTGAACGGATTGAAGTTCAGCGGGCTCGACATGCTAAGGACCTTGCGTGTGTCGCCCACTACCAAAATCGTGCCGACCGCTTTTCCCTCGCGCCCTTCTCGACCAATTTCCGTGGCCATGTTCACGACCAGGCGAAGCGTATCCAGGGGGATGCTCGTTTCCAGTCGACGCAGATCCTGCATCGTGAGTTGTTCGAGGTGCTCCCCCAGGTGGATCAGGCTGATCGAGTCGATCGGTTCCGGCAGGTCTTCCGGATTCGCAATACCGTTGTAAAGCACGACAACATGAGCACCGGGCTTCAAATGTCCCGTGTTGACCGCTTTGAGCAACGCCAGGCTCATGCGCTCGCGTGCTGGCACAGGCTCCGGGTCGAGAGCAATGACGTCGAGTTCTTCATTCTGCCGTAGTTTATCCGTGAGTTCCCGGCTCTCCGCGGCAATGAGCACTCGGCACCCTTTCAGGTGTGCGTAGACCTCGTCCCAATCGAGATCCGTTTCCGTGAGCAACAGCACCGCATCGGCCGGAATAGCACGGACCATGTCGCGGGCGGAATCGAGTAAAGCGGCTGTCTGCTTGGCAATCGGCATGTCGAACACCTCTGGGTCTCAGCGAAGTCTAGTCGAAGTTCCGATCCTTGCAACCACAGATTTTCCCGGATCGACTTGGAACTCAAGGGTTGAACCTCCGACAATGAACAAACCATCGCGAACGGAGGCCTCCCCATGTTGGATAGCATTCTGCAATCGGTCGGTCGCACGCCACTCGTCAAACTTCGACGACTCAACGAGGGCTTGCAGGCGACCGTGGCCATCAAGGTCGAATCGGCCAATCCGGGCGGTAGTGTGAAGGACCGCGTGGCCATGGCGATGATTGCCGACGCCGAGCGCAAAGGCCAATTGAGGACAGGCGGCACGATCATCGAAGCGACGGCCGGCAACACGGGCGTTGGCCTGGCCATGGTTGCGGCCGTCAAGGGTTATCGCTGCATCTTCGTTCTGCCGGACAAAATGGCCTCCGAGAAAATTCTGCTCCTGAAGGCTTACGGGGCCGAAGTCGTCGTGACACCCACGGCCGTCGCACCCGATTCGCCCGAAAGCTACAACGGCGTCGCGGATCGCCTGGCACGTGAAATTCCCGGAGCCTGGCGACCAAATCAGTTCGCCAACATGAACAATCCGGAGATTCACTATCGAACCACTGGCCCGGAAATCTGGGAACAAACCGATGGCAAGATCACGGTCTTTGTGGGAGGAGTCGGCACGGGAGGGACTGTTTCGGGCGTGGCCCGATTCCTGAAGGAGATGAATCCGGACATCAAGGTGGTCGGGGCGGACCCGGATGGTTCGGTGCTCTCGGGCGGAACGCCGAAATCCTGGAAGGTTGAAGGAATCGGCGAGGACTTTGTGCCGAAGACGTTCAATGGCCATCTCGTGGACGAGTGGATTCGCATCGGCGACGCGGAGGCATTTCAGACCGCACGCATGTTGGCCCGACGCGAGGGAATGTTGTTCGGCGGTTCCACGGGAACCAACGTGGCGGCCGCGTTGCGATATGCTCGCCGACTTGGCCCAGAGCATTTGGTCGTCACGCTCGGCTGCGACACGGGTCGAAATTATCTTTCGAAATTCTTCGACGATGGCTGGCTGGCGGAGAACAAGCTAACGTCGGTGGAGGTCCCGTTGCAATCCGTTGGCGACCTGCTGCGGAAACGCGGGCCACGCCAACTGGTGACGATCACTCCGGAAACGACGGCCGAGCGTGCGATCCAGTTATTGGAAGCAACGGATATTTCACAGTTGCCCGTGATCGCGGCCGACGGCAAACCGGTCGGCAGCATCCAGGAAGTGACCCTGGCCAGAATCTTGCACGATCGCCGGGACCCGAACACCGTCAAAGTCGGCGACGTGATGGCCCGGCCACTCCCAACGCTGGACGTGCAGACGCACCTGGACGAAGCCTATCGCCTGCTATTAGCAGGCTACACGGGCGTGCTGGCGATGGAGAACGACCTGGTCGTGGACATCGTGACGCGAATCGATTTGATTCACTATTGGGATTCGACGCGGAAGAAGTGACAGTTCTAAGCGAGCGGCCGTAAGCAGGGCCGCTCGCCAGACGATCGAGGAAAACGGTATGCTCGATAACAAAGCCGGCTTCGCCACTCGTGCCATCCATGCCGGGCAGGATCCCGATCCGGCCACCGGCGCGACCATCGTTCCGATCTATGCGACCTCGACCTACACGCAGGCCGCACCGGGCGACCACAAGGGCTACGAGTATTCCCGCAGCGGCAATCCCACACGCACTGCACTGGAAACCTGTCTTGCATCACTCGAAGATGGTGAACGCGGCCTGGCGTTCGCCTCCGGTCTTGCGGCAACGACGGCCGTGTTCGCAGGGCTCTTGAAACCGGGCGATGAAGTCGTGGCGTCCGCCGATCTGTATGGGGGCACGTTTCGACTGCTCGAACGCGTGTTCAAGCCCTGGGGCCTGAACACTCGCTACACGGACGAATCTTCGCCAGCCGCGTTCGAGGCGATCATCACGCCGAAGACGAAACTCGTCTGGATCGAGTCGCCAACGAACCCGCTCCTGCAAATTCTGGATATTGCCGCCCTCGCGGAGGTGGCTCACAAGCACGGTGCGAAGCTCGTGGTCGATAACACGTTTGCCTCCCCCTACCTTCAGCAGCCGTTGAAGCTCGGGGCGGACATCGTCGTCCATTCCACGACCAAGTACCTGGGTGGCCACTCGGACGTGGTCGGCGGGGCGGTGATCGGGCCGAAAGATCTGCTGGAACCGATCAAGTTTTACCAGAACGCGGCGGGTGGCGTGCCTGGGCCGTTCGATTGCTTCCTCACACTGCGAGGACTCAAGACACTGGCGATTCGCATGGAACGCCATGCCGCGAATGCGGTGGAACTGTCGGGCTGGCTGACGAAGCACCCGGCGGTTCAAAAGGTTTACTACCCAGGCCTCGCCGATCATCCCGGGCACGCAGTTGCCAGGAAGCAAATGCGGAATTTCGGCGGCATGATCTCCCTACACCTGAAGGGAGGGACCGACGCGGCCAGGCGATTCTTTACGCGAACGAAGCTCTTCAGTCTTGCGGAAAGCCTGGGGGGCGTCGAATCGCTCGTCTGCCATCCGGCAACCATGACCCACGCGAGCATTCCGGTCGAAATCCGAACCAAGCGGGGTGTGGATGACGGCCTCATTCGCCTGAGCGTTGGCATCGAAGATGTTGCCGACCTGAAGGACGACCTTCGCCGGGCACTCGAATCATGAGCAAGTGGCTTGCCGATGTCTCACCTTGGGATCGGGCCGTCGATGTGGCAGCGCGATCGATCGTCACCCGCCTCGATCAAGTTCGGCGTTCCCTGAAGCGTTCCGTCAAGCGGCCGGGCGTTGCGGAAAACGTTCATCAACTTCGTGTCTGGTCGAGGCGAGCGGATGTGGCCCTCTCGATTTACGAGGATATGCTCCCTCCAAAACGCCTGGCACGGATGCGCCGAACTCTCAAGCAAGTGCGACGGGTCGCTGGCCGTATTCGCGATTGCGATGTGTATGCCGAGCGCCTTGCCGGTGCGAATGGCCGCTGGCCCATCAGCCTGTGTAGCGAACGCAGGAAAGCCCAGCGAAAGCTGGCAGCCCTCTTCGAGAAGCTTGACGGCGGCCGTGAACTCAGCAAGCAATTGCGGGGACTGATCGACCGATTGCACGACCGCAACAAACTTTCTCGGGAGACATACTCGGCACATGCTCAATCATCGTTGCAGAGATTGATACCCGCGTTCTTCGCATCCTCCCCAGGCGAGAACAGCGGCGATGAGGAACTTCACCGCTTCCGCATTTCGGGTAAGGCGCTACGTTATGCGCTGGAACTGTTTTCCGGGGCCTTCGCCCCCAAGTTCCGGAATGGACTCTATCCGGCGTTAGCCGTGCTTCAGGAAAAGCTCGGCTCGATCAACGATTTGGTCGTTGGCCAGAAACGTCTGCGTGAGCAGATCGAGCAGACGCGAGATCCGGCCCTTTTAGGCGAGCTGAGCCAAGATTCCGCTGAGACCAGCGAGGAACTGGAACGGGCCCGCCAGGAGTTTCGTTCGTGGTGGACTCCGGTGACTGCCCAGGAACTTCAAACGGGATTTGAAGAGTTCTTGCTGCCCGTTCGAGCCTGAGCAAAAGCTTGAATACTCCGCGAAAAGCCACAACCTCGATTGAGCTGTTGACAGTCGCCACGACCAAACATCGCTTTACGATTCGTAAACTTCACCTAGACTCACTCGACCGGTTCTCTCCATTCAACTTCTTACCGAGACCCACCATGTTGATGATGCTACTCCAAGCGGGGCCGATCTTCGGCCAGGCGAACCAACAGGCCTAATTACCTGATGCCGGGATTTTTGTTGGCATTATTATTGCCTACGGTCTGGCGATTGTTCTTGGCATCATCATCAACATTCTGTTCTTGCTCGCGTTGTCGAGATGCCTCGCTCAGTGCTCGCCGCGAAATCGGACCATGGAGCCCGGGCAAGTTTGGCTCAACCTGATCCCGCTTTTCGGCGTGGTGTGGATGTTCATCACCATCATCCGGATTTCCGAGTCGCTCAAGAACGAATACCGGGATCGCCGGCTACGGGCGGACGATCCAGAATTCGGCAAGATGACAGGCATCCTGGCCATGGTTTTGAGTCTGGTTGGCTGCGCTCCGATCGGCCTGATCTTCTTCATCATGTACTGGGTGAAGATTTCGAAGTTCAAGAACGAATTGATCAACAGCAAGAAACGCGGCAGCAGTTCCGACTTCGACGACGAGGAGGAAGATCGCCCTCGCCAAGAAGGCGGACGCCGCGATGCCGAGGACGACGACGAGGAAGAGGACCGCCCGCGCCGCCGTCGCGATAAGGATTGAGCTTGCTGCGATCGTGTGACGCTGTGAGCCGGTGCAAGAATCTTCGTGGCTACAGGCCTCCCGGCCTGTTTCAGTGCGAGTCGTTTGACTGCGCCGCTTTTTTGGGGCCTTGTGCTAGGCAGGCCGGGAAGCCTGCCACCATATTTGGATGCTGCACATCCTCATAGCGTTGGACGATTGCACCGCATGATCCACACCGCTTGAAGATTCGCTGCGATCCCCACATTTAACGCTACACCTTCACGCACGGTTCCCCTTGCGCGGCGACTCTCTGTTTGCGAGGTGCGGAATCGGCCCTTTGTCAGCCGGGACTTCTTCTCAGTCTTTATTGTGTCTCAAGATTACTCGTGCCGGGGAGTCCGAGACTTCGCTCGCCGAATCTCACTTCTTTTTCTTCGCTCCGCCGTGAACCACGTTCGGCCAGTACGACGCGAGATCGAACTTCGGGTCGTTCTCGATGTCGTGGCAGGTCGCACACGTTTTGTAAACGCTGAGGTAAACGCGATTCTCGTCCTCGGTCATCATGACCTGGCGTTTCGCCGGATCTTTCTCGGCGACCATGGCCGCGAATTTGGTTGGCGTCGGCAATGCCCCCTTACCACCCAGTTTCCACGGACTGAGTAGTGCGGAATACTTGTGCGTCTGTTGTCGTTCGTTCTTCTTCGCATTGGCGGTTTCTTCGCTCACGTGCAGATTGCCCGGACCGTGGCAGCTCTCGCATTGCACGTTCTTCAGTTGTGGAGTCTTCTTCTCGTTCAGGTAACCGGTCTGATATTCGTAGCCGACCGTGTGGCAGATGATGCACTCGCCATCCAAATTGCGGCCGACCGGGTGCTTGGCGATTTTGGCAAGCGCGTCGTAAGCGTGCGAGTGCTTGCTCTTGGCCCATTCCGTCCACTCGTCCTTGTGGCAGACGAAGCATTGAGTGTCGCCGACGAAGGCGGCATCCTTGTGTTGGGCCTGGACCGTGTGCAGTTTCTTCCGCTTGCCCATTTCGGAAAGGTAGTCGTTGTCGCGCACTGTGTCCGAGTAATCCTGAAGAAGTTTGAGGAGGGGATGATCTTTCTCTTTGTTGGCTGGCGTCTCAAATTCTTCGGTCATGATAACGCGTTGGTAGTACAACTCGGTTCCGTTAGCGGTTTTGAAGATACCGATGACGCCAACACTCTGTCCTTTTTGGCCCACCTGGCAAATCATCGTTGTGCCACCGTTTACAACGGTAGGCATGTTGGGGGCATCCGAATCGTCGGGTGTTTTGCAGAGAATGACGTGAAAATCGGGAAAGCCTAACGCGGCCGTCTGTGCATCCATCTTCCGGTTCGAGGCCGGTTCGGTCCACTCGAATGGGCCCTGGTAGAGCATAACATTCACATGCGTGCTTTTGCCGGGAGCTTTCCAGTTCTTCAGAATCCCGTTAACGATCGGTGCGGTTTGCGGTGAATATTTGACGCTGCGGTCGATGTTCTTCAGGACCAGCTCGGCCCCGGCCACGCTGAGTACGCCGACGTTGACGCCGCTCTTGCTGGTAATCACGTCGGACTCGACCAGGGCACTGCTGCCGTTGGCACCGGGGAAATCCTCGCGATTGCTGATATTGGCGGCGTGAACTCGCGGGAACTCGTTCCCCTTTTGTAGGCTGTATTTCGAAAGTCCGTTCAGGAGCGGCAGAGAAAGCTCTTCCTTCCCCACGGCGACGGCCTTGTAGCCCATCATTTTCATGGCCTGCATCGAGACTTCGTATTTCGTGAGCGTCTGTTCGGGAGTCGGCGAGTACGGCAGTGGCTTTGGCACATCGCCGACATCAAGGCCCACGACTTCCCAGCCGCGATCCTTCAGCGACTCGATGAAATTAAATCGCCGTTCGAGCCCCCCCTTTTGCGGGCTGGAGCAACCGCATTTCTGCAAGTAGCCATACGATTGGCCCGTGAGAACGAGCACTAAATCCGGCTTGCGACCTTCCGGCCATTTCGCGAACAAGACTTGCGGATCGACTTTCACGGGGGGGGCGGCCACAAGTTCAGGCGGATCAACCGACTGGCGAAACAGGGCAATCCAGGCGATGGCAAACCCGGCAATGCCGAGAGACAAGGCAAGACAGCGACGGAGGGTTGAATGAGAAGCAGGTTCAAAACGCATGATTCACCTCCGTTCGGGATCGACGCACTCTCTTGTTATCGGACAAGATAGTGGGAGGGTTCAAGGCAAGTTTTTATCCGAGGTCCGTAGGATGCGGTTCTCTGCTGGTGATCTCATTCCGTTCGCAGTAGATTTAAATCAGAAGGAGTACCTCAAGATGTCCATATCCGTCGACACCGAACCGGAAGAGGATGGCCGCTGGCTTGCGGAAGTGAAAGAGTTTCCGGGTGTACTGGCTTACGGCAACACTCGGCAAGAAGCCGTTGAGCGAGCACAGGTGCTTTGCCTCCGAGTCATTGCAGACCGAATTGAGAACGAGAAGTCTGTTCCCGAAATGAACACTGTCTTCGCGGTTGCTCCATTTATTTTGCCCGCTGGTTGATCCGATGGGCAATCTCCTTCGCGGCTTCTGAGTAGATCTCCAGAATCTTGTCGCGGGACGCATCGTCATTAAATTTTCCGCGTGTTCGAATCTCGTCGCGAGCCTCCTCCATCTGCTTTTGCATATTTCGGGCTGCTTCGATGTCGAAGACACGTTTGCCCGCGAAATCCAGGTAGATGGGCGAAGTGTGAGCGAACAGTTGCCGATCGAATTCGTTCTTGGTGCTCGATTCAATACGCCCGGCAAGCCAGGATGGTTCCTCGATCCGAATCTCTTGTTGAATCTTCGCGCTCCAGACGCCATCCTTCAACTTGGCGGCCGCGAAGTGAATCACGCGGCCATTGCGAACCAGTTCGAGCCGCTGAAAGTCGTGCCGGCCGGTCGCGGTCAGTTCCACATTTACCTTCATCGGTCCAGCCAGGTTCATGACCTCGCCGATGTCTTTGCCGTCGACCGTTAGCGACAAGAGCGGACCGTTGGTCGCCTGACATCGGCCGGCCTTCAACGCCTCCAACCAACTTGCGATCGTCAGCTTGCCGGCAACCTTGGCGTAAACGCGTGCAAAATCGTAGAGGAACCAGTCGGTTCCCGTGCTGATGGGCATCCGCATGCCGAGGTTGAGGTAACGGTAGTAGCCCTCTTCGAAGGTGCCACTCCGAGAGCCATCAAAGACGTTGAGAGCATCGAGACGATTCGCGAGGGCGTTCGGAATGTCCTCGGATCCAAAGGTGTTGTGACACCAAATGATTGTTCCGCCTTGCTTGCGGGCATCCTCGATTCCCAGGCGTAGCGGCTGGTCATCCGTCCCCGACCCCGTGATCCCGGGCCCCAGGCTTACCGGTTTGTAGAGTTGCTTGAGATTCAGGAACATCACGTGGCCGTAACCTTGCCCGTGCGAGGCGAAGTTGTGCCGATGCTCCTCGCCGTTGTTGACCAATACGCCCGTGACATCGAACTGCTTCAGGTCGCCGACGGGGTAGCGATTCGTGATGTAAGTGGCGTCGTCCTTCGCTCGTTCCAGGTACGAAAGGAACAGCACCTTCAGGCGATCGGCGGCGGGGATTTGCTTGAGATATTCCTCGGCATCATCGGCCTTCAGGTTCATCAAATGGAGGTGCGTATTCCCTGCAACCAGGCCGGCCTTTTCCGGATGAAGGATCGTCGTCAACGTCAGCGAGATTTCCTTGGGCGGCTTCTCGGTCAAGTCGATCTCGCGGCTCGCGCGATTCGATTCCAACCCGGAGACGGCCTCGATTCGCAGCTTGGTACGAGGCAGGCTCACGGTGTTGCCGCTGCTGGAAACGACCTGCCAGCCGAGCCGGTCTGCTTCCTTGTTCAGCCCACGCATTCGGTCATAGAGGCCACTCAAGACAAGGGGCTTGGTCTCGAAGACCTTGAACACACGGACGATCCCCGCGATCGGCTTGCCGGTCCCGGCATCGAGCAATTTCAGTTCAACTGAAACTGCGGCCTTGTCGGCCGGAGGCGTGTCTGCTTGAAGCCAGGCACAAAGTCCCAGGACGGCGAGGCAGCATAATGCGAGGAGAATCTTGCGCATGGCTTGAACTCGGCAAGGAATCGGGAGTTCAACTCATCTTTCTTCCCAGCAACGGTGCCATCTGCCTCAGAGAGGCCATCAGTGCTTGCAAACCCTTGAAGTCCAGGCTTTGCGCGCCATCGGACAACGCACGATCCGGTTCCGGATGTGCCTCGATGATCAGCCCATCGGCACCAGAGGCGAGGGCTGCCAGGGACATGGCGGGCACGTAAGCTCGCTTCCCGGTCCCGTGGCTGGGGTCCACGAAGATCGGCAAGTGCGAGAGTGCCTTCGCCGGTGGAATGACCGAGAGGTCGAGCGTGTTGCGACTATGATCGGAGAACGTCCGTACTCCGCGTTCGCAGAGGATGACCTGGTAGTTGCCGCCGGCCATGATGTACTCGGCAGCCATGAGCCAATCTTCGAGCGTGGCACTCATGCCGCGTTTCAGCAAAACGGGCTTTCGCGTTTGGCCCACACGCTTCAGCAGCGAGAAGTTCTGCATGTTCCGCGTGCCGATCTGAATGATATCCACGGCGTCCTCAAACGCGGCTGCGTGCTCGGTGTCCATCAATTCCGTCACGATGCCGATGCCCGTTTTTTCGCGGGCTTTTTGCAAGATCTTGAGTCCTTCGAGTCCCATGCCCTGAAAGGCATAGGGGCTGGTTCGCGGCTTGAAGGCCCCGGCACGCAGGAAGCGGATCCCGTTCTGGACGAGAAACTCCGAGGTCCGCAAGATCATCGCCTCGTTTTCGACCGAGCAAGGCCCGGCGATCACCGTGAACGTGTCCGGCCCAATCTTTCCCTGCTTCAGATCGAGAGCGGTGTCCGCCGGGTGCATCTCCCGGCTGGCCAGCTTGAACGGCTTGGTGACACGGATGCACTCCTTCACGCCATCGAGCACTTCGAGTTGCCGCGAATCGACAGCACCGGTGTTTCCCGTGATACCGATGGCGGTGCGGGTCGCACCCGGCATGGGGTGTGGCGTGAGATCGAGAACCGAGATAGCCTCAAGAACTCGGGAGATCTGTTCGGGGCTGGCCCCGGTTTTCATGACGACGAGCATGTTTGGCAGTGTTGAGGATAAAGGCTTTGGGTTCAACGGTTCGCATCTTTCATTATACTTGCCAGTGCGGTCCATCGCGGGGAAAGAATGAACGACGAACACGATCCGCCACGAAGCGAGGAAAGCGATCTCGTCGAGATCACGTCCCGCCTCGGCGAGCCGGAGTCTATTCATCGCACCAATCAGGGTAGCGTGGTTTGGCGGCTTGTTCTGGGCGCTCTCATCGTGCTTGGGGCGGCCGCGACACATTACTTCTTGTGGACCGGGCAGGTCGGCTGGCTGAAGGGAGCGAAACCTTGGATCATCGCCTTGGCCGTGATGTTTGTCGCTCCTGGAGTGGGCATCTACCTCATCGCCTTTGCAATCCGTGGAATGAAGTTGGCGGCACTCGTGTATCCGACTGGCCTGTTTGTCAGACATCGGGGCCGCGTGGTTGCCTTTCCCTGGAATGATGTGAAGGTGATCCAGATTTCTGGCTTACCGCAAAAGGCGGTTCTGCAGTGCCAACAGCCTCCGGACGTGGAGCACACGACTGTCTGGTTCGACCTGTCGCGGAGTAGACGCCGGACTCTCGGAACGACAATCACGATTACTCGTGAAGACGGCGAGCAGGCCACGCTTGCGTCAACACTCGATGGCTTCGCGGAATTGGGACAGAGAATTCAGGAAGAGACATTTCGCCGGCTATTTCCCAGGTCTTTGGTTGAGCTTTCGTACGGCACGATTCTAACTTTCGGCCCGCTATGGTGCGACCGGAATCGCCTTGTGTTTGGGAAGCAGGAAGTGTTATGGTCGGAATTGGAGTCGCTGGATCGAGTTGCCGATCTGCTTCACCTCAAGCGAGTTGGCAAGAAGAAAGTGTTTGCGAAGTGCGCTGTGAGCGACGTCGTCAACCTGCATGTACTAATGGGATTGGCCGCATCGAGTCGATCGATTGCGGCCATGTCCGAAGAGCCCAACGCAAAGCAAAGCCGGCTTGAGGACGACTGAAATCAGCCGTACTTCTTGTGACAATCTCCTGAAGACATCTTGGGTGC
>SIAJ01000022.1 GCA_009691845.1 Gemmataceae bacterium
CCACCCTGAGTCGGAACGGAGACCCATCCGAGCACAGTCGCTTAGACTCTCCTCCCGAGTAAGTTGTTGACAACCATAGTGAACCTCGGGTAACCTTCGTTCACAAACAGGATTTCCACACCCCGGAAGGACATTGGTGCCACGACCACATTCGGGATCCGGCCAAGTAGGCGGACAATTTAGTAAAAAACAAAGGGGTCAGGTCTCTTTGATTCAAACAAAGAGATCTGACCCCTTTGTTTTGCCCCTTTGTTTTGCCCAATGCAGAGCAGCGGAGTAAGCGCTTGCACGCACCACCGCTTACTCTGGAATGCCTCAAACCGGGCCGCGCGAAGCATAGTATCTTTTTTTGTGTTCCATTTTGTCCCATTTTGTCCCAAGCCCCGATCTTTTACACTCAAGGCGCACGACCGCACAAAGAAGATAGCGCGGAGGGGTGCAAAAGTGAACACTGCTTTAAGAATTCTTTCGAGATTCTTTAAGGCGGAGCATAGCTTAACATCTACCCGGCGGAGCCGCGTTCGCCAGAACGCGGGAGAGATCAATCGAGGTGGGCGACGTTGTCCCGCACTCTGGCGAGAGCGGCTAACGTGACTTGTCATATTCGTAGATTGGCTTGAACGACAAGCGAATCTCCTTGACATTCACCCCGAATTGAGTCAACTTGAATGAAGACTCCTCGCCCTCGCCCTCGCCCCGCTTGGTTCCCTGCCTGCCTCCATCGGCATCGCCGCCCGGCCTTTGTCGATGACCTTCCCACCGTCGGGCCCTGGTCGGACTTCATGCGCAGTTCCCTTGCGCTCCTCGTTCTGATCGTCGCAGGCTCACCAGCCTTGGCTGTGGAACCCTTGCACGCGCGCATAGACACGCTCATCGCGGCTGGGCTAAAAGACTTTGACAAGGTTGCTGCGCCACTTGCTTCGGACTCGGAGTTTTTACGACGTGCGACGCTCGACCTCACTGGTCGCATTCCCTCCACGAGTGAAGCTCGCGCATTCCTCGACGACAAGGCGGCCGACAAGCGGACGAAGGTGATTGACAGACTACTCGCCAGTCCCGAGTACGCCCGTCGAATGCAGGAATACTGGGACGTGGTGTTGATGGATCGCCGGCGCGATGTGCGCGTGCCGCGTGCTGCCTGGGAAGACTATCTGCGTACATCGTTTGCAGAAAACAAGCCGTTCGATCAACTCGTTCGCGAGATGCTTTCAGCCGATGGTTCCGATCCGAAAACGCGGCCAGCCTCGAAGTTCCTGCTCGATCGCACGCTCGATCCGACCATGGTGACTCGGGACATCAGCCGGCTGTTCCTGGGAATGAATCTACAGTGTGCCCAGTGCCACGATCACCCTCTGGTCGAGGCCTACAAGCAAGAACATTTTTACGGCATCCAGGCGTTCTTCACACGCGCGTTTCTGTTCCCGGATAACACTGTTGCCACGGCCGTGATTGCGGAGAAAGGTGAAGGGGACACGACCTTCACGAGCGTATTCGACAAGAGCAAGGCGATCAAGAACACAGCTCCGCGAATGCCTGGCCTGAAGCCCCTTAGCGATCCAAAACTGGAGAAGGGGAAGGAATACAAGGTCCCCCCTGCCAAGGGCGTGAAGCCGATTCCGAATCACAGCCGCTTTGCTCAGCTGGCAGCAGCAATCACCGATAAGGACAATGTGGCCTTCCGGCGCACGGCCGCTAATCGACTTTGGGCGATGATGCTCGGCCGCGGCATCGTGCATCCGATGGAGTTCGATCATCCGGAGAATCCGCCATCGCATCCTGCCCTGTTGAATCTGCTTGGCGAAGAACTTGTTGCTCACAAGTTCGACGTGAAGTGGCTGGTCCGCGAGATCGCCCTGAGCAAGACCTATCAGCGTTCGAGCGAATTGTCGCCGGGCCTGGAAGCCATCTCTCCGAGCAAGTTCGCGGTGGCCCAGTTGAAACCGTTGTCGCCGGAGCAGTTCGGCTACGCCATCATGCAGGCCACTGATGCAGAGCCAGTTGCCCTGGCCAAGGGCCAGACCGAGGTGGCCATGCAGGCACGTTTGGCAGGTAACCTTGTACCGTTTCGTTCCATGTTCGGCACTCGGCCTGGTGAGCCCGAGGACGGCTACGCAGCCACGCTCGATCAAACGCTATTTTTGAAACACGGCAACCTGATTCGCACGTTGATCGCTCAACGTGCCGGGAACTTGCTCGATCGGGCGACGAAAATCGCGGACAATGCTGCGATAGCCGACGAGTTGTTTTTAAGCGTGTACACGCGGCCGGCCTCGGCCGAAGAAAAGATCGACGTTGCGGACGCACTGAAGGGCCAGAGCAATCGGCCGGCGGCTTTGGCAGAAATCATCTGGGCGATGCTGGCTTCGGCCGAGTTTCGGTTTAATCATTGATGGCTTTTTCCCTCCTTCGCTTCGGCGAGGGGAACAAGATTTCAAAGAGGTATCCCATGATCTGGTGTCCCTATTCCTGCGAGACTGCCGAACATCGCGTGACTCGCCGGGCCTTTCTGGGCGGCTCACTGCTTGGGGCCGGTTCGCTGATGGGCTTCGGTGGCCTGACGACCTCCGCAGCCGCAAAAGAACTCAGCAAGAGCCAGAAGCGCGTCGTCGTAATCTTTCTGAGCGGAGGCGCGAGCCAACTGGAAACTTGGGACCCGAAGCCAGGCACGGACACGGGTGGCCCGTTCAAGGCGATACCGACCTCGGTCCCTGGAACGCACATCTGCGAACTGTTGCCGGAGACGGCCAAGCTCATGCACCGGCAAGTGCTCGTTCGCGGCATCAACACCACGGACGACGATCACGGTCGCGGAGAAGTGCAAATGCTGACCGGTCGCAAGCCGGACCCAGCCTTCGAGTATCCCCACATCGGTGCGGTGGCGGCCAAACTGCTTGGCACCGGAACCGAGGAATTGCCGGGACACATCCAGATCACACCGAACGGAGGTAGCGGCTTCAACAAGCAGGATGCCGCATTCCTCGGCCCCAAGTTCGCTTCCGTTACGCTGGCCGATGGCAAGCCGCCTGCGGATCTGTTTCGCCCTGCGGCCTTAACGACAACAGCCGATCAGGAGCGTGAAGCCTTGCGAAAGAAACTAAACGATCGTTTCGCCAAGTCACGCCGCACGGCGCAAACGGAAGCTTACACAGAGTCCTACGATCAAGCCGCCAAGTTCATCGCGAAAGGAGACGTGCTTTCGATCGGCATGGAGGATCCCAAAACCGCAGACCGCTATGGTCGGCACGACTTTGGGCGACACATGCTGCTCGCCCGACGATTGCTCGAACAGGGCGTAACCTTCGTGAAAGTCACGCACACGAACTACGACACGCATCATGAAAACTTCGATTTTCACATCGAGCAACTCGGCGAATTCGACCGGCCGTATGCCGCGTTGCTCACTGACCTGGCCGAACGTGGTATGTTGGAATCGACGCTGGTAATCGTGATGGCAGAGTTCGGCCGCACGCCACGAATCAACGAACGCTATGGCCGCGATCACTGGTCGAAGGCTTGGTCGATCGCGATGGCTGGTTGCGGGCTGAAAGCGGGTGCGGTGGTCGGCAAGACAAACGCGAACGGTACTGCCGTCACCGAACGTGAAGTCCACGGCGGCCACTTGTTCCACACGTATTTCCGGGCGTTGGGTGTGGATTCGACCAAGAACTTCTATCCGAAGGATCGCCCGATACCGATCGCGGACCCGAAGGCGGCGGCGATTACGGAAGTGCTTGTGTGATGCCTCCCCCTCTCCGTTTCGGAGAGGGGGCCGAGGGGAGAGGTATCTGCCGATCGCGAGCGAGAAGACCCCTCCCCCTAACCACCTCCCCGAAGTGGAGAGGGAGAACAAGACAAATCCCAATCGAGACCCCATGCCACTTCCCCCCATCGACATCATGGCGTCCCGCGTAGCCATCGAACTCAAGCATCCCAGTCCGCTCATCGGCTGTCGCTTCGATCCTTCGGGGCGGTATCTTTTCACAACCGCCCAGGATAACTCGATCCAGCGGTTCGATCTGTTCACACTCAAGAAGACAGCACTTCTCGGACATTCAAGTTGGTCGCGTGGACTGGGATTCGTGGGAACCTCCGCCACAATCATGCCGATCACACAACGGGCGACCTATCCGATTCCGCTCAATCAAGGCGGCATTTTCAATGCACTGAGCAGCATAGCGGCCGCCGCATCGTCTCAGGTGCCGAATAGTCCCTTCACTCTCATCAGTGGCGATTATCTCGGCGAATTGCGCTGGTGGGACGGAACCGCCGACGTCCCGATAGCCACGAGAACGGTGAAGGCCCATGAAGGCTGGCTGCGGGCTCTTGACGTGAGTCCCGATCGAAAGCTCTTGGCCACCTGCGGCAATGACCACCTCGTGAAACTCTGGTCCGCGAGTGACGGCAAGCCGATTCGCACTCTCGAAGGTCACGCGAGCCACGTGTACAACGTTGCCTTTCATCCGGGCGGCAAGACGCTTGTCTCGGCCGATCTCAAAGGGTTTGTGAAGGAGTGGGAAGTCGAAACCGGCAAGCCGCTGCGTGAACTTGATGCGAAGGTATTCCACAAGTACGACTCGGGTTTCGCTGCGGACATCGGCGGCATTCGTGGCATGGCGTTCAGTCCCGACGGCCAGTTTCTCGCGGGCACTGGCATCACGAATGTGTCGAACGCGTTCGCGGGCGTTGGCAATCCGCTCGTGATTCAGTTTGACATGAAAGACGGCAAGGCCAAGCAACTGAAGCCGAAGGAAGCCTTCCAAGGAACCGGCTGGGGCGTCGGCTATCTACCGAATGGCTATCTCATCGCGGCCGGCGGTGCGGGCCAAGGTCGTATTTGGTTCTGGAAGCCAGACGATCCAGCTAGCGCCCACATGCTCAACGTCCCCGCAAATATCCGCGACTTGGCTTTGCATCCGGATGGCACTGCCTTCGCGGTGTCGTGCTTCAACGGATCGGCGTATGTGTATACGATGCTGCCAGGGCCGGTCGTGGCAAAGAAGGACGCGATAGCGGTGCCGAAGAAGTGACGTAGAAACACGATCAATACTCCTTCAGTAGCAACTCCTCGCCCGGAGTGTACCAGCCATCGCTATCGATCTGAAATACTCCGTCGGCCGTGGTGGCAATCGCGATTGCCAGCGTGCGGCAAATATCTTCTATGGCCGAGTCGTTGCGATGATCGAGCGGCTTGCGAATGGTCACCAGTTGCTTCGACTGAATCACGAGTTCCATCAGGACAACGTAGTTTGGCGAGTACGTACATGTCTCCAGCCAGGCGGCCCATGTGTTGAGATCTTCCCGAAGGTTATCGGCGCCGTCTAAATAGCGTTCCACATAGATTGGTGTTTCGCCACCCAGCGAGAACTCAGCCGCGGTCCAGCCGAGATCGTCGCCGCGAAATCGCACTTCCACGACCCGGCCCGGAGACTGCACGCAGGCCTGCAAGTCGGCCGGTGAGGGCTCCCGGTCGGATCGGCAGAAGACACGATACCACATTACTTCGCCCAGGCAGGTGCTGCCACCTGGCCGTTCGCGGCGAGGGCTCGGGCACTGACTTGCAACACGCTCAAAAAACCTTCCGAATCAGCATGGTTGAACACGCCGATCGCTTCCATCGAGGCATTGCTTTCCGAGTACATCTGGTGCGGCACGTCGGTCGCCGAGGCGAAATACGCCTGCCCCTTGTACAGGTTCAGCGTGATGGTGCCGGTTGCCAGTTTGACCGTCGGGGCGAGTGCCTCGCGGGCCATATGTGAGGCGAGATCGAAGCCGTAGCCCTGGTAAATCTGCTTCGAGAGGAACATGGAAAGCTGATCGAACAACTCTCGTGCCCGCCGGTCGATCACGAGTTGGAGCAGATACATGTAGGCACTGCCCAACAACTCCATGCCGGGTGCCTCGTACACGCCACGCGACTTCACGCCCACGAACCGGTTCTCGACCAGGTGCGAACCGATGCCAACACCGTTCCGCCCGCCGATTGTGTTCGCCTGGGTGATCGCCTCGAAGGCCTTCATTTTCCTGCCGTTAAGGGCCACGGGACGGCCTTGTTCAAATCTTACCGTCACTTGCTCGGGTTTGTCCGGCGCGTCCTTCGGCAACACGCCCATGCCGGGCGTAATGAACCAGGGATCGGTTTCGAGCGATTCCAACTTGCCCGCTTCGTGCGTTAGCCCAAGAAGGTTCGCGTCCGTCGAGTAGGGGGCATCCTTGCTCGCCTTGATCGGCAGCTTGCGTTCGTTGCAATAGTCGATCATCTCGCTCCGCCCACCGAACTGCTTCAGGAACAGTTCGTCTCGCCAGGGAGCGTAAATCTGAAACTCCGGTGCGAGCATGTTGGTGCAGAGTTGGAAACGTACCTGGTCGTTGCCGCGGCCTGTGGAGCCGTGGCTTAAGACGGCGATGCCCTTCTTCTTCATCGCTCGGACCATGCCGGCCACGATCACATGTCGGCCGATGCCGGTTGTATTCCAGTACCGCCCCTCGTAGCACGATTGGGACTGGATAATCTCCAAGCCCGCTTCGGCAATCGAGTCCTTGAGATCGAGGGCGATGAAATCGGCGGCACCGCAGGCACGCATGCGTTTCTCGACGTCCGCGAAATCCGGCTCGTCCGGCTGGGCCATGTCGGCCGTGAAGCAGACGACGGTAACGCCAAGCTCGGTGAGCCAGCGGGTTACGGTGCAGCTATCAAGCCCGCCCGACGCGGCAAAGGCGATGGTCTTGCCCTTCAGATCATTCGCGGTCACAACACACTCCGTGAAGTAAAAAGTGGAAAGTGAAAAGGACAAAGCAAGATCCCATTGTCTTTTTCGCTTTTGACTTTTTACTTATTTGAGACGCACTCGCACACCAGAAGGCTGAGCCATGGACGAATGGGATGCAATGGGCCACGGGATGAAGGTCGATCTCCGGGCGGCGGACTGGGAAAATGTCTCGCTTCGCGTCACCGTGGGTTTTCTGGTGACGGCCCCGATCCCGCTCATCTTCAACCACTTTTTTCTGGGCAATCGGCATTCGGGCGGCGGCACCGGCGGGATCCAACAAGTCCGTGTGGTCGCGTCGATCATGACTCTTGCGTTTTTTGGCTTGGTCGCTTTCATCATTTCTGCGGGGTTTCGGGGCCTTTCGCATGCCAGTGCGACCGAGCAGTCGATCGCGCTGCCGCTAGGCGGGATCCTCATCGGCATCGTGGACTTCCTTATGTTTCTTGCACTCAGCATTAACATGATGGCCATTGTGGGCACATCCCTATGAACGAAAGGTTCCGACTTTCGATTCCGCATGCGCTTTTCGAGGCGATGATCGTTCATGCTCGCACGGAGTTGCCTGCCGAGTGCTGTGGCATCCTTGCGGGTTCAGTTGAAGTCGGAGTTGGGAGAGTGACGGAGCATTACCCGCTCGTGAACGCTCTCAACTCGCCTACAGAGTACGAATCGGAACCTCGAAGCATGTTGGCCGCCCACAAGGCCATGCGAGCGAGCGGGTCCGAAATCCTGGCCGTCTATCACTCGCATCCTGGCAGCGATCCGATTCCAAGTAAACGCGATCTGGAGCGGAATTACGGCGAATGCGTTGTGCATGTGATCATCGGACTTCGTTCTGCGGAAGCGGACGTTCGCGGTTGGTGGCTTACTTTGCGGGATTATCGAGAGGCGGAGTGGAACATCGACAAAGGGCTTTCTTCAAAGTAGCCCTCTCGCTCCGCGAGAGGGAGGCGTGAAGCCACAAGAGTCAAGGTCGCCCATATAGCGGGCAAGCCCCGCTTTCCTCTCGCGGAGCGAGAGGGCTACCTTTTTTGGCACCGGAAATTGCGGCAAGCTCCTCAATTCCTTCCGAATATCCTCGCAACGTTTTCCCAGCCCTTCCGTCCGTTGTCCGGCAGCAAAGCCAGCTACTCTGGTTCACGCACACTGCGAAAATCGTCGCACTGCAAGCGGAATATTATCCGGCGGCGAAAGCGTTCGCGTGAGAGAACGTGGACCGTCATACCCGGCAGAATCTTGCTCAAGATAATTCGCGTTGGTCCGTCGATTGCCTGCTTCTTGAAGTCCAGGGACGATCACGCTGTACTGTGGCGGTGCAAAAAGGTGCTTGAGAGTCTGCGGCGCGAGCCAGTGTTTCGGCCGCGAGTTCGTCCGGACTGAAACGCACGTGGCAAACAGCCGAGTCGGCACGCAACTCGTCCGCCCGCTGGCGAAGAAACGCCAGGTAGCGTCGGGTGTCTTTGGCGGTGAGATTGGCCAGGGGCGAGGCTCCGAGTGCATAATCAGGGTTGTGATGAGCGCTCGCCCAGAGTAGCCCGCACGCTCCGTGTGCTGGTGGTCGGCACTCGGAGTGTGCCGACCACTATGATGTCGATGCGACTTGAGGTCGTCGAAGCCAGCCTCGCGGAGAGGGGAAGCGAAGGCAACGCTATGGCGTTGAGCAATGTATTGGCAGTTCAGGTTTTCGATCGGTTTAAAACCGGAGCTACCAGCACTTTGCACGGTCTTATTTGCCGTAGCCTACAGCTTCCCTTCTCGACGCTGACCCCCCAGATACGTAGGGTGGATCGAACGGGCCCATGCATCTGCCGGCCTAAATCGAGTTTCACATCACGAGGAGACATTCATGCAAAAGCGAGCCGCGGCCGTTACGTTCAAAGGCGGACCCATGACCCTGGTCGGTCCGGAGATCAAAAAGGGGGATTCCGCCCCCGACTTCAAGTGTGCCAACACCGCTGCCAGCACGGTGTCCCTGGCCGATTCAGCAGGAAAGGCCCGCTTGATCAGCGTCGTTCCATCATTGGATACGCCCGTTTGCAGCGTGCAGACCAAGACGTTCGAAAAAGGCCTGGCCGACCTTGGCAGCAAGGTCGCTTGCTACACGGTCAGCCTGGATACGCCTTTCGCACAAAAGCGATTCTGCACCGATGCCGATGTCAAGACCATGCAGACCATGTCGGATCAGCACAACGGTTCGTTCGGCACCAGCTACGGCGTTCTGCTCGAAGGCTTGGCCGTTCCGCTGCTCACACGTGCGGTGTTCGTAGTCGATAAGAGCGGCAAAGTGGCCCATGCCGAGTACGTGCCTGAAGTGACCCATGAGCCGAACTACGATGCAGCCCTGGCGGCACTCAAGGCAGTGGCCTGAGCAAGTACAAAGTAAAAAATGGAAAGTAGCAGGCCTGGCTCTCTACTTTTCATTTTTTACTTTCCACTTTCCATTTTTTGCTTGGCACTTCCCATGTTTCTCGACCTCTTCGTCGGCAATCCACTCGTTCGACGCCTTGCGGATCGTGGTCTGGTGCGATTCGCTCGCAAACGGACGGCGAAGCTGGACGCGACCGATGTGCCCGCGGTGCAACTGGAAACTCTGCGGAATCTGCTTGGCCGAGCACGGGACACGAAGTTTGGCCGCGATCACGGCTTCGCGGGCATCACAACGGTCGAGCAATTTCAGAAGGCCGTGCCTGTTCGCACTTACGAGGATTTTTGGCAAGACTACTGGCAAGCGTCCTTCCCGAAACTTGAAGGAACCACCTGGCCCAACTTTGTTCCGTACTATGCCCTCTCGTCGGGGACAACGTCGGGCACGACCAAGTACATTCCCGTCACTCGTGAGATGCTCGCGTCCAATCGAAAAGCCGGCTTCACCACGATGGCCTTCTTTCGAAACGCAGTTCCCGACGCGAAAATATTCTCGGGTCAGTTTTTCTTCCTGGGCGGGAACACCGAACTGCGGACCGAGGCCGACGGCAGCCGATCGGGCGATCTGAGTGCGATTGCCAACATCGAAGTGACGAGCCTGACGAAACCTTACACGTTTCCGCCGCGACACCTCGCTGGAATTGCCGACTGGACCGTGAAAGTTCGCAAGCTCGCCGAAGCCTCGGCCAACTTGCGTATCACCGCGATCAGCGGTGTGCCCGCCTGGATTCAGCGACTGTTTGTGATCCTGAAGGAAGTGACGGGAAAATCCCGCGTTGCCGACATTTGGCCTTCACTGCGGCTCGTCATTCACGGTGGAACCAAGTTCGATCCGTATCGCGAGGAGTTCAAACAGGAACTCGGGCCGAACGTGAGCTTTTGCGAAGTCTACCCCTCCTCCGAAGGGTTCATCGCCACGGAAGACCCGCGATACAATCTTCTTCGCGTCATTCCGGATCACGGCATCGTGTTCGAATTCGTGCCAATGAGCGAGTTCGAGGAGGGCAAGCTGAAGCGGGAGTTTCCCGTTCGGCACACGCTGGCAAATGTAGAAACGGGAGTCGAGTATGGAGTGGTCGTCACGACCTGTGCGGGGTTGTGGAGCTATCTCGTCGGCGACACGGTGACGTTTGAGCGTCGCGATCCACCCCTGCTGCGTTTTACCGGACGAACGAAATACTTTCTTTCGGCATTCGGCGAGCATCTTATCGAGGACGAAGTCACGCGAGGCGTCGCGGAAGCCGCGGCCGCGACCGGCGCTCGTTCGGGCGAGTTCAACGTTGGCCCCGTATTTTCGAGTGACCCGAAGCGGCCTGGGCATCATCGGTACCTGATCGAATTTCACGTGCCCCCGAGCGATCCACGTCGCTTTATCGAGGTGCTTGATCGAGCCCTTTGCCGGTTGAACGAGGACTACGAGGCCCATCGCAAGGGAGACTTGAGCATGTTGGCCCCCGAAGTGTTGGCGGTGAAGGAGGGAGGCTTCGAACGCTGGATGATTGCGCACGGCAAACGACCGCCCCAGCATAAAGTCCCGAAGATGGACAACTCGGGCACGCAAAGCCAGGCGATCATGGACTGGCTTCGCGAGCACGGGGATCTGGTGTCCTGATGTCGAGCAAGTGCGATTCCGTAAGTGGCACCCCGCCATCGAGAGGCTCCGGCACCGGTTCCAGCGATGGCGTGTCCAAGTGTTTTCTGACCGCGGCCCGCACCCCATCCACAACATAGATCGACAGCCCAAACCAGATCAGCCCGAAACTGATTTGATGATAGCCGACGAATTCCTCACCGAACCAGGTGACTCCCAGGATGAGTTGCAGTGTCGGTGCCATGTACTGCACGACGCCGATCGTCACGAGGGAAACCCGGCGTACGGCCTGAGCGAAGAAGATGAGTGGCGTCGTCGTCACGATGCCCGACAAGGCGATGAGTATATCCTGATCGCGATTGCCATGGGCGAAGGTCATGCCGCCGACTCTTTCCCAAATGACAAGAAATGCGATAGCGGTTGGAGCAAGCAAAACTGTTTCCACCGAGAGCCCAACCACGCCATCGACGGGAACGACCTTGCGGACGATGCCGTAGAAAGCAAAACTGACAGCCAGAGACAGACCGATCCAGGGAAGGCCTCCCTGACTGATCGCGAGATACAGCACGCCCGCGGCTGCGATGAGCAAGGCGATTGCCTGCGCTCGGCGTAGCCGTTCGCCGAAGAGCAGGATTCCCGCGACGACATTCACGAGCGGCAAGATGAAGTAGCCGAGGCTCGCTTGCGTGATTTGACCGCTCGTCGTCGCAAAAATGTAAATGTACCAGTTCGCGGCCACAAGGTAGGCACTCGCCAGAAGCATGAAGAAGGTGCGCTTCGAGCGAATTGCCTTTACGAAATCCGGCCAGCGTCGGAATACGGTCAACAAAATTCCCAGCAGCAATGCGGACCACAGGACGCGATGGGCGACGATCTCCTTCGGCTGGCACTCAAGCGATTTGAAGTAGAGCGGAACGAGGCCCCAGAGTCCATAGGCCCCGAAGGCGTACAGCATTCCGGTGCGAACATGGGAAGAACTCGGCTCGACCGGCACGAAAAGCCTCCGCTCGAATGGGAAGACTTACTCTATGGCCGCTGACCGAAAAGTAGTCTGTCACACTCAGAGTGCCGACCGTTCTGAGACAGACAGCGAATAGTAGTTCCAGACAGTTGTGGCGTTCGCGCTGTGTAAAGACAGTCGGCACACGAAGTGTGCCGACTACTATTGGACGCACGTTTACTTCACGGAAGAGAGGAGAAACTCCTGGGAACGAAGTTCTCGCAACCGCGGCAGGCCACCACATTTTTCGAGGTACACGTCGAAATTCGGCACGCCAAAGATGTGTTCTTCGAGGAATTGCAGATGAGCCTCTGGGTCTTTTTCGACCGTCAGCCACTTTCGCAGATGCGTCTCGTCGGAAAAATACTCCCCCGGCATATTGCCCGGAAAACTCCCAAACGGAACTTCGCAGACCGCTTCGACACAGAAGAACGGAATCACCGTGAGATGTGGCTCGCGGATGATCTCTTCGTGCGGAATCAATCGTTCGCAAGTGATGATCAACCGCTTGGAGGCCCTGGCCAACTCGATATCTGCAACGGAGACACCGCGAAGCCGGCAGTTGCCAAAAATGTCCGCCTCGTGAACGTGAATGGCCGCTACGTCCGGGTACAACGCGGGCAGTGCGACCAGTTGCTGATCGGTGAATGGGCAGCGAATGACCTTCGCGGCACTCTCTTGCAGAGTGTCTGTGCCGAGCATGGTGCGTGCGGGCAAGAAAGGCACCCCCATCGCGGCAGCTTGCAGTCGCACGGCCAACGCGTAGTTCGTCCACTCGCAGATCTCAACCGTACCGGATTCCATAACACGGCGAGCGTGAGGCGACAAGCCTCGTGCTTCGAGGCCGACGACGTAGGCGATATCGACGCGAGCGAGCGTCTGACCGCGACCCGTCAGGTTCCCGGCACACAGCAGTTGAAAATCGTGAGTCGAAGTATGACCGGCAAACGAAAGGTTTTGTTTCTTCTGACGAAGAATCTCGTGAACAATTGCAGTGGGGATGCGATTAATGCCGAAGCCGCCAATGGCCAGGTAGTCGCCATCGCGAATGCAACGGGATACGGCCTCGGTCACAGACATCCGTTTATCGACCAGTGCGCGTGGCAGACGTGCGAATCCGGCTCGGGCACGATCCGCGTCAGGGTCGGCAAACAAGCGTCCAGTGGGAGAGTCGGACATAATCGCACGTCCAAAGTGGGCAGTCAAAGGCGGACAAACATTCCGCCTTCGGCCGTTGGACTAACCTATCGGGTTCGGTCGTATTCGCGAAGAATTTCGCGGAAACGCGGGTCTCTGCGAATTGCGTCCAGATCGCGATCCTGCTTGATGAAATCGAAGTCGCGGTAGCCGAGTTGGACCGCCTCGCGGAGTTCCGCGATGGCCTCGTCCTTGTGGCGAGTGAGCGCGAGACTGCAAGCCAAGTTGTAGCGGGCAAGCGAATCCCCCGGCCGAAGCTGAGCAATCCGTCGATCGATCGATAACCCTTCCGGATGCCGGCGAACCTGAGCCAGATTCTTGGCATGTTCCTTGAGCACTTCGACGAAGTCCGGACTGTGTTCGAGAAGCGAGGAAAAGAACTCAAGTTCGAACTCGATCTGCGATTGATCGGCGATGCGAACGAGAGTAGCGGACGCGGGCCCAGCGGCCGTTGGAGGTTGTGAACTGGGGCCGGCCATGCTGCTTCCCCGGATGCGATGGGCGATTGCGACCTACAACAGATTATAAAACGTTGCAGTGGGGGATGCAAAGCCCGATTTGTTCTGAATTGTGCTTTGGCAGAAGGTAGCGACTACTCGTCCGCGAACGGGGAAACGATGTCAATCGTCGAGCCGATCTCCGAAGAATTCTCCCTCAGCGGATCGAAACGGATCGTTCGAAAATCGATTGGGCGAACCGCGAGAAACTTGCGCGTTTGTCCGGATTCCGGTAGGCGATACTCGAAGGAAACGTTGGCGAACGGGTCGCCTTCCTCCAGGGTCATCGCGAGCCAGCGGTCTCCCTCGATCGGCTGGATGGGCATGGCTTCTACATTCGTTGGCCGGATCTCCAACATGACCTTCTTCTTATCGTGACCGTAAACGTTGTTCTTGCCGCGATAGGTGAGCCATTTCTCGGCGTGCTCTCGGGTGTCGATCCGTTCGACACGAACCAGTGCTTCTGGCGTCGCACCAGCGGGAACGAACACACACTGAGTGGCCGTGATTTCGGTGCGCGCAAGCCCACTCGGGCCCATCTCCGATTTTTTGTCGGACGCGCGGAAGTACAGCAGACTTCCCCCGAGATAGGCAGTGACCCGTGAAAGCCGAATGACTCCGCTGCCTAAACTGGACGGATCGGCCATCGATGGCTCGATCTCGATCAAGGTGTCGTCCACCGCCGCAAGGACGTTTCTCACATCCATCTCAAAAGGCCTGCTTCCTTTGACCGAAAGAAGCTGTCCCTTCCCACGCAGGAATACATTTTCGATGGTCACCTTCGGAACCAGCGGGGCCCCGCCGCCACCCATCATCATCTCGCCTCGAGGATCGACCAATCGAATTGCAGCGAGTTCCTCGCCATCTTCCAGCGTGATCACGGCATTCTTCAATTCAAGCTGGCCGCCTCCCGGAAGAACGACAATGGCTGGGGCCCGATCGGCGGGCAAGCGGAAGTGCAGGCCGTCGAGAACTAACTTTCCGCCGTAGAGCTTGAACAGGGCCGAGGCTGGTTTGAGCGCGACGACGGCGGGAACCAAGACTGGTTTGTATCCTGCATCCGGTTTGATAGTGAGCTTCGTGTCAGCCCGAGTAAATTCGCACGGCTCGACTTCCAGCCTGCCGCTGTGGCGAATCAGCAGCGTATCGCCGCTGCGTACCGCAGCGAGGGCTTTCGTAAGAGTCGGAAACACGCCTGGAGGAAGATTGTCGGCCGTGTCGGACAGGCTGGGGTCCCAAATCTTCACCGTCTGA
Organism: Gemmataceae bacterium; assembly: GCA_009691845.1. Lineage (GTDB taxonomy): Bacteria > Planctomycetota > Planctomycetia > Gemmatales > Gemmataceae > SIAJ01. Next base: position 14,731 of record SIAJ01000022.1, read on the forward strand.
TCGCGTGTTTCAGATTCCAGTGAAGGCAACGGTAGAATCAGGAGCTTCTCTGGCCCAATAAATTTCGATCCCACGATCGCTTGCTTCGGATCGCTCTTGATTCGCAATTCGGCAAGTCGCACGTTTGGCGTGAATGCTCGACGGTAATCGGGAGGGGACGCTTTCAGCAGCCGGAATGGGTCGGGATCCTCCCACGGATGCTTGATGGCGCGATCCACATCGTGAACCGGCAGTTTCTGCTTGGCAGCCTCGGCGAAGGAATAGCTCTCTTCCTGCTCCGAGTACGCCGCCATGCGGTAATAGAAATTCGGTTTCGATTCTGATTCGGCATCGAATTTTGTCGAGGGCGCACGCCCTTTCCGTTGGCGTAGAACGACGGGAACCTCGTCCGACCCGAACCTTTCTGGACCTCCGAACAGACAATGGGACGCCACGATCGAACATGGCACCTGGTCGCCGAGTTCGATGAGAGCCCCGGTCGCGGGCAGAAGCGCGGAGCAGTGCGTGAAGGACAGTTCGGTATCCCCCGTGAGATCCGCGGACGAACGCAGCACGCGAACGCCCACGAATTGAGGGGCAATCGCACATTCGATTAGCGAAACTTTGCCTGGTCCATCGATCCACGATCCCACGCATCCCGGTGCGAAGTAGCATTTGCCAATCGTTGCCGATCCACCGCGAAGTACCAGCCCCAAACCCGCAGGCCCATCTCGAGAAGAGCGATAACCTGTGGAGAATGTGCATTCCTCAATGTTGACATTTTCGAACCCACTTACGAGCAAGCCGGCATCCGCATCGTCGCCATCGGCATCGGGTAGCTGAAAGCGAATGCCCTTGACGCTTGCCGTGCCTTTACCGGCTCCAGGACCACGGATCGTGAGCGTCTTGATCCGGGACTTCCCGTCGGGCGAATATCCGAGTCGCACGACCGGCTCAAACGCTCCCTCCAGACGGACATCTTCGCCCGCAAGGACTGCCTCGACGGGTTGCCCATCGTGGTCGCGGTAACGGGCCAAGTCGTACTCGCGGCCGGTGAGCCGAATATGTTGTGCTCCCTGACGGAGCAGCGCGAGCAACTCCTCAGTGTCGGCAGCGTCCCGTTGCGCGGCGGCTGCGGGGGCGGGTGCAATCGACCCCGGATCCACTGGATCCGGCAACAGGGCAATTGTCTTATCATCCAGGATCGGCAGTGGCGTATTCGGACGAAATGCGTTCGAGAAAATGACGATGGCCAAGGCTAGCACGGCAACTGCGGTGAGCACCCAGGCTGCGTTCATTCGCGGCGGCGGAGGTAGCGGATCTTCTAGCCTCATGCCGGGCGAAGAGAGAGGCCCGGTCGCGACTCCCAGTTTGCGGGCTACCGCTCTCAGATGAACGGCCAGGTGCTCCGGATCCTGATATCGGCGATCGGGGTCCTTCGCCATCATGCGGCCGAGGATCGCGGCCAGGTCTTCCGGGATGGCCGGGTTGAACAGTCGTGGATCGGGAGCGAGCAGATTCCGCTGGGCATCGAGCTTCTTCGCTGCCGTGCCTTCTGGAACAGGCGTGCGTCCGGTCAATGCGTGATAAAACGTGCAGCCCAGGCTATAGATGTCACTTCGAACATCGGCCAGACGCGGTTCGATGGCCTGTTCGGGAGAAATATAGTCGAATGTACCTAGAGTGACGCCCGGCTCCGTCAGCTGACCTGCATTTCTGGCATCCATCGATCGGGCCAAACCCATATCCACAATTTTGGCTCGTCCATCAGGCGTGACGATGATGTTACTCGGCTTGATATCACGATGAACGACACCCCGCTCGGCCGCATGCCCCAGACCTGCCGCGACCTCCAGCATCAGTGCGACAGCATCTGCGACCGGAATCGATCCACCATTCGCTTCCATCGTCTGCCGAAGATTATCCCCTTCGACAAACTCGAAGGCGATGAAGTGCAGCCCCTGGTCTTCCCCGAAATGGTAAACGCGGGCCACATTGTCGTGATCGAGTTTGGCGGCCGCCCGAGCTTCCTGCTTGAAGCGAACGATGTTCTCCGGATCCGCCGCCATGTCCGGAGGAAGGATTTTGAGAGCGACCACCCGGCCAAGATCGAGGTCGCGAGCTTTCAAGACGGCACCCATGCCACCCGCGCCAATAGACTCGATTAGCTCAAATTGCCCCAGTTTCCGACCCGCAAGCGTTTCGCCAAGGTTTGCATCGAACGGGCCTCGCTTCGGGCGCATCGAGGAAATAACGGTTGGCGGATCGAACTCCTGGGGAGTGGGTATGGCAAGGAGCGTCGCACCTTGAAGATCGTGGGAAAGCTTGTGATTGGAAGTGGGAGTGGAGGCTCTATCCTCATCCGGGTTACGACCGGAAGGAGAATCGGCGGGGTCCGGCGTGAACGGTGCTGCCATGTTTTGGCCCATCACCGCCCGCCCCGCCCGAGGTCGAACGACCCGAGGCGACACGAGCTAACTTCACAACGACCGGTGCTGGGGAGATGTCCCCGGGATTGCACTAGTAGGACGGATTAGAGCGGGTCCATCCCTGCCCAAAAATACTGGTCCAATTGCACGTGGCAACCCACGTCAAGCGGAGCATGAAATATGAGTGAAGTGTACCACGTCTCAGGTAGGGAAGTCAACCGCTGGAAGGCGGATCGCGTTGAATAAGGTGTATGAGACACTTGGCCAGGATAGGCACCCAGTTTAGTGGTGGGCGAATTACTCCGAAACACGACACGCTGCCACTGATTTCATCCGTGGAACCCTCACATCGAACGCAGAAGCAATCCTTCGTGTCATCGCCTGCTACATCCACCACGACTCTCGCTGGGCCATCGCTAACCGCCTCAAGCCACTCAATCCGCCACCCCACCCCAAACACGCCGAAATATCCACAATGGCGTAGATCTGCCAACGAGAATCTGCTGAGGAGCCATCCGACAATGATCGCAATTGACGTTGCCCCATGGTTCCCGCTATCGATCTGAGTTATGGGGGCAGTCTCCAAACTAACCGGATATGGGCGTCCTCGGCGGCAAGTCGCGCTTGGCTTCGCGATGGCCATGCTGGCGTTGCTCGCCATTGGCGAGGTCGGGCTACGCATCGTTCCGCCCCGTGCGGTTCAGCCGTACCTTCCCGACGACGAGCGGCCAGGCCCGTTTCGCAGCGATCCGGTTTACGGCGTGCAGTACAAGTCCTGGGATGCCTTTCGCGAGGATTACGCGGAACCTCTCAAGCTCCAAGAAAAGCTATTCCAGCCCAATCCGCCAAAGACCTGGGCCATGTTCGGCAGTTCCTTCGTACACGCGCCCGAGATGCTCGCGGATACCACCCGCAAACACATTCCGAATCGCCACGTGTTCAACCTGGGCCGAAACGAAACCGTCTACGTGCGTTCCGCCCAAATTGATCTGTTGCTGGGGCACGGCTTGAAGCCGGAACGGATCGTTTTCGCACTCATGCCTCTCGACGTGGCCGTACTGGCCAAGCAAAGCTTCGCGATGGTGAAGGCCGCCCCTGGCGGCGCAATGGCTTTCGAGCCGCGCCTGCCCCCAGTCGGCGGAATGATTGTTCGGAACAGTCGGCTGGCACTTTCGGGCTGGGTGCGGGCAGATTTGCAAAATCACATCCCGAATTACAACCCGTCCGCGATGACTCGGCGAATGGACCTTCGCCTCGTGGCGGAAGTGGACTACCTCTTCGCTCGCATCGCCGAGGTCGCGGCACGACACCACATTCCCGTGACCGTGTTGCTGATTCCGAATCACGAGCAAATCACGAAAGGTGCCGAATTCGTGTTTCAGGATGAACTCACTCGAATCGCGACGGAGAAGGGATTGAACGTACTCGATGTTCGCGATGCATTCCGAAGCTATCCCGATAAGCCCGCATTGTTTATCCCGGACAAACATTTCAGTGAACTGGGCAACCGGATTCTGCTCTCCGAGTTCGTGCGGCACCTGCACGCTCTCGGCGAGGCGAAAGACGTGCAACTCCCGGAGGGCTTTCCGGGATGAGTTTTGAAGAAAAGCCATTCTTGATTCTGTTCGCCATCACCTACGTGCTCTGGTGGATCGTACGCCGACGCGAGCGGATGGCCGTGGGCCTCTTGCTCTCTGCGAGCCTCGTGTTTTACGGCTTCAAGAACTGGCAACTGCTGCCGATCCTGCTCATCTATTGCGTGCTCGACTGGGCCGTGGCACGGAAGATCGAGCGAGGTTCGCGGCCCCGTTTCTGGATGACCATCGGCGTCGCGTTTAACATTGCTGTGCTCTGCTTGTACAAGTACACGCCACTCGTTGTTACCTCGTTTCAGCCCGAACGAGCAGAGGAATTCCGTGACTGGTCGATTCCTTTCGGCATCTCATTCTACGCGTTCACGGGTGTGGCCTACATCGTCGACGTGTATCGGAAAGTCCACAATGCGGAAGCAAGCCTGATACGCTACACGCTGTCAGCCGTGTTTTTCCCGCATCTCGTCGCGGGACCGATTCTGAGGCCACACGAGTTCTTGGACTACGTGCGCCCGGGCCAACTCCCCAAGGAACCACTTGCCGTCACCGAGGCAACATGGCTGATCGCACGCGGCTTTTTCAAGAAACTTGTAGTGGCCAATCGACTCGGCGAAGCGATCGATCCGTTCTTCGCTCACGTGAACGACCCGACCACGGCCGGCGCCTGGGCGTTGCCGTACGTGTATCTGTATGCGTTGCAAATCTACTTCGATTTCTCTGCCTATACGGACCTAGCCCGTGGGATCGGTCTCTTGTTCGGCTATCGCTGGCCTGAAAACTTTAGCCTGCCGTATCTGGCCACCAACATCGGGGAATTTTGGCGGCGCTGGCACATGACGCTATCGCGCTTCCTGCGCGATTACATCTACATCCCTTTGGGTGGAAATCGACACGGGCCGATTCGCACGCAGGCGAACTTAATGCTCACGATGCTGCTCGGCGGATTGTGGCACGGCGCAAGTTGGTCGTTCGTGATCTGGGGCGGCCTGCACGGAACTTACTTGATCCTACACAAGATGTGGTCGTCCACTCCGATTGCAAGTTGGCTGAACGGAGCGAGTGGGATCTTGCGAGCAGTCTGGCTACTCGTCGCGGGGTTGCTGACGTTCCATGCTGTATGCCTGGCGTGGTGTTTTTTCCGGCTGACTGTGTTCACCGAAAGCATCGAGTGCGTACGAAAGTGCGTCGAGTTTGAAACGAGCAAGATGTGGAGTGGTACCTATCGCGATCCGTCGGTGTTGTTGGCCCTCGGATCCTACGCGGCCATCTTACTCGTAGCATGGTCCGGCAAACCACGCGGCCAGGCAACCGCTTTTCACACCGGCTTTGCCTGGGGCTTGCGATTCGCCACCATCATCCTGGTTCTGGTCATGGCCCCGCCCGCAAGCAAGCAGCCGTTTATTTACTTTCGGTTTTAACGAATCATCTTGCCGGCGAAATTCACACTTCAAAACCGCGCCCATACGGGCGCGGTTCTGAAAAAACCTACTCCCCGGCCGGGTCCTTGCCATCGACCCACGGACCTGCGAGCTTCATGTAATCGGGCGGAATCAAGGCACTTCCCTTGTCGCCGCCTTCCCAGCCCATGATGTGGTTCGGCTTGCCACGTTCCTTGGATCGCTTCTCCCACGCGGCCGCCCATGACGGATCGGCTTCCACGGCCTTGCGGGCTTCCTTATCCCAGAAGAGGGCCTTGCCGGTGCGATAGCTGAGCGCACCCATGTTCACAGTCGTGAAAGCGGCCGCCCCGAGGGCCGGCGTGCTGAACGTGTCCTGATTCTTGTTCTGCACGCAGTGCAAGAAGTTCGTCCAGAGTGCGTAAGTATCATCACCAAGCAGACCGCCAGGAACCCAGGTTCCTTCCTTCGCAATCGCTCCGCCTGGCCCGGCCGGGGCGGACTTCACGCTTTGCGGCAGAATCGTGTAACCGAACTCGCGGCCCTTCGTCGGATCGGCCGGATCGCGAGGCTTCGAATCGAACACGAGCGTGGCCGAGTGGCCACGAATACACTCGTCGATGCGATGGTCGTTGCACATCGTCGAAGAAATCAGCAGTTGACAACCTTCATCGTAGTCGGCCGCAATCGTAGCCACGTCCGGCACGTCGCGGGTGTCATATTCCATGTAAATTCCACCCGCCCCGACCACGCGTCGCGGATAGCGCACGCCCATCGCCGCAATCAAGTGCGTCGTCTGGTGAACGAACAGATCAGTGAACATGCCGCCGCCGAATGGCCAGTAGCAGCGCCATTGGCCGAAGATAGCACGGTCGAACGGCACCTCCTTGGCGGTTGGCCCGATCTTCTCTCCGCCCACTTCGTAGCCAGTCCCGAGGAACATGTCCCAGTTGATCGTGCTCGGATTCATGTTCTTGGTCAGCGAATAATACCGCCATTGGCCCACGTCCGAGTTGCGGAAGTAGCTCGTTTGGCCCATCAGGACCTTGCCGATGTTCCCGGCCTTGATGTGGTCGTAAGCCATCCGCCAAGTCGGGTCGGCCATCGATTGCACGCCGACGGACATCACGTGACCGGTCTTCTTCCAGGCATCGACAACGGCGTGGGCTTCCGCGATCGTGCGGGTCATCGGTTTTTCACAGTAAACCTGCTTGCCGGCCGTCAAGGCGTCGATGGTCATGCGGGCGTGCCAGTGATCCGGCGTGGCAATCGTGACGATGTCCACGTCCTTCTGGTCGAGGATCACCCGATAATCCTTGGTGACGTGCTTCTTGTCGGTTAGATCAAGCCCGCAACGTTTAGCCGTTGGAAGAAGTCCCTGGCCGTTGTAAGTCTTGGTCGCCCGGACAAAGCCCTTCATCGGGTCGCCATCCCACACGTCGCAGGCGGCCACTGGGACAACGCCTTTCTTTTCGGCCTGCATTTTCAGGATGACATCGACGTGCTGCTGGCAGCGGCCACCGACGCCGATGAAACCGATACGCAGGTTCTCGTTCGCGCCATAGACGCGGTCATAGCTGGCAGCCGTGAAGGCCATCGCGGCTCCGGCGGCAACGCCAGTCTTGACGAATTCACGACGATCGACTGATTCGGACATGGAGAGCACTCCTTTTTGGGTCGAGTAATGGTTGGTAGTTTACGCCCGAGCCGCTGGCTCGGATGCCAAACGGCTGCAATTATTATTTCTTGCTTTGCTTGAGCATCCATTCGTACAGTTCGTCCGTGCCGTAGGCTTTGTCCCACGAATTGTGGCCGACGCCTTTATATTCGTCGTACTTGGGCTTTCCACCGGCCTTGACGAGGGCCTCGATCATCGTCCGAGAAAGTTCGACTTTGACGGCCGTGTCCGTGTCGCCGTGGAAGTTCCAGCACGGAATGTCTTTGATCTTTTCAGCGGACTTTACGTCCCCTCCACCACATACGGGAACAATGGCGGCCCACTTGTCTGGCAAGGCGGCCGCGATGCTCCACGTGCCGAAGCCCCCCATGGAGAGGCCGGTCAGATAAGTGCGTTTGGCATCGACCGTGTATTCTTTCTCGACGGACTCGAGAATGCCGAGTGCCATCTTGGCCGATTCGCCGCCGTTTTGCCAGCCGCGAACGGGTGCTTGCGGAATGATGGTGATGAACGGGAACGTCTTCTCGCGTTTCTTGATCGCCGGCCCGATGCCGACTTCGACCGGCATCTTGCCCTTGCCGTCCTTGGTTTTAGTTTCGCCTGCGCCATGCAGGAAGAGGATCGTCGGCCTCGTCTGGCCTTTCTTGTAATCGTGCGGCACAAAGAGCACGTACTTGTGTTCGGTGCCGGTGGAGTCCTTGAACGTTTTGTCCAGGAACCCGGTGTCTGCCGCTTGGGCGCTCAGGGCCATGGCCAGTCCTGCCAAGAGAGTGAGGAGAGTGAGGAGAGTTCGCATCGTGTGCATCAAAGGTTAGAGTGGTGGTTGCGAACAAACTATTGGAACAGACGTGGAATCGCCAGGAATTATTCGTGGAAGACAGGCAGCGAACCCACTACGATTGGCCCTCATGAGCGAATCGCCACTGCCCGGACCGACCGCATCGGCTCCCTTACTTGCGTCCGCTGCTCGCTGGGTAGTGATCCTGACGGGGAGTTTCTTCCTGCTCCGCGAACTGGGTCCGATTCTCAAGCCGCTACTGTTGGCGGTCTTGCTGGCCTATGTGATCCTGCCGTTTCATTTTGCCGTGAAGAAGCGTGTTCCGGGCCGGTTCTCGCTGGTCGCTTCCATTATCCTTTCGCTGGTGTTGCTGGCATTGCTCACGCTCGGTATCCAGGCCAGCGTGCGGACTTTGAATTCCGAGATGCCAGCACTCGTAGACAAAACCCGCGAGCTTCAGTCCGAGTTTGTGACTTTCGCGGAGGCTCGATTTCCGTTCACGACAAAATCGCTTCTGGAGATGGCCACCGGCGACAGTGATACGGCAATCCGGGAAGCGACGAACTGGCTAGTCGCGGTTGCGGCCAACACGCTTTCGACCGCAGCCATCGTCGGTTTGTACCTGTTGTTCCTGCTATTGGAAGCGAGCCGATTCCCGAGCCAAGTGCAGAAATCGTTTACGGGAAGACGTGCCGAAAGGATCATGGAGACGATTGAGGGGATCAACCGAGCGATCGCCCACTACCTGAACGCCAAGGTGAAGGCAAGTTTGATTCTTGCTGTGCCGATTTTCGTTCTGCTGCTCGTGTTCGGGACGCGCTTCGCGCTAATTTGGGCAGTGCTCGTCTTCTTTTGCAACTTCATCCCTTACCTCGGCTCCGTGGTCGGGTACTGCGTGCCGACACTTTTTGTTCTCATCCAATTCGGCTACGGTTGGGAGTTTGTCACCATCGCAGGCGTGATGCTAGCCTTCCATCTCACGACCGCTTCCATCATCGAGCCGGCAGTCATTGGCGAGGCCGTCGGATTGAACCCGTTGGTGATCCTGTTCGCGTTGGCCTTCTGGGGCTCGCTCTGGGGCCTGACCGGCATGCTCCTGGCCGTGCCGCTCACGGTGATGATGAAGATTGTCGCCGGCCACATGGACGCGACCAAGCCCGTGGCAAGATTACTGGGAGAAGACTGAGCGGAGGCACGGAGCCCGAGGCGTCAACATGGGGGGATGCCCAACCCTCGCTGACGGGTCGGGCTCGAATCATTTCCGAAACACAATCTCGATCCCATCCGCGTCCGGCGGGACGACGACGTCCTTGGCTTTTCGCCCCTTCTCGGCCCATGCGAACGTGCGTGGAAGACGGAGCGTAACGAATTGCGAACTCGGGATTTTCAGTTGCTCGCCGTTGACCTCCAGCACGATCTCGCGTTCGCTGTGGTTGAAGAAGCCTACACGCACTTGCGGACCGGGGTTCGACGACTTTTCGTCCGCGGGAACGACGAATTCCTCAACCGCTTTCGGATCATCCGCGCCCGGTTCCTTTTTGGGGACCGGCACGGGCTTGAAATCGGGATCATCGGGGAGAGGCAGCTTGAGCTTCGGGATCTTGGGTGCGTCGTTTGGCTCGGTCTCTTTCTTGAGCCCCTCGATCGGCGGCACTTTGGATTCCGCCGCCGCCTTCACGACGACTTTCTTCGGAACGGCAGGAGCGGTCCGCGGCTGAGGGCTGACCGAATACCCCGGGACGTAAATTACGATTGGCGACGGCGGATACCATTGCCCGCACTGACCATTTGCCATGTGAATGCTGGCCAGACTAAACATCGACGCAAGCAGAATACGAATCATGTCCGAGTCCCTTCGTGAACGCTTGCGGACGTTGTACGAGCCGTTCGATGGCATAACCAGTCTCGCGGGCTATAAGTAGGGGAGACCGAACTTACAGCCGAGGACTCTCCATGCGTCGTTTCTGTCTGGCATTTTTGCTTCTGGCAACGCCGGCTTTTGCTCAGCCAGACCGTTACGAGCTGGGCCGACGCGTGATCGCGTTCGAAAAGGCCTGGGATGAAAAGGCCGACGATGCCGCCGCCAAGAAGCGGGCCGCCCCGATCGTCAACAAGGCCGTGCAGAGCCTCTTTCGGTTGAACCTCTCCGGGGCCAGCAAGTTCATTGACGAAGCTCGCAATGCACTCGACGGCGCCGAACCAGCCTTGGCCTCGGTTCGCTGGGCCGAGGCTTTGCAAATTGTTCCAGAATCGCGAGTCGTCGACTCGACGGTCGATGATGTGACCGTGGCGGTGAAAGCCTTCTACAAAATTGATGGGGACGCACCGAAAGCGGCCATCGCCCGGGCAAAGCTCGGCGCCGGCAAGCCGGTGGAAGTAGTTCTCGACAAGCTGCCAGCGACAATCAGAGTGCCCGTGAAAAGCGTGCCTGGCACGCCATCGGCCGACTTCACGCTTGTGGTCGAGATTGTCGTCGATGGGAAAGTGCTGGCTCGCAAGGAAACTCGGGTCTCGCGGATCGAGAAATTCGAGGAACGATTGGCGGCCGTGAAGAAAGCGTCTGCCGATGTTCCAAAGCCACCGACGACCATCGAGCAGGCCACGTTTCTACTGATCGTGAAGCAACTCGAATCGCTGGCCAAGAAAAACGTTCCGGAAACTGATCTCCCCGCCTCGCGATTGATCTTCGGTGCCGAGCGACTGTCGAAAATAAAGGAGCCCTACTACATCCCAACGCGGCCGGGTGAATTTTGGCTGAGCATCCCCACGGGTAAGACCTCAACCGTCGTCCGCATTCGCATTCCCACCAAGCTCGAAGAAAGAAAGACGCCGGTTCCTGTGTTATTCGCACTGCACGGCATCGGTGGAAGCGAAAACATGTTCTTCGATTCCTACGGCAACGGCATCGTACCGCGACTCGCTACCGAACGCGGCTGGATCGTGGTCGCTCCCAAGGTGGAACTCTTGCTCGGCTCCGGCCCGGCCCCCAAGGTTCCTGAGATCCTTGCTGAACTGGCCAAGCGATACCCGATCGATCTGAAGCGAGTTTACTTGGTTGGCCACTCGATGGGTGCCGGGCACGCCATGCAACTGGCCCAGAAAGATCCCGATCGTTACGCGGCCATTGCTGCCCTTGGAGGCGGTGGCAAAGTCGCCAAGGCTGACTCACTGAAGGGGCGATTCTTCGTCGGCTGTGGCAAGATGGACGTTGCCCTGAACGGAGCGAAGGCCCTGCATACCTCGCTGGTAGAAGCGAAACTACCCGTCATTTTTAAGGAGTATGACGACATCGAGCATTTGTTAATCGTGCGTGAAGCAGCCGCAGATGTGTTCAAGCTCTTTGATGACGCTCGGCCAAAATAGTTCACCACAAAGACACGAAGAGCACAAAGAAGACAGTTTGAATTGTGTTCTCTTCGTGTCTTTGTGGTGAATCGTTCCCTACAGAATGTATTTGCTCAAATCTTCCTTCTGCAGGATGGCCGTGAGTTTCTCGCGGACGTACTTGCCGTCGATTTTGACTTTCTTCTTCTTGAGATCAGGCCCTTCGAAGCTCACTTCTTCGACCACGCGTTCCAGGATCGTATGCAAGCGGCGGGCACCGATGTTCTGGGCTGTGCGATTGACTTCAAACGCGATGTCGGCCAGGGCTTCGATACCGTCTTTCGTGAAGTCGATGGTGACGCCTTCCGTGGCCATTAACTCCGCGTACTGCTTGGTGAGAGCGTGTTTTGGCTCCGTCAGGATTCGCAGAAAATCGTCGCGGGTCAGATCGTTCAATTCGACGCGAATCGGAAATCGGCCCTGCAATTCCGGCATCAAGTCCGAAGGCTTGGATAGATGAAACGCCCCCGCCGCAATGAACAGAATGTGATCCGTCCGCACCGACCCATACTTCGTGTTCACCGTCGTTCCTTCAACCACGGGCAGCAAGTCGCGTTGCACACCCTGCCGGGAAACGTCCGGCCCGTGCCCGGAGGAGGGGCCGCAGACTTTGTCGAGTTCGTCGAGGAAGATGATCCCCTGATTCTCGACGAGGTCGATGGCTTGCTCGACGACAGCGGCCCGATCGATGAGGGCCTCGGTTTCGATTTCCATTAGCACTTTGCGTGCTTCCGCAATGGATACCATGCGCGGGCCGGCCGGCTTCGGAATCATGTTCTCCAACATGCTCTGCAAGTCCATTTGCATGTTTTCCATACTGAACGCGGAGAGCATCTGGACCTGTGGGCCTTGCTTTTGCTCAGGGGGCAATTCGACCTTCTTCTCTTCCATCTCGCCCGCTTCAAGTTTCACTTTGAACTTGTCACGCGTTCGCTGCTTGCTGGCCGTTTCCTCGGCATTCTCTTCCGGCGTCCAGCCCTTGGAAGGCACGAGCAGATCGAGCAGCCGTTCGGTCACGCGCTCCTTGGCCTTCTCGATGACTTGTTCTCGCTGTTTCTGTTTGATGAGGCCGACGGCTGCCTCGGTCAGATCGCGGATCATGCTTTCAACATCGCGGCCAACGTAGCCGACTTCGGTGTACTTCGTGGCCTCGATCTTGATGAACGGAGCGCCAACGAGCTGAGAGAGTCGCCGGGCGATCTCGGTCTTGCCGACGCCAGTTGGGCCGATCATGATGATGTTTTTGGGCGTCACGTCCTTGCGCAACTCGGCCGGGAGTTGCTGACGCCGCCAGCGATTGCGGATGGCGACGGCCACGGCCCTTTTCGCAGCCCCCTGGCCGACGATGTAGCGATCGAGTTCCGCGACGATCTCGCGAGGAGTCAGGTTGTCACTCATGGTTTTCAGATCTGGTTCCGTTCAAGGCTGGGTGGGAGGATAGATTGTTTTGCGAATCTCTTCAGGAGTAGGCTACACCACCCCTCAGTCACGCCAAATGCAAAACAGCATGGCCTAACAATGCACTCTGCCTGAGTGCATCGCGAACACTTTTCTGAATCGCTTGTGTGCGGTCTTCGGTGGTCACGCATTTCGAATACAAAACCCAATCCTTGCACGTAGGGCCCACGAAGTCGCTCCGGCGTAACGCGCCCCGCCTGGGTCGAGAACGCATTCAACACTTTACGATTGTATCGGCGTTTACAAAAAGGCATCACGGCTAGTTTTTCGCGACTCCTCCCTTAGCGCGACAGTTTCTCCCCGCTACTGGCCTTGGCGGGGGGCGTAGGAGTTCGCTCGGGCGTAGGATCATTGTTTTCGAATTCTTCGCGAGTATCAGCCAGTAGACCGAGCCGCATTGATTCGACTCCAAGAGTCTTAAGGCGCACTCATCCCCACGAAGCTGCCTTCGTTTTCTCGCGAAAGTGCCCAAAGAAATGCCCCCACGTCGGGCGATTCGTAAAAGAAGCCGATCGAATTGATCTTCACCTTGGGCTTCAAGCGGCCAGCCGCGTTCCAGGTGGTTGCCAGCGTGCGACGAACGTGCCGAGCCAAGATGGTCGTACGTTCGGATTCGTTCGTGATAGTTTTTTCCTGGGCGGGCGTGAGGCCTGGCCCGGAAGTCGGCAAGCCGTCTGAGAAGAAGTAGATCGTGTCGAGCCCCTTGTCTCGATACTTGAACGCTTCCTCCAGGCCCACGAACATATTCGTATCCTCGGCCGGCTTGATCGCAGTCATCGCGCGATGCACGCGGTCGATGCTCTTCTCTTTTTCGTACGCGATCCAAACGCCCTCTTCGAGGATGTAACGGACCTTGCCGGAGAAGAGGATGATCTGGAACTTTTCCAGATTCGGAAGCGTTCGCATCACTTTGCATACCGTATCCCGGACCGTGGCCCATTTAGTCGGGGCCAGAATGCTCTCTTCCAGGCGATCCATGCTGCCGGACATATCGACGAGAAAGACCACGTTCTTGCCTGTCATAACGATGCCGGCAAAGCGATTGTCGCTCTCGATTTGCAGCTTGTCCACTTTGTCCGCGAGCTTTGCTTTCGTTCCTTGCAAATCGATGATGGTGATGTTTGCCTGGTCCAGTTTCGTACGCTCGGCGTTCAAGTCCTTTTCGAGTTGCGTCAGACGGGCCTGCATTTTCAATTGATCCCCGAGAGATCGCGTGACTTCGTCCAGCTTCTTCTCGGATTCGGTCAGCTTGAGTTCGAACCCGGCACGAGCTTTTTCTTTGGTCCGCACCAGCAAGTCGAGATCGGTCTTTTGCTTCTTGGCGAGTTCGAGAAGTTGATTGATCGCCTCCATCTCGCCGCGTTTCTTGATCAACTCCGCATCGCTGGCCGTGAGTTTCGAGCCGAGGCCGACGAGAGTTTTATCCAGATCGTCCGTCTTCCTTCGGGCGACAATCAGGTCTTTTTTGGTCTTGTCGAGTTCCTTCTCGATCAGGGCGAGATTCTTGGCGTTGACATCACGTTCCTGCGTCATCAGGGCGAGATTCTTGGCGTTGACATCACGTTCCTGCGTCATCAGGGCGAGATTCTTGGCGTGCCTGTCACTTTCCTGCTGAACGAGAGCCAGGTTGGTGGCCAGTGCATCCCGCACTTTCGTGATCAAAGCCAGGTTCACTGCCAGTTCTTCGCGTTTCTGCTGAACCAAAGCAAGTTGCTTGCTCAGGGCGTTCAGTTCCGCCGCGAGCTTCTCGGCATTCGCCAGGCGCAAGGCCGAGCGATGTTCGGACTCGTCAAGCTTGCCCCGTGTTGCCACGAGCAGCGAGTTCGCTTCGTTCGCCTCGTCGGAAATCTCCCCAGCTTCACGGGTTTTCAGGAGCCATAGCAGGGTAACGCAACCGAGAGCGCAGCAGAAGACGTCGAGCATCCACATGCTGACGAGGGTTGGCGGCTTATGACGGCGCATGAGGTTCTCCGCTCTCTACGATCCTCGCTTCGGGCTCCGCTGTTGAAATCGCCACGGTGGAGCCCGAAGCGAGGCAATCCCGAATCAACGTTTTGCAACCGACGACCTCGTCGCCACACGAGCATCCTGCCGAGCCGGCAACGGAATAACCAAGTCCGAATGAGTTCGGGGCAACTCGCCCGACGTCCAGCGCTCGACCAGGTTCGCGGTTGCGGCCGCGGCGGCTTCTGGATGCAGTACGCGAACGTTGGTTTGCTCGGTCATGTTGTGGTGCAACGCGGCCGCCAGCCCGGGCAATCGGCCTGCGTCGTGTGTCAACCAGACGGCCAGTGGAGGCGCGGGTTCGTTCACATGGGAGAGGAGATTGCGAATTTCTTCTGCCGCTTGTCGACAAAGCGGGGCACAGAACGCATCGAGGTCGCTAGGGGCCAGGAGCAAATCCTGATACCAGTGTGTCGAACGAATGCTCATGGACACCTTTTGGCCCAGCTTCGCCCGATCCATGCCTTCTTCAAGTTGATCGAAGAGCAGTTGCTCCGCGTCGGCCGAATCGCGTGGGTCCCGCCTGCACAGTCGTACGCAGCGATCCGAGATGGCATCGAGCAACCGTTCCCGCCAAAACTTCGTGCCGAGTCGCGGAAAGGCAACACTCGCCAGCGTTCGTACCTCGTCTTCGGACAGACGAACGACCGTAGCCGTCAACCCGTGGTCGTCGCACTCGACGATCAACACGGAGGTAGGCGAACTGGATCGGCTGGGCTTCGTCTCGGCTTCGCCGGTTTGCCCGTGCAGGAAGTGCGTGGCCCGCTCGGCGGCGAGAGCCAAGGGGGTCGTGATCGTACCGCGAATGTTTAGCTTGGCTCGTTCCGCTACGGACTGAAGGAGACCAACCTGATGAACGGTCAAGTATGTTGGCAAGGCGAGGCCGAAGCCATCGTGCCCCTGACAAGCGGTTCGCAGCCGATCGAAGGCGAGGCCGAGAGCCGACTCGGATGTGAGCGAGTGTCGCCCGGACTTCCATTCCTGAGGTTTGCCAAGCACCGGCAAGTATCCCGAACAAACGACGTGCGGCATTCGCCGGCACAACGCCAGTGCGGACAGGCCGACTTCGGCATCCTTTTTTTCAAGCGATACCGCGAGAGTAAGGTCCGCCAGTGGCTCGTCGAGAACGAAAATTTTATTGCGGCCAGCGCGACCGTGAGCGGCACGAGCCCGGCTCGCGTTGAGGTCAACGCCAAGCGGCTCGCGGGCCGTAACGGGGTCTTGCGACTTTCGACTCCAGCTACCCCAGCCCATGGTAGTCGTCCCTGCTAGTAGAAAATCCTGGTTAGCTTCTGGAAGCATACGAAGGCTCTGGTTCCGGGTCATACAGGCGGAGCAACAGATGTTCCTGACAATACTGCTGAGAGTCGATAATCAGCAGTTCCTCGGCTTTTTGCACCCAGTGCAGCAGGCCCATCAAGACCACACTCAGGGCGAGTGCCACGAAGGTGCAGTCGAACGCGATCCCCAGCTGATCCGTGACTTGCTGGATGAAGTCGGCATCTTTCTGGTTGCCGGCTTTGCTCATGCCGCCAGCCAAACCGCGAACGGTGCCCAGGAAGCCGATGGCTGGGATCGCCCAGACGAGGTACGAAATTGTGCTCATGCTGGTCACGAGGCGATTCTGCTCGATGTCCGCCTGATTGCGAACGACCTCGCCCACGTCGATCGCCTTGCGACTGACCGCAAACTTGGTAAGAGCCATCGAAATCATCTTGGCCAGGATGAACGGCCGTTGGCGAGCAGTCGCTTCGACCTTGCGACACATCGGCCTGGCATCTTCGGGAAGAATGCGGGCCCCTTCGTCCGTGGGCAGCATTTCCATCGAGAACGCCTGCCGTTGACGAACCACTTCCCGATAACGATTCAGCAGCATGAAACTGGCCCACACGAAGCAGAGGTAACAGGAAATCTGCTCGGGGCCGAGAAGTAACTTGGCGATTCGGCTTGGAGTCCAGCGGGCCCAGTATTCGGGGGAGTTCTCAGCCGGGGCTGCCCATTGCCAAAGTGGAATCGTGATCCCGCCTACGACGAGGAGTGCCAGCACGAGCCAAAGCCACTCGCGGTTCGGTCGTTGCGACGGGGTTATTGACATTTAAGAAGCCTTTGACAGCAAATCGGAAACCCGGAATGGGAGCAATGGCTCTCCTTCACATGGCCACACTTTCGCATTCTCGCGCCTGGCGTGAAAACTATCAAGGTATTCTTGATCGCAAGTCAAGCACATGCAAGCTGGAATTCTTCCGTAGACTCAACCTGAGAGCGATAACCCGCGTTCTCGGCTACACTTGGTACTATCGAAATAACCGTTGAAACCTTATCGGATGGCCTCCATGCGAACCCTCATCTTCTTTCTATTGCTGGCCTTGCCTACCCTGGCGGCGGAACCGGGGTTCCCCAAGTTCAAGACCCAGGAGATCGCCAAGGACCTCACAGTCGGCTACGCGGTCCTGATCGCGGACATCAACGAGGACAAGAAACCCGACATCGTGGTGGTCGATACGAATCGCGTGATTTGGTACGAGAACCCGACCTGGAAGATGCACACAATCATCTCCGGCAAGACCAAGCCGGACAACGTCTGCATCACCGCACACGACATCGATGGCGACGGTCATCTCGACATCGTCATCGGGGCCGAGTGGAAGCCGTTCAACACCAAGAGCGGCGGCACGCTGCAATGGCTCAAACGCGGCAAGACCCTCGACGAAGAGTGGAGCATCCATCCGATTGGCGAAGAGCCGACGGTTCACCGCATCAAGATGGCCGACATCGACCGCGACGGTAAGCCAGAGATTCTCCTCGGGCCGTTGATGGGCCGCGAATCAACGCAGAAGGCGAACTGGATGGACGGCCGACCTCTGCGACTGTTGGCGTACTCGATTCCGAAAGATCCAACCAAGGGCCCGTGGGAACCGAAAGTCATCTCGGACGAGCTTCACGTGATGCATAACTTCCACCCGCTGCACTACCCGGATGGCCGCGTGGAAATCCTGGCCGCGAGTTACGAAGGAGTGTCGCTGATCAAGCAGGGCAAGACCAAGTGGGAAACCACCAAGATCGGCGCAGGGCACCAGGCAAACCCGATGGGCAACCGCGGGGCGAGCGAGATCAAGTCCGGAAATCTGAAGGGTCCGAGAGCCTACATCGCGACGATTGAACCCTGGCACGGCAACGAGGTCGTGGTTTATACCCCGCCGGAGATGGCTGGGCCGCTTTGGGAACGTCACGTCATCGACGAGCAACTCCGCTGGGGCCATGGCGTCTGGTGTGCCGATCTGGATGGCGATGGCAGCGAGGAACTCATCATCGGTGTTCGCGACAACCCGGCCAAGGGAGACAAGTTCACCGAGAAGTGCGGCGTGCGCATCTACCGGGCCACGGACGAAGTGGGCAAGAAATGGGAACGAATGATGATTGAGGATGGCGGTGTCGCGGTCGAAGATCTGGCCGCCGCCGATCTGGATGGCGATGGCAAGATCGACATCGTGGCCGTTGGTAGAGCGACGAAGAATGCACGGATATACTGGAATCAGGGGAAGTAATCTTTCTTCCGTGGAATAGGCCTCCAGGCCTGTTCCGAAAAACGACCCGGCAGGCCTGGAGGCCTGCCGCCACCAGGCCGGATATGCCCATCGGATTCGCCTATCCCTGGTTTCTCCTGCTGCTGCCACTGCCCGTGGTCGTGTTGCTGTGGCGGCTTCGTCATCGGCGGGCGGCGATTCGCTACTCTGCCATCAGTATTTTTGCCCAGGCTCCGCATGCCTGGGTTCCGCGTTGGACCGGAGAAGGACTTCGCTTTCTTGCACTGACTGCCGGAGTTCTCGCACTTTCTTCTCCGCGAAAGCCCGACCTCAAGACGCGATTGCCAGCCGAGGGAATCGCCATCATGATCGTACTCGATACCTCGCACTCCATGCAGGACGAGACGTTCTTCTGGAATGCCGGCTCGATGAAAATTTCACGAGCGGAGGCGGTTCGTCGGGCCTTCCACTTGTTCGTGGCTGGGGGCGAAGGTCCCGATGGCACGCACTTCGATGGCCGTTCGACCGAACGTGGAACCGATGCAATTGGTCTCGTGACCTTTTCGAACTGGCCGCACCCGGTTTGCCCGCCGACGTTGAACCACTCGGTATTGTTGAGCATTCTGGACAACATCCGCCCGCCCACTCCACGCGATACCGGCACGAACGTGGGCGACGCGATTGCGGAGGGGGTCATTCGTCTCGACAACACAAAATCCAAGAAGAAGGTGCTGATTCTGCTCAGCGACGGCGAACACAACGTCGATCTTCGCGACGAGGGCCGGCAGCCGCTAAAGCCCCGCCAGGCCGCATCGCTGGCGGCCAACCTGGGCATCCCGATTTATTCGATCGATGCGGGAGGCGACCCACCGCTCGACAAACCCGACGAGGCAAAGAACCGTCTGGATGGCCGCAAGGTCAACGAATCCGTGGCCGAGATGACCGGCGGCCGATCCTTCGTGGCCAACGACGGGGCACAACTTCTCGACGTCTGTCGCCAGATTGATGCGATGGAACGGCAAGAAGTCCCAAGCCCGGTTTATCGCCGGTATCACGAGTTTTACCCGTGGCTCCTGCTGATCGGCGTGGGCCTGGCTTCACTGACGTTTGTGCTGGAACAGACGATTTGGCGACGAATTCCTTGAATCAGTTCCCCGCGCGGGGCGTCAATCTGTCGAACCTATCGGAGACAAGTCATGCTGAAAAGATTCGTCACATTAGCCCTATTCGTCCCAGGTTCCGTCATTTTCGCTGCCGACTGGGCTTTGCATCGCGGTAACGCCACGCAGACTGGGGTTTCCGCCGAGAAACTCCCCGAGAAGCTCGACATTAAGTGGGAGTTCAAGACCAAGAATGGAATCGAAGGAACGGTCGTCATCTCCGACGGAGTCGTCTTTGCAGGTTCGGCCGACAAACATCTCTACGCAATCGATTT
Source organism: Gemmataceae bacterium (assembly GCA_009691845.1). Taxonomy (GTDB): domain Bacteria; phylum Planctomycetota; class Planctomycetia; order Gemmatales; family Gemmataceae; genus SIAJ01. The sequence continues at coordinate 34,389 of SIAJ01000022.1, forward strand.
GAAGAGCGGCCAATTGAAATGGAAGCGGCTGCTGGGCATCCTCACGGCCTCGCCCGGGGTGAACGGGGACCGCGTGTACATCGGCGACGCGGATGGCAAGTTCTGCTGCCTGAACAAAGCGACCGGAGCGGTCATCTGGACATTCGAGACCGACGGGCAGATCACTGCCGCCCCAAATTTTGACGGCGATAACGTTCTCATTCCCGCTCACGATTCGACCCTGTACTGCCTCAACAAGGACGGCAAAAAGATCTGGGACTTCAAGATTGAAGGCCCGATTTACGGCGCCGTTGCGGTTGCACAGGGTGCGACGTTCCTTGCCGGTTGCGATAGTACGTTGCACGTACTGGATCTCAAGACAGGCAAATCGCTCGGCAGCGTGGACCTCAAAGGTCAAAGCGGTTCGGCCGCGGCGGTGTACGGCGACTACCTTTATGTCGGCACCATGTCGAACCAGGTCCTGGCCATCCATCTGAAAAAGCTCAAGATCGAATGGGAATTCGAGGCCCCGCGACGCAAGCAACCGTTCTACGCGTCGGCCGCCGTCAACGAAGATCTCGTCGTGATCGGCTGTCGCGATGACAAAGTTTGGGCTCTGGACCGCAAGACCGGCAAGCGTAAATGGGATTTCCTGACCGAGCACAAAGTCGATGGCTCGGCCGTCATCGTCGGCGAACGCATTTTTGTCGGCTCGTTCGACCAGAAGCTTTACGTCCTGAATTTGAAGGGCGAAAAACTCGCCGAGTACAGCCTTGATGGAGCGATCATGGGTTCCCCGGCCGTGAGCGGCGGCTGCCTCGTCATCGGCACCGATAAGGGCACGGTTTATTGTTTGGGGGCGAAATAGTTTCAAAGCGTGGAGAGCAAGAAAGGCGACAACTGCGAGCGGAATCCTTCCACTCAACTCCACACTCCCCTTCCCAAGCCCTCGACTTCGCGGGTAAAATTAACCAGTCGAGCGAGTCGGTTGAACCATCTCCGCTGTTTCCCGTCTATTGAATTGGTTTCTCGACGATTGCTTTGAATCCGAATGCAAGAGGAGACCTCCCATGTGGCTCTTCGATCACGATCAAGTTCCGCACCTTCTCACGGAACTCCCCGGGCCGAACGCTCGCAAGTTGCTTGCCCGCGATACCGAGTTCGTTTCGCCTTCCTATACCCGCATCTATCCGCTTGTGGTGGATCGCGGCAGCGGTTGCGTCATCCGCGATGTCGATGACAACTTGTTCCTCGACTTCACGGCCGGGATCGCTGTCTGTGCGACTGGGCATTGCCATCCGGAAGTGGTCGAAGCGATTCGCGATCAGGCGGATCGGCTCATTCATATGTCTGGAACTGATTTCTATTATGGCCCGCAGATCGACCTGGCCGAGACGCTGGCGAAGCTTGCTCCCGGTACTTCACCCAAGAAAGTGTTCTTTGCCAACAGCGGGGCCGAGGCCGTCGAGGCGGCGCTGAAGCTTTCCCGACACCACACGCAGCGGAGCCGGGCGATCGCATTCTTTGGCGGCTTCCACGGCCGAACCTATGGTGCCATGTCGTTGACGGCCTCGAAGCCGCACCATCGCCGGGGATTTTCGCCGTTGGTGCCCGATATTCATCACGTGCCGTTCCCCCGCAACTGTGGCGACTGCGGGCCGCTGGCCGATGGCTGTGGCTGCGTGGAAGAGATCGAGAATGTGCTCTTCCGACGAACAGCTCCGCCTGACGAAGTGGCTGCGATTTTCATCGAGCCGATCCAAGGCGAAGGGGGATACCACATCGCTCCGCCGCAGTTTCTGCGCTCGCTTCGCGAGTTGTGCGACAAGCACGGCATCCTGCTGGTGGTGGATGAAATTCAGAGCGGCATGGGGCGTACCGGAAAGATGTTCGCCATCGAACACGCGGGCGTGGAGCCGGACATCATTTGCACGGCCAAGGGAATCGCAAGTGGCCTGCCACTCGGGGCCATCATCGCCAAGGCGGAGGTAATGGATTGGCCGGCCGGTAGCCACGCCAGCACGTTCGGCGGCAACCCGATCGCTTGCCGGGCCGCCCTGACGACGATCGACCTGCTGAATCGCGAGTACATGGCCAACGCCCGAGTACGGGGCGAGCAGTTGCGCGGTGGTCTGCGTGAGTTGACCGACCGGCACGACTGCCTGGCCCACGTGCGCGGACTTGGGCTGATGACTGCCGTCGATGTCGTCACGGATCACGGCACGGCCGATCCGAAAGGCCGCGACGCAGTGATTCAGGCTGCTTTTCAAAGCGGCCTCCTCCTACTCGGCTGCGGTGAGTCGGCGATCCGGTTGTGCCCGCCATTGTGCGTGACGGAGGAGCAAGTGAGTGTGTGCCTGAGGATGCTGGACGAAGTCGCGGCCGAGGTGTTCGCGGATGTGATTTCGTGACAAGTCGAAAGTAGCAGGCAGACTCCGTCTACCGTTCGGCGACGGCACACGCAGTCTGCCTGCTACTTTCGGCCGGCTCTCTACGCATTTTTTGGCTTGAACTGTACAATCTCAACAAACGCAGTTCGACTTCAAAGGACCCAACCCCGTGACGCGGAAGACTCAAAAAACCAAGATCGTCGCGTTCAAGGTTGAGGAGGAGCTTGCCGAGTTTCTCGGCAAGCTCAAGAACAAAAGCGAATTCATCCGCAAGGCGATCCTGGCTCAATTCTCGATGGAATGTCCTCTCTGTTCCGGTTCGGGCGTCGTGCCACGCGGCTTGCACAATCATTACAAGCCGATCGTCCTGAGAGAGAACAAGCACCCTTGCAACAAGTGCTCGACGCCAATCGCGTTACCACTAAACATCGACGCGGCCTCCGCGGCCGAGCGGCCCCGGCTCGAACAATATTTCCATGGCGGACCACTCTTCTGTGCCAAATGCTTTGCCGACGTTCCCTCATGTGACGATTGCGAATGGCACATCCCGCACGAAGGAATTGCCGACCACTTCAAGAAGGTTCACGCCCATTAACGGCCGACTAGCCGAATTGAGACGAGCGGTTGCCGAGCCGCTGCCGCATCCGGAGCCGGAAGAGTTGCTCGCCGCAGCACGCAACGTACAGGCCTGGGCGTTCCAACACCACGAGACGCTCGAAACCCAACCGATTGGGCTGACCGCCGAGCCATCGTTCCCGCAGATGCAGTCCCTTCGCGGTCCGCCAGAGGAAGCCCCTACTCCGTTTGACGAGATCTTTCAAGAATTTCGCTCGAACGTTGAACCCTGGGCCTATCGCACCAATCACCCGCGATTTCTGGCGTTCGTGCCCGGAGCCCCGTCTGTTCCGTCGATGATTGGCGACTGGCTGACAGCCGCTGCGAACTTCTTCGCGGGAGTCTGGCTAGAGGGATCAGGCCCGGCCCAAGTGGAATCGACGGTACTCGATTGGTTTCGCACCTGGCTCGGAATGCCCGAAGGCACTAGCGGCGTGCTGACCGCCGGAGGCTCCGAAGCTAATCTGATTGCTCTGGTCGTGGCACGGGAACAAATTTCTTTTGCCGACCGCGACCGAGCGATCATCTACGTCGCAGAACAACGGCACTGGTCCATCGATCGGGCTGCGAAGGTTATGGGTATTCGCCGCGATCGAGTTCGAGTGGTGCCAGTTGATGATCAATTCCGCCTTCGAGGCGACGTCTTACAGGCGTGCATTGAACCAGATCGCAAGGCTGGCTTCCTGCCGTGGGCTGTCGTCGCCAACGCGGGTGCGACGAACACCGGAACTGTCGATGCTCTCGATGAGATCGCGGATGTTTGCAATCGCGAGAGCCTGTGGCTGCACATCGACGGGGCGTATGGCTGGGCTGCAGTCCTGACCGAAGACGGCAAACGCGAACTCTCGGGAATCGAACGAGCGGATTCGGTAACGCTCGACCCGCACAAATGGCTCGCTCAAACGTTCGATGTCGGCTGCGTGCTCGTTCGCAATGGAAAGCTGTTGCCCGAGACGTTTGCCACACGCCCCGACTACCTGCAGGATGTCACGCCACGCGAAGACGAAATCAATTACGCTGACTATGGCATCGCACTCACGCGAAGATTCCGGGCGTTGAAAATCTGGCTGTCGGTGCGAATGCTCGGTCTCGACTGGTTTCGGCAACTCGTTCAACACAGTTGCGACCTGGCACAATACGCTCAGGCAAAGCTCGAACAAACCGAACATTTCGAAATTCTCTGCCCACGTCGTTTGAGCATTCTCTGCTTTCGCCACATGTCCCCGAAATCAGCCGACGTGGAAGCCGAGAATATCCGACTGCTTGAAAAGCTTCGAGAAACGGGCCGTGTGTTTCTCTCTTCCACTCGCCTGAATGGTGTGTTTGCGATTCGCATGTGCTTCGTGAACTGGCGAACCACCGCAGCAGACGTGGACGAAATCGTGGAGTTGCTAGCCAAGCTGGCTGAAAATACGCGAGAACACTAATCTACACTTGGATTCGCTAAGCCAAGAACAAAGCCAGGGGCTCGATGCTTCAAGAGCGGAGATCAGCGTGGATTCGTGTTACGAGTACCGTTCATACTTGCTCAGTCGTCCGTAGGTTCCGATTGATTTGTTCATGCCATCTTTTCCGGCTTTGCCAATCGGTTGGGCAACCAGAAATCACCTTCCGACTTGACGGCGGATGAAAGTTTCGTCAGGCTAAGGGGAGGATCTTCCGAGGCGGGGTACTTCCATGAAGCTGGTTCATCGCATTCTTTCAGTGAGCCTGATCGGCTTGGTTGCCGCAGCCGCAGCCACTTCGCAGGAGAAGGTCGATCCGGCAGCACCGGCGAAGGCCGACGACATCACGCTCGGCTTCAAGGCTTATGTGATCGCCGAACCGCGATTTCCACCGGACGACGTACGCAATCCGGTGGGGAAAAAGCCTCGCAACCCGGTCGATCTGGTGACCGAGCACGGTCTGGCCCCGGTCGTTGCCGTCTTCTCGCGAGCCATCCCGGCTGACGCAAACGCGCCGCTCGCGGCCGTCGTGAAAAAATTGGATACGCTTGCCGACGACAAGGATTACAAGGCACGACGACTGGGCACGTTTTTGGTGTTCCTGTCACTGCAGAATGAATTTCGCAAGGACCCAATGGTCGATGCAAAGACAAGAGAAATCTCGCAGTTCGTCGTCGGGGTGAAGCCCACCAAGACGACCATTGCCATGGCGGAAGCCACCGAGACGCCGGACGGGACGGAGCAACCGCTAGTTCCCGCTCAAGTCACGGCTTTCGGGATCGGTGCGGAGGACGACCTGGTGATCGTGTTCTACTACAAGTTCACGGTCATCAAACGATGGAAGTTCAAAGTGAGCACACCGCCGACGGAAGCCGATCTGACGGCACTGGGCGACGAAGTCGCGAAGTTGTTGAGTCCGAAGAAGAAGTAATTCAATGTCGCACGAAACGGAGCGGGCCGCCAGATAACTGGCGGCCCGCTCCGTTTCGGTTTCTAGCTCCTCTTGTTGCGATGGAACTCATTGATGTAGATCCACTCGGACTGCCAGATCGTTGCAGCACTGGCCTCGGATCCAGTCGCTGCCATTCTCGCCGGTGAGTTGATCGTACCGGAGAGGCCGAACCGTATTCGCACAGACCACTCGCTTTCGCTAAACTGCTCAAGACGAATTTATCACCCGGAGTCACTCATGAAATTCTGCATCAAGCGATTCTCGTTCGCTCTCTTCGTCGTGGCTACCTTCTGCCCACCGGCTCGCGCGGAACCGCAAATCGTGGCGGACGTGGTTTACGGCCACAAGGATGGGATGGCACTCACGTTCGATGTGATTAAGCCGGAGAAGCCCAACGGGGCCGCGGTCCTGTGGATTCAAAGCGGAGGCTGGTACTCCAACTGGGTCGAGCCGAAAGGCTGGCTTACCAACGGCAAGCATTATCTAGACAAGAACTACACGCTCTTCATTGTCCGTCACGGCAGTGCGCCGAAGTACGCCATCCCCGACGCAGCAGCCGATGTGCGTCGAGCGGTTCGCGTCATTCGTCAGAAGGCCAAAGACTTCGGGGTCGATCCGGAACGGCTAGGCGTGATCGGCGGTAGTGCGGGCGGGCATCTCTCGTGCATGTTGGGAACCACCGGCGACGATGGCGATCCCAAGGCGAAGGATGGAGCACTCACATCGAGCAGCCGGGTGGCCTGCGTGGTTGCCATCTATCCGCCGACGGACATCAGCGAATGGGTAACCAACCCGCCCGAGATCATCAAGAAAAATGCGGGCCTGAAGCCGCCGCTGACGTTCGACGCCAAGCTCGCACCCGAGCATTCCCCGCTACTGAAGGTCACGGCGAAGTCGGCCCCGACCCTCTTCATCCACGGCGACAAGGATCTACTGGTGCCGATTTCGCACAGCCAGAAGATGCTCGCCGCCCTCGAAAAGGCCGGTGTGCCAACCAAGCTCGTCACCATCGAAGGAGCAGCCCACGGGTTCAACCCGAAGCAGAACGCCGAGCAGGTCCTACCGGCATTGATGGAGTGGTTTGATCAGTATCTGGACAAGAAACAGTAAAGTGCCAGAAAGCCCAGGGACGGCCGTCCCTGGGCTTTCTTCGCTGCGAGATTACTTCGCGGGCGGAATCTCGTTCAACGTGTATGCCCCCGTCGAATGCACGAGTTTCGCTCCCTTTGCTGAACGCACTCCACTCGCTCCGATCATGTACACGCGGTCTTTTACGAGCGGGCTCGTCGTCAATTCGGCCGTCAAGCCGTCCGCCGAGACTTCGACGCGTTCCACTTTCACGCCCGTGCGATCCAGTTCCGGCGAGCCATACGAGCCTGTGTACTCATGGCGATAGTGCTCCAGGTGATAGGATGCGGGATCGCTTGCAGTCTTCGAGTCGATGGGCGTGGTGAAGACAACGCGAAAGCCGCGTGGCCTAACATGAATCGACTGCATCTCGAACGGAACCTGGCCGGTGTAGTCGATGCGGAAGAGAGCCCCTCGATCGGGCTGGGCCATCCAGCCGGGTTCGGTGATACCGCCGACATAAAGCTTGCCACGCGGATCGAAGGCCATCGTCACAGGGCCTAGCAGTCCCTTCCCCCAGAACGGGAAGCACGCTCCCTGATAGATGCCATTCACTTTCTCGACATTGGCCCGAATGATGGCGCCGCCGTACATGAGCTCGGCCATAAATATCTGCCCGGCAAACGGGCCAAACTTCCCGGCCGTATTGTCGTATGCAACCCCGTTAATAGATCGGGCCCAGCCGTACGGCACCCAGATCGTCGTCTTTCCCGTAGGCTTGGCCGTGTGCTGTGGCTGAGAGCGATTCGGCCAGCCGTAGAATTTGCCCTCGTCAATGTGGCAAAGCTTATTCGCGGCCACCCAGTCGCCCTGGTTGTCCGTGAAAAAGACTTCGCCATCGGGCCCGGCACACCAGCCGAGAGCATTGCGCAGTCCATAGGCAACTTCCTCCGGCGGCTTGCCTGGTTTCAGGCGAAGCACGCCACCCGCACCGGACATTTTGCCATCTGCATAAGCCGCGTAACCAAAGACGAATCGGCCCTCCTTGTCCCGAGCGAGGCCGTAGGCCATGTCGTAGGTGTCCGCGATGCCATGCGGCAAGGCGGCCATTCGCTCAAACTCGCGTGCCTGGCCCTTGCTCTCCACAATCTTGGTCAGATTCCGGCGATGCAGTACATAAAGCCCGTCATCCTCGGCCAGCATGGAGAGCGCATCTTGATAAAGTCCGTTGCCGTAACGTTCGAAGCGAGCGTTCCTGCCATCGCCGGACGGATCGCGAAGCGCGAACAACTCGCCCGTCTTAAGTGAAGCGACGAACACCTGGCCATCTTTCGGCCGTACGGCGACGGCGCCAGGCATCACTCGATCTTCACCGGAAACTGTTTTCGGACGCGGATAGGCAATCGCCTTGTAGCCAGGGCGAACGAGGGAGCCATCGGGATCGTCTTTCAGTAATGTCGGAGTCAAGTCCCACATTGGCGGAGGTGCTTCCTTCGGAAGTTCCATCTTAAAATTCAGCGAAATCCGGCCCGCCTTGTCGGGCGAAACGGCGACGGTGTAGTCACCGTTGCTACGCGTGAAGACACGCACGCCTTGCCCTTCTTCGGTCAATTTGAATTGCAGAGGTTGCGAGGACTTATAGGTGAAGGTGGCATCTTCCGGGAACTTCGAGAGATCGACCCGTCGCTTCAGTTCGCGATTTTCGACCAGAATCTCATCGCTGTATGCAAGAGTTTGCGATGCAAAACGGAGTTGCCAGCGAACGCGTACACCGTGCTCGACTGTGTCGTAACCGAGTAGGATTCGTTCCGTCACCGTTTCCTTCTTGTCATCAGTACTGATTAATAGTTCGGACGACTTCACGAGCCGAGTTTCCTGCCCATCGGCCAGAAACTGCCGAGTGCGGCCGTGCACATTCCGCAAGATTCGCCCGCCCGTGAACACGCTGATCGGGGTTCCCGTCGCCAGATCATACACGATCAAATCATTTGCCGGCGTGAGTATGCAGATTGACTCGATCGCCTTGCCATCGACACGAATCGGGATCTGTGCGACCAGCATCTCACCTGCCGCCGGCGCAGCAATCGGCAACGGCGGCGGCGGCTTCGGGCTAGGTGCATCCTTGCCCAGCGCGAAGTAGGCCCACAGTGCGTCCTTCTGCTTCGCGGCATCGCCATCGAGGACAGTCGTCAACGAAGCAAGTTTGCCATGTGCGAACACGCTCGGCATCGGCGTGCCGGGATAATAGCGCAGCGGTCCTTCGAGGAAGCGATCGACCCACTCACGTCGCAGTCGGCCTGAGGTTTTCGTCAGGTCGGGTCCGCTGACACCGGGGTCCGTAACCGCGAGTTGGTTTCCGTTCCAGACATGGCAGGACACACAGCCGTAACCTTGAAAACCAGCCAGTCGCGCCCCGTGCAGAGTGCCTAGCGTAGGATCACTGGCGCCTGCTTTCGGCGGATCGGCCTCGGTGATCAGTTCGCCATCGGCCTCCGCAAGTGCCTGAATTAGCGAGTCTGCGTCCTGGCCGTAGGCGGGCATGCGATAGCTATAGCGCGAGTCCTTCAGGCCGGGGTTCCCTTCCCGCACCGTGGTTGCGAGATAACTGCGCGTAAGCTTCTGATGGGGGTTCGTCATCCGTGGCGTGCGTTGAAACGGCAGTTCCTGCAAGAACGCTCCGCCGAGTTTGCTGCCCGCCTCCTCGATCGGTGGCGAACGGTCGCTGTCTCGCTGGTGGCACTGCACACAACCTGCGTGAGCTAATCGAGTTTGCCGTGAGACATAGGGCGAATCGTGCTTCTCGTTCCTGGCAACGGCGAGGTAAGCCAGAAGTTCTTTTGTTGTTTCCGCGTTCAAGGCAAAACGCGGTCCCGCTTTCTCGCCGAGACATCCCCTGTCAGTCGCCGTGATCGGTAAGTCGCGCGGTTTCGAGTCGCCGAGGCCAGTGTGGCAGGTTGCACAGCCCTTATCACGAAGCAGCGTTTCCGCCGCCGATTTCGCATCTCTCGCACCCAGTCGCCGGGCGGCCGCTTGGATTTCGTCCTGGCTTGGCGAATCCACTTTCGCGAGTTCGCTCGGCTTCGACCAGAGCGAGAGATAGGCGGCAATATCCCGGGCCTGGTCGGGAGTTACCGGCAGTCTCGGCATACGGCCATCCGGATAGCGGCCATGCGGGTTGCCAAGAAATGCCGTCAGATCGTTTGCCGAGAATCGGTCGGCCAGGGTCTCGAAGCCCGTGCGTTTCAAATCTTTTTGCTCCGCTCGGTCAACGTCGGGAACGAAATGGCAGGCGAAACAACCCAAATTGCTGAACGCCAGCCGGCCACGTCGATGTTCGCCCTTCGGCACTTCACGCGCGATCGTGTCCTGGCCAGCCGAAAGATGGTCGGCCACGATCCAGCGTTCGATGAATCCCTCGCGATTGTTGGCGAAGAGTGCTGGCATTCGCGCAGCGGAGCGGACCTTTGCAGGCTCCGCCAGCCAGTGCATTAGCCAGTCGCGGCCGAGCCGTTTGCCGATATCCGCGAGCGACGGACCAGGCGGAAGGTCATCGTTTGCAGGCAGTGAAGTCGCGTGACAACGTGCGCAGCCGAGTTTGCCTGCGATCTGCTTACCTCGGGCGGCGAGATCATCCTGCTTGGCCGCTGGCGTCAACTCGCTGACAATGTGCCCCAGTCGCCAGGCGGGAAGCGGTTCGCTTGCGAACCCTGGCCCGGCCCACCAGATTTGTAACCGGGCCGGCACATCGGCGAGCGAACGATAGCGAATCGAGATGCGGTATTCCCCCGCCGGGCGTTCGATGGTCGCCTTCGCGCTCAGCCGCGAGGTCTCGGTCGCTCCTTTGCCGTCGAGAACGACCACACCATCCACGGTCAGCACGATTTCGCCGCCCACGAATGCCGAGAACGAGAGGGGACCCGTATCCCGAATCGAAATGCCTCCCGTGTAGATGACTTCAAACGGTCCAGCCGGCAGACGCAGGTGCGGACTGGAACGACCCAGCGTGAACGCCGGCTTCGGCTCAATCCGTGAAGCTTTCGCCTTCTCGTCGGCGAGCGATCGATACTGCGCGACCAGGCCAGGCCGCAAGTCGTCCGGTTCAAGTTCGAGCCGGCCATCCGCGGCCGGAACGCTGAGCAGGATCATCGAGAAGAGCGTCACGCCGTGCATTCGGAAACCTCCAAGGCATCCGTGATGTTATGCGAGTCTGGCGGAGTGTTGGCTCACTTTGTGAAGAAATGGGTATTCTGAAGAATGCCTCTCACGCAAGGTGCAACCATGTCGAGCCGCTTCGCTCTCAGTGCCATGATCCTGCAACTGGCAGCATTCCCCCTGCTAGCAGCCGACTCACCCGCAATTCCTGCCGAGACGCCTGCCGAAGCCAAGCTACGCCACGAACGCGTGGCCGAGCGCCGCAAAGGCACCGATATCATCGCGCATCGAGGAGCTTCCGAATTCGCCCACGAAAACACGCTGGAAGCCTTCCGTGCCACGTTCGAACTCGGCGGCGATGGCAACGAGATCGACATTCGCATCACGAAAGATGGCGTGCTCGTTTGCTTCCACGACGACATGCTCGATCGCATTCTCGAAGCGTATGGCGATGTGAGCGAGTACACCTGGAAAGAACTGTAGCGATTCCGATTCCGCAACCCCGGTCGGTTTAGCGATCAGTCTCGAATCCCGACATTGGTCGAAGTGTTCGACCTACATCGAAAACACGCGGGCTTGTTACATCTCGACATCAAGCGGCAAATGCTGGACGAGGCTATTTCCGACCTGCTGACGAAAATGGACATGTGGGACCACGTCGGCTACTGCAATACCGAAAAGGGCGGTGTGATTCTCAAGGACTCGCGCTACAAGCCTCGAACGTACAAAGGCGGGCTGTACCTCGATCACGGTGAGGTCTTTCCCGAGGTTATCGCGGAGATGCTGAAGAAGCCGGGCGATGGCGTGATCGTGGATGATCCTCGCGGCGTCGCGGTGGCACTCGGTCGAACGCTCACTCGCCCGAGCGACAAAGCCTTGAAGGACCTCAACTCGCTGATTCGGGACGGCGGGATCGCACGGCCCGAATCGGTTTGGATTCGTGTACTCGGAGACGCTGACGACTGGAACCGCGTTGCTGACTCCGCGAAGGATCGTGAGGAATCCGGAGAAAAGATTCGGACTCGTGCCGGAGCGGCGGAGATGATGCTGAAACGGAAGGTGAAATCCGAAGAGGCTTTCGCCGCCCTTGAAAAACGAGTCCGCAAGCGCAGCCTGCACAAGGACTGGATGTGGCACGGCCTCGACGGCGAGAAAGCCCTCCGCACATTGATTCGGTTGAAGGCACCGAACGCTGTCGAACTGGCTCGCTTCGTTCTCTGGCGAGACGATCCGGGACTCGATCCTGTGGTCAATCCGATGTACAAAAACCCGCGATCGTGGACCGATTGGCGGCAGAAGACGATCGTCTTTCCGACTCTCGAAACGCTGCCCGGTGCTGCGACCGAGAAGTTGTGTCGCGATTATCTGGCTCTGACAGACGTGGCGGCGAAGGATATCGGCCCCACGCAATTCGAGCAAGCCGGTCGGACACTCCTGGCTGTCAGCCCGAAAACGGAGACGGCCCTGGAGTTGATGAAACATCGCCTACAGGTCGTTCGCGGTCGGGCGATTCTCGATTGCTTGAAGAACGCGAAGGAGCCGTGGGCGAAGGGGGCACTTGAGAAAGCTGCCCCTCATGCGTTGAAGTATCTGCCTCCAGAATGATTCGCCTTGTATCCTGTACATGGTTGCCACTCCCGCTCCCCGGAATTTGACATGGACGACCTCTCCGCCCCTGTCCGAAAAGCGGTCTCGTCGGTTAAGGACCTCGAGATCAAGGACGCCCAGCTCATCTTCCCAGCCGTGTGGGCAGATCTGCTGGAAAAGCACGGCAAGGAACGCCTACAGTTCCCGCGTGAGTTCATCTGGCTCGGCGGCGCTCCGGGTGCCGGCAAGGGAACAAATACCCCCTTCATCGCGGAGGCCCGCGGCATCACGGCTCCGCCAATCGTCATCAGCGGATTGTTGACCAGCCCCCAAGCGGTGAAGATCAAGAATGCCGGCCAAATGGTCGGCGACCGCGAGGTGATTGGCCTGTTGCTCGAAGAATTGCTCGACCCGCGTTATCACGACGGCGTGATCGTCGACGGCTTTCCGCGAACGAAGGTCCAGGCCCAGTGCTTGAAGCTCTTCAACGACAAGATGCTCGAGCTGCACAAGGAATTTCGTCAGACCGCGTCGACCAAGCATTTCCCCAAGCCGATGTTCCGCATTGCACTCCTGTTCGTCGACGAAGACGTGAGCGTGCAACGGCAATTGAAGCGAGGTCGGGAAATCCTGGAGCATAACCGCAGGGTGCGTGAAACCGGCGTCGGCCAACTCAAGGAGGAGCGTGAAACGGACGTTGACCCAGCACTGTGCCGCACTCGCTATCAGACGTTCAAGGATACAACCTTCGACGCTCTTCAGTCGCTGCGCAAGGATTTTCACTTCTACTTCATCGATGCCGAGGGCCCGCTGCCCGAAGTCCAGCGGAACATCGTCCGCGAGTTCACCTACCAAAGCTCGCTGGAGCTGAGTCAGGCCACGTTCGACCTGATCCACGATATTCCGTTGGCCGCCCAGCTAGCTCGGCACGCACGCCAGGAACTCGTTGAACGGCTCGATGGCTACACCGAAGATCACCGGCCGCTATTCGAGAAGGTCATCAAGCTGGTAGAAGGAAAAATGATCCCGATCGTTCAGGCGCACTCGATCTCGGGCCAGGCGAGAATCAACAGCGAACACGAACTGCTGAACGACCCGTTGGCGTTGAAGATGGTGATCGACATTCTTTCCGAACGGGGATTCCACGCGTCGGTGGACGTCCATCGCATGGATGTCCCCGAACGCGTCGATTTGATGACCGGCCTGATCCAGTGCCGAACGAAAAAGGTCTTCCGTATCGAAATCAAGTTTCCGCCCTCGGACATTCGTCGGGGGCACTGACCGACTTTTTGCACGGATAGAAGTCCGATTAAGCCCGAGTCGCCCCAATTCTGCCTGTATCCGGTTCAAAAATTGGGCCTCGTTCTTCGCTCGGGTTTGGGATCGCGAGGTGGCGATTGCCGCGAAGTTTGTCGAGATAGATGTAGATCGCCGGCGTGATATAGAGGGTGAGGAGCTGTGAGACCACCAAGCCACCCACCACGGTGAGGCCAAGCGGTTGGCGCGACTCGGATCCCGCACCGAAACCGAGTGCGATCGGCAAGGCCCCGAGTAGTGCCGCCATGGTTGTCATCATGATTGGCCGAAAGCGCACGAGTGCGGCCTCGTGAATGGCCTCCCGGGCGGACTTGCCATGCGTGCGTTCCGCATCGAGTGCGAAGTCGACCATCATGATCGCATTCTTCTTCACGATGCCGATGAGCAGAACGAGGCCGACAGCAGAGTAGAGGTTCAATTCGGAACCAAAAAGGTGCAGCGTGACCAGCGCGCCGATGCCGGCCGAGGGTAAACCCGAAAGGATCGTGATCGGGTGGATGAAGCTCTCGTAGAGCATTCCCATGACCAGGTAGATCACCACGATCGCCGCGAGAATCAGCAGGCCAAGCCCCTTGGCCGATGCCTGAAAGGCCTGGGCAGTTCCCTGAAAACTGGTGGTGACGGTGGCGGGCAGCGTCTCACGGGTGACTCCGTTGATCTGATCGAGAGCATCGCCGAGCGAGGCTCCCGACCGCAATGCGAATGACAGAGTCACCGAGGGAAGTTGCCCGGTGTGATTTACCTGAAGCGGCCCGACACCGCGGTCGAACTTGACCACGGATTCCAGCGGCACCAGCTTACCCTCGGCACCTCGAACGTAAAGGAGTTTCAAGGCATCCGGGTCGCGGCGATATTTACTGTCTAACTCGAGAATGACCTGATACTCGTTGTTGGGTGCGAAAATCGTGGTGATTTGTCGATCGCCATAAGCATTCGCCAGGGCATCTTCAATCGACCGGGCATTCACGCCCAGTGCCACGGCACGATCGCGATCAATGCGGACGTTCACCTGCGGACTGTTCAACAGCAGATCGCTAGAAACGTCCAGGATGTCCGGCAATTCGCGGAGTTTTTGTTCGAGAAGTGGAGCAACCTTGAACAACTCGTCCGTATCCGCACCCGAAAGCGTGAGTTGATAGGGACTCTTGCTCAGCCGACGCTCGAGCCGAATCGGTGGCGGAACTTGCAGAAAGACCCGCAGACCGGGCACGGTCGCGAGCTTGGGGCGAAGCCCAGTCGCCACTTCATCGGCCGATAGCGTTCGCTGGCTTCGCGGCTTCAGGCGGATGAACAGGCGTCCGGCGTTGCCCACCAACGTTGGCCCGGAAATCCCTACCGATGAGGTGAACGCTTCAACGTTCTCGTCCTGACGCACGAGTTCAGCGACCTGGGCCTGAGCAAGCACAAGTTGCTCGAACGAAATCCCCTGAGCGCCTTCCGTGTTGATGAAAATCTGCCCGGTGTCCTCGTTTGGCAGAAAGCCCTTCGGAAGAATCTCCACAAAGTACCAGGTTCCGCCGATCATGGCGAGTGTCAGCAAGAGTGTCGCAAACTTGAACCGCAGGGTCAGCCGTAGGGTGTGATCGTACATCCACGTGACCGCAAGATACACGCTCTCCGACCAGCGGTATATCTTCCCGTGCGAACGGCCGCGGTCGCGCAGAAGCAGTGCGCACAGCATCGGCGTGAGCGTGATGGAGACGAGACCGGAGATGAGGATCGCGACACTGATAGTGACCGCGAATTCTCGCAGAATCCGCCCGACGATCCCGGCCATGAACAGCACCGGAATGAACACGGCCACGAGTGAAATGGTCATCGAAACGATCGTGAAGCCGACTTCGGCCGAACCGTCGAGAGCCGCCCGAAAGCGATTCTTGCCCATATCCATGTGCCGGACAATGTTCTCCAGCATGACGATGGCATCATCCACGACGAAGCCAACGGCAAGCGTGAGTGCCAGCAGAGAGAGATTGTCCAGCGTGTAATTCAGCAGCCACATCAATGCAAACGTGGCGATGATCGAAACGGGCAGTGCGAGACTGGGGATCAGAGTCGCACGAAGATTCCGGAGGAACAAGAAGATCACCAACACGACCAAGCCAAACGCGATGAGGAGCGTGACCTGCACGTCGTCAATCGAGTTCCGCGTGGGCCCGGAGCGATCGATCAACACGTCGAGTCCCACCGAGGGGGGCAACTGCTGGCGAAGAATTGGCAAGTTCGCCCGAACGTCATCGGCCACGCTCACGGTGTTGGAATTCGGTTGTTTGCGGATGCCTAGTATGATGGAGCGCTCGGGCTCCATCTGCTTACCGTCTTCACCGGGTCGGACAAACCAGGCGGAAACCTCATCGGTTTCGACCCCGTCCGCCACGGTCCCGAGTTCCTCGAGCCGAAGCGGATTCCCGTTTCGATACGCGACGATCACCTTTCGATACGCCTCGGCGTCCGTCAACTGGCCGGTCGAGCGGATCGTGAAGGCCTGCTGTTTCCCCTGGAGAACCCCGGTCGGCAGGTTGGAATTCGATTGCCGCAGTGCCTCGGCTACCTGGTCGATGCCCACGGATCGGGCGGCCATCAGCTTGGGGTCCACCTGCACGCGTACCGCGTATTTTTGCGAGCCGAACACATCGACCTGGGCCACGCCGCTCACGGTCGAGAGTCGTTGAGCAACCACCGTTTGGGCGTATTCGTCCAGCTTGTACATCGGCAGCGTCTTCGACGTGAGCACCAATAGCAACACGGGCAAATCGGCCGGGTTCACTTTCTGAAACGAAGGCGGCGAGGGCATTCCCGGCGGAAGGAGCCCCTGAGCCTTCGAGATGGCCGACTGAACGTCGAGTGCCGCGCCATCGATGTCTCGATCGAGATCGAACTGGAGCGTGACCTGCGTGACTCCGAAGCCGCTGCCGGAACTCATCCCGACCAGACCGGGAATCGCGGAGAATTGTTTTTCCAGCGGCGTGGCAACCGAGGAAGCCATTGTCTCGGGATTGGCCCCCGGCAGTCTCGCTGTGACGGAGATAGTCGGAAATTCGACGTTCGGCAGGTCGCTCACTGGTAGTGCCCGATAACCGAGCAATCCCACGCCCGTGATGAAAACCATCATCAGGGTCGTCATGACTTTCCGGCGAATGAAAGGGGACGAAACGTTCACTGCTTCTGGATCCCTTTCATCGAAACCTCTCCGCCGGGTGAAACGCGAAGATGTCCGTCCGTCACGACGACTTCTCCCGCACGCAGACCCTTCTCGATAATCGCCTCTCCTTCGGACGTGATGAAGGCGATTCTTATTTGCCTCATCTCAGCTTTGTTCCCAGGGCCGACCACGAACACATAGGCGCCATTTTGGCCTTCCTGAATCGCGGCGGAAGGAATGGTCACGCTGTTCGCCCGTTCCGTGAGCGTCAGGACCACGTCGACAAACTGACCCGGCCAAAGTCGGCGATCCAGATTGGCAAAGGTGGCCTTCAACTGCACGGTCCCGGTCGTGGGATCGACGGAATTATCGACAAAGGTCAGTTCACCTGCCAGAACAGTCGGATCCCCACGCAGGACGGCCGCGATCGGAAGCTTGCCGCCTTGCTGGCTCATGTTGTCGTTGATGGCGGAAAGGTTCTGTTCAGGCACCGAGAAGGCGACCGAGATTGGCGTGACTTGGTTGATGACGACGAGTGCGGCGACCTCGTTGGCCGTGAGCAAATTGCCGGGTGTGATGAGCACGTTGCCGGTTCGGCCGTCGATGGGGGACACAATCGTGGTGTAGCCCAGTTGCAACTCAGCCGTGCGGAGCACCGCCCGGTCGGCGGTGACCGTGGCGGCGGCACTCGCGACGTCCGTTCGCAATTTGTCGAGTTCATCGGCCGTGATCGAGGCCGAGCCGGAAAGCTGGCGTGACCGGTTGAGAACCAATTCCGCTCCTCGCAGCAGTGCCAGGTCGCGGTCGAGTTGAGCCTTGGCTTGTTCGCATGAACTCTGGTAGGGCCGGGGATCGATTGTAAAGAGTTTGTCGCCGGTCTGGACAAACTGCCCTTCCTTGAAATGAACCGCAGTCAGTTCGCCGCTTACACGAGGCCGGACGGCCACGGTTGCATACACCCGAACGTTGCCGATGGCCCGGAGTTGAACCGGCACGCTCTTCACGCTCGCCGATGCGACGGTCACGGGAGGAGGCGACGGCGTGGAAATTGGAGGCGCGGGCTTCGTACATCCCGCAAGAATGGCAACCACCAGAATCATCCATCGAAGTGAACCGCGCGTAGCAGCAGCCATGAGTGGAGAGCCTCGCGATAAAAAGCGAATGCCGATCCTAGTTATCTTATCCTGGCATCGCCCATCGGGCAAAGTTGTGTCTCGGTATGCCGACGTGTGAGGTTGGAAGTTGCGCTTTTTGTGGCGACTCTTTCTTTCAGCGTAAGAATCAGATGGCTCGGCGAATCGTTCACCAAGTCTGCGGGAAGATTCTGGCGAGCGTCTCACAAAAGGGCATCTTCAAAAAACGTATGCGAGGACTAATCCCAAAGCTTACGCAAAATCCTAGGGCGACCGATCCGTTCCCGATTGCCCATGCGGAGGTTTTTCTCTCCCCACTAACACCAGTTCGCCTGCTTTCATGAATCGCGGCGCACGGCGTAACTCAATAACCCCGATCGGTAGATGTTCTTGAACGTGAGGCAGAAGATCGCCAGTGGTGAGCAAGAATCCATCGTAAGGATGATCGTGGAAGAACGCCTTGAGTTGATCGGGATGCGAGAAGGATTCGATCGGCTGATCGCAATAGAAGAGCAGGCTTTCCTCGAAATGCCCGACCGTTGTCAGGATCGGCTTGGTTTCTGGGGACAGTTCGTTCAACCACGCCGCCACTCGTGGGCTGTTCTGCCGACGATCAACGCGAGGGGCTGCCCATGCGAACAGAGAGAGTCCGAGCAATAGTGCAGTGGCGAGTAGCGTGCTCGCGGCCACGGATCGTCGCCCCGTCTCCGTCGCCCACAGGCCGATGATTCCACCTATCAGTGGGATAAGGCCGACCAGGCCGAGAATCTCTTCGCCTGGCATCAACCGGTTCGCGGCCAGCGGCATTGCGATCATCATGGTCACGCCCAGCACGATTGCCAAGCTCCAAGACACGCGGAGTCGAATCGCACGGCTGGCCTCGTGACTGCCAATCGGCAAGGAAGGCTCCATACATCAGGGCGATGGCCGGGTACGCGGGTAACACGTAGTGCGGAAGTTTCGTGCCGGCCAATGTGAACGCACCCACCCAGACGGTGGTCCAGGCGATCAGCAGGAGGAATGCCGGTCGTTCGGGCTGTCCCCATTTTAAACTCTTGATGCCACGTCTAACACTGGAAGAGACCAGCAAACTCCAGGGAAACGTGCCGGCCAGGATGGCGACGATGTAGTAGAGGGGGCCACCATTATGGTTCTCAAAGGAACTCGTGGCACGATTAAGATTGTGGACGATGAAGAAACCACGCAACCACTCGCCGTCGGTCGCGATGCCGACCGCGAGGTACCACGGCAGGGCGATTGCCGAGACGACCAGCAAACCCGTGATTGGCCGCATCGACCAGAGAGATTTCAGAAACGCAGCGGGGCGGCAGGCCAATCCAATCCAACGCATGAATCGAATTGTCCAGTGCCTAGAAACGGTCGATCGCAGTGCAATCGTGGCATCGGCCCGTTGAAACAGGAGGAATAAGCCGATGACGGCCATCGGGAGAACGATACCCACCGGCCCCTTCGCGAGTGCGGCCATGCCCGTCGATGCGTAGGCGAGAATCCAGGCCTTCCAGGTCAGGGTCGCCTGGCCCGCTTTCATCGCGGCAATCAAAAGAACGATGGGCAACGTGCAAAAGAACAGCAATTCCGGGTCGGCAACGGCGGCACGCGATACCAGTACAAATTGCAGCGAGGTCGCGAGGCAGGCCGCACTCCAAAAACCTGCCCGGGGCCAGAACAGCATGCGTCCACCGTGGTAGACCAAGAGGATCGTGCCGATCCCAAAGACTGCCGAGAAAAAACGAAGTGCGAACTCCGTGGGCCCGAAGAGTTTCATGCTGCCAGCCATGAGCCAATACATCAAGATCGGCTTATGCAGAGAGATTTCGCCGTTGAAGTGCGGCACGATATAGTCGCCGCTCTGGACCATCTCGCGGGCCGTGCGGCCGAAATGGGCCTCGTCCTCGTCCCAGAGGTGTGTGCCTCCCAGGTTCGTGAAGTACGCGAGCGAACAGAGCAATACGAGAATGATCTGGTGGCGTCCTTGCACACCCATGAGACGGGACCCCTGGAAAACCGCAGTTTACCCTCGCTCGGCTTGGGAACGCTACCCCAAGCGTCACGCCCTCGTACGATAAATATTGGCCGGCCCGGTGGTGTAATTGGCAGCCACGCAGGTCTTAGGAGCCTGTGCCGCAAGGCGTGTCGGTTCAAGTCCGACCCGGGCCACTTTTATCAAGTCAGCATAATCTCTTGAACGAGATAGTCGGCATTGCGCATGCCCAATTGCTCATAGGTTCTCTGCGCCCGCGTATTGTCGCGCTCGACGTACAGGCGCAAGCCGACGACGTTCTGTTCACTTTTCGCAAGCTGAATGGTGGCTTCGTACAAGCTTCGGAAGACCCCCGATCGCCGTTGATCCTCGCGAACGTACACGCTCTGGATCCACCAGAACCAGCCATCGCGCCAATCGCTCCACTCGAACGTGATCATTAATTGCCCGACGACTTCGCCGGCCGATTCGGCAACCAGGTAAAAGCCCTTGGCGGAATCGCCGAACACCCTGGAGACTCCGCGTCCGACGACATCGGGATCGAGACGCTTGTGCTCGGTTTCCCAGGCCATGCGGGAGTTGAAGTCCGCGATGCTGGCTGCATCCCGTTCGGTCGCGCGACGAATGTTCAGGCTCATGAAAATTGCTCGTATTCGTTCAGTCCATACGCTACACACAATGCCACTCAGCGATTACATCCGCGATATTCCGGACTTTCCGAAGCCGGGCATCCTGTTCAAGGACATCACGCCACTTCTGGGCGATCCAGAGGCGTTCGCGGAATCCATTCGTTTGCTGAGCGATCAATTTCGGGGCCAGCCGATCGATGCAATCGCGGCCCCGGAAGCTCGTGGCTTTGTGTTCGCCGCACCGCTGGCACTCAGTCTGAAATTGCCATTGGTCCCGCTTCGCAAGCCGGGCAAACTGCCCTATCGAACCCATAGCTTGAAATACGAACTGGAGTATGGAAGTGCCGAATTGCACATTCACATTGATGGTGTGAAGCCTGGTGCTCGCGTGCTTCTGGTGGATGATTTGCTGGCGACCGGTGGCACCATGCAGGCAGGTTGTGCGCTGATCGAGAAGGCCGGCGGGCAAGTGGCCGGATGCGCGTTCCTCGTCGAGTTAGCACTCCTGGAAGGGCGAAAGCGATTGGCGGGACATCACGTGTTCAGCCTGATTACCTACTGACCTCGAACGATTACCTTCAACTCAACCGAGCAGGACCATGAATGATTACGACGACAACAACTCAGAGGAACCACGAGGCCAAGAACAATGGTTCGAGGAAGCTGCGAGGCGCGTGAAGTTTCCCGGGTTGTTACTGCAACTCTTTGGTGTGTTGACAGTCATGCTCGCTGTGACGGGTGCAACTATCTGCATCATCAGTCCGGAGGGAGTGGTGAATTGGTATTGGGATTGGGCTGAGGACATGCAAAAGAACCAGCCCGTCGAACAGCAGCAGAAGATGCCGCCACGTGAAGACGCAATCAAGTCGCTGAAGATTGAAGGGCCAATATACGGAATTATCGGGTCGATCATGGGGGTGTTATCTTTCGTCGGCGGCAGCAAAATGAAGGCGCTCAGTGGCTATCCATGGGCGATGGTCGGTTCGATTGTGTCGCTCTTGCCAGGATGTTGTTGTTGCTGCATCGGCACGTTCCCCGGCATCTGGTCGTTGGCCGTCTTGCTGAATTCGGACGTGAAGCTGGCCTTTGCCAGAGCGGCGGCACGGGGAATTTCGGAGTAAGACGTGTCGCCCTCGCCACTCGTCCGCGGAGGATCAGGACTAGAATGCTCGACTTTAACAAGACCAATGGCCTCATCCCCGCCATCGCTCAGGATGCGGACACGGGCCAGGTGCTGATGCTCGCGTGGATGAACGCGGAGGCCTTTGCCGAAACGGTTCGCACGGGACGGGCCTGCTACTTCAGCCGCAGCCGCAATCGGCTTTGGCGCAAGGGGGAAGAGAGCGGGCACGTCCAGGAAGTGCGCGGCATCTTCATCGACTGCGACGCGGACACCGTGCTTCTCAAGGTCAAGCAACTCGGCGGGGCCGCCTGCCACGAAGGCTTTGCGTCCTGCTTCTTTCGAGAAGTAAAGGGCGACGAACTCGAGGTGATTGCCGAGCGGGTGTTCGACCCGAAGGCGGTATACGGGACGAAATAGTAGTAGGCACACTCCGTGTGCCGTTCAGCGACGGCACACGGAGTGTGCCTACTACTATCTCTCACGCCATCACTTCACGCGGATCGGTAATCACGCCCGAGAGTGCACTCGCCGCAACGGTCAGCGGGCTGGCCAAGTACACCTGGGCTTCCTTGTGCCCCATCCGGCCCGGGAAATTGCGGTTGGTTGTGCTGATGCAACTGATGGGCGTGTTCAGGCGCCCAAACGTATCCGATGGCCCACCCAGGCACGCGGCACAACTTGCCTCGCCCATCTTCGCACCAGCAGAGATGAAGATTTCCTCGAGCGTCTGGTTGCCGATCTTCTCGGTCTTTAGACCCTGAGCCACTTCGGTCGTGGCCGGGACAACGAACGTGTCGATCTTCACGGCCTTGCCACGCATGATCCCAGCGGCTGCGCGGAAGTCGGTCATCTTCCCACCCGTACACGAACCGATGTAGGCTCGGTCGAGTTTCGTGCCTTTTACTTCCGAAACGTTGGCCTTGTTATCCGGGCTGTGCGGCTTGGCGATCACCGGTTCCATCTTGGTGACATCGAAAACCTTCTCGTAGATGAACGACGCACCCGCATCGGACTTCAGGACCGAGTACGGCTTGTTGCCGGTCTTCTTGGCGCGTGCGTCCACGTAGTCGAGCGTGACTTGATCGGGAGCGATGCAGCCATTCTTGGCACCGGCCTCGATGGCCATGTTGCACATGGTCATGCGTTCTTCGATGTTCAGGGCATAAATGCCATCGCCATCGAATTCCATGGCGCGATACGTGGCCCCATCGACGCCGATCTCGCCAATCACGGCAAGGATCAAATCCTTCGCCATCAGGTAGGGTGGAAGATTGCCGTGAAACACGAACCGCATGGTCGGCGGGACTTTCAGCCAGAGCTTGCCGGTGCCCATGACGAAGCCGGCATCCGTATTGCCAATGCCCGTGGCAAACTCGCCGAACGCACCGGCCGTGCAGGTGTGACTATCGGTGCCTAAGAGCACTTCGCCGGGCCGCGTGTGGCCTTCTTCGGGCAGGGCAATGTGGCAGACGCCCTTGTAGCGATCGGTGCCCACGTCGTAGTGGTACGGCAATTTCTGTTCGGCCGCGAACGTGCGCAGAACCTCGACGTTGCGATTGGCCATCGCGTCGTGCGTGAAGATGTAGTGATCGGGGATGACCACGACCTTCTCGCGATCCCAGACCTTCGCGTCCTGACCGAAGTGCTTCTTGAACACGCCGATGGTGCCCGGCCCGCAGACGTCGTGAGTCATCAGCACATCGACGTTGACCCAAACGTTGTCGTTGGGGTTCACAAGATCGCGCCCAGAGGCTCGGGCGAGGATTTTTTCGGTTAAAGTCATGGCGGCCATGAAGCGAATTCTCTTTACGGTGAGGTCGAAGTCTACACGGGGTATTCTAAGGCGCAGGTAAGCGACAAGCGACAGCGTTTAGCGTTCGAGCCAACGGTTCGAACGCTAAACAAATGCGAAACCTCCAAAATTAGCCGATAACGGCCAAATTATCGCGGTGAACCAATTCCACGTAGGGCACCTTGCCCACAACACGCAAGATTTGCTCGGTGGCCAAGCCACGAATCCGTTCGGCATCTGCACTGGAATAGTTCGTCAGGCCGCGAGCGAACTCGACTCCTTCTCGATTGCAGATCGAAACAACCTCGCCTTTGCCGAAGGTGCCTGTAATCTCGACGACACCAACTGGCAGCAAACTGCGGCCGCTTGATTCCACCGCTCGATGGGCCCCCTCGTCGAGCCGCAGTGCTCCTCGCGGCCGGGCCGTGAAGGCCAGCCAGCGCCGTCGTGCAGAAAGTGCCTCGCCGTGCGGCAGGAAGAGCGTACCGACTGTTTGTCCGCCAAAGACCGCGTCGAGGATTCCGTCCGTCGAGCCGTTGGCCATGATCACGGCACTGCCGGCCGCAGTCGCGATTCGGGCGGCTCGCAGTTTGCTTCTCATGCCGCCGGTGCCGAGTTCGCTGGTTGTTGCCGCAGCCAGTTCGGTCACGCTCTTATCGATGTGTGGAACCGTTTCGACGAGCTTGGCATTCGCATCCTGTCTTGGGTCGCCGGTATGGAGTCCGTCCACGTTCGTGAGCAAGATCAACAGCGGTGCCTGCAACAAATTTGCCACCATCGCGGCCAGGTGATCGTTGTCGCCGAATTTGATCTCGGCCACGGAGACGGTGTCGTTCTCGTTGATGATCGGCAGGCAGTTGTATTCGAACAGGGTCAGAATCGTGTGCCGGGCGTTCAGGTAACGGACGCGGTTGTCGAAGTCGCTGGCCGTCAGCAGAATCTGGGCCGCGTGAATCCCGTGCGGGCTCAAACTTTCCTGATACGCCTGCATCAGGGCACACTGACCAACGGCCGCACACGCTTGCAAGTGCGGCAAATCGGTCGGGCGTTTGCCGAGCCCCATCCGTCCGACGCCGGCCCCGATTGCTCCGGAGCTCACCAGCACGACTCGGCGACCGCCGGACCGGGAGCGTACGAGTTGCTCCGTCAGTGACTGAATTCGTGCGCGATCCAGGGTGCCGGTCGAATCGGCCAGGACATTGGTCCCGACCTTGATTACAACCGTCTCCGCACGAGCGACGACATCGGTTCGAGAAAATTCAGCCATGCGGTTATGAAACGAGGGATGAGGGAATCTGACAAGTGAAAGGGCATAAGTCCTCCACTCGATGGCCGTTTCATAAATGAGTGCGCAGTCAGGCCGGTGGCTGGGGAGGGCGAGGCTCCTGCCGAGCCGTAAGGGGGAGCCTCGCCCTCCCGAGAACTGCCCAGAGACTTTCCCGTAGGCGGCACAAACAGAAGCTATGCACGAATGTGGCACGAGGCCGAAAAGAACACCTGTTCCTTCCGGCCTCGTTGACGATTCGATCGCAAGACTCGGTCAGTTCGCGACTTCCCAGAAATGGCGGGCATTGTCCTGGGTGGCCGCGGCGGCCAGTGTGGTGCTGTTCTTCCTGGCATCGGCGAACGAGAGCATATCCGCAGCCATCAATTCCCACCGTTTGAGGGAGAGGAAATCGAGATAAGCGGTCGTCTCCGCAGCGAGCGGAACACGATTCAACAACAACAGGTACGTATCGTTGATGAGCTTCGTCCGGTAGGCCGTGCCCCTCAGGATTGCGTACACGGCGTTCTTTCTAGTGGTTTCCGTAGTGCCCTGGGCCGCGAGTGCTGAAATCTCCGGCGCCGTCGCCGCGATGCCAAGCCGCGTGTAGACGGATGTGGCCCAAACGAGGTTAGTCGGGCCCCCATTAGCGAGGTAGTACTCCGGCTTCGCGAAGCGGGCTGCCATCAAGCTTGGAATCTGGACTCCGGCCACGAAGGAGTTAATGGCCGACGTCATTTCCGACGTGGTCGGTACTCGACCGTGGATCAACTGATAGTAATCGTTGACCACCTCGGTCCGGTAAACCTTCGAATACACCACGGACTGAACAAAGACCTGCCGCTGCGTATTGAACAGGTCGAGCACCTTCTGGGAGAAGGTGTCCTGCTCGGACGCCAACGCCGCGCGATACATACGGTCGCTGACGACCCCCGCCACCCACGCCCGGTTGCTGCGGAGTCCGGCGTCCGGTCCGCCTGCCTGGGTCTTGGTCTCGAAGTAGACCTTGGAAGAAAGAATCTTCCAGACGACCCACTCGCTGCCACCCAGATTACCCACGGCCGGGCTTACGGCGGTCGGGGCCTTTGCCATCAAGGCCCTGGCCGCACTCAACTCGGTTGCCGTTGGTGTGTAATTCGGCAGGTACTGTTCATAAGCAAGATTCACGAAATGGTGCCGGAAACTCGTCGTCAGGTAAGGACTCGCCGGCGTTGGGTCGTATCTCACCGTCGTCCCGTTCACCAGGTTCTTGACGAGGGTCGCTCGGCCCGTCGGAGTCCCTGCCTGGATCAACTGCGCGTTCATTGTGCTGACCGCCAGCATCGGCGGCGTGATGCCCAGGCCCTTAAACAAGTCCGCGTACACCTTGGTCAGGAACTGAAGCGGCGTCGTAGCCGGAACTGCTCCTGCTGTCCCGTCCGCTGCATCGAAGTATTCGGGCTTCGACATGATGCTGATGAGGACTTTTTCAGGAGTCATCGTGCCCGCATTCATGCCAGCAAGGTATGCGGTTTCGTCGGCCACCGAGTTGAACGGAGCAGGCAGGAAATGCCCGATTTCACCCGCCGCGTCGCCGTTGTCGAAGAGACGTTTGATCAGATCCTTGCGAGCATCGTTCGCATTGTGGCTGATCAGGAGTTCCTTGATCACCACGGTGAGGGCCGTCTGCCGCGCCGTCACCATGCTCTTGACCCTGCTGGAGGCGTACTCGGCAGCCGTCGGCACTCGGCCTACGAACTTCTCGTACACGTCCTTGACAAAGTCGGCCATGTCGCTGACGCCAACGACGAGCGAGAACTTGTATTGATCCTGCAAAAGTTCGCCGTTGATCGCATCGCCGTCCTGATTCATCGGGGTAATGCCGTTGCCAGCCCGGACATCCGGCCCGATCGTGATGGTGTAAGTCCCATCCGAAGTCAGCGGCTGGAAGTGAATGCGATACTTGTTGTGCGCGTTGAACTGGCCCTGGAGGAGGCTCAGGTAGGTAATATCCTCGACCAGGGTGGACGGGATAATTACGCCGGCTGGGCTCTTGATCACCACATCGGTCACATCGAAACTGGTGACCGACATGAACGTGTCGAACTCCACATCGATAAAGGTCGGTGCCGTGAATTGTGGCGTTATCGGCGACGCATCGATAATCCGCGGGCCCGACAGACCGACTGTCTGGCCGACCGCAATGGCCCACTGGCCGCGGCCCAGCGTGGTAGCGACGAGAATATCCACGGAGCCGACCGACGCAGGCTTGCCCGTATTCGGGTCGAGGTTGCCGACCGCGAGATCGAGGTCCGTGACCTTGACGACGGGCAACCCGCCGCCGGGGCTGGTCGATCCGCCGGCGAGGTCCGGGTAGCGGCGCCACACCACCTGTTGCGTGAGATCCGGCTGAGTCACCCAGGTGCCACGGAAGACGCCACCGTCGCCGCCCGCATACAAGATTGGCCGCTGCGGATTGGTGTTCGCCTGGGCCGGACGCCAATCGACAGCGATGGTCAGTAATTCCGGCGTGTCCTGTTGATTCACGATCACGGGCAACGACCATTCCGGATCGCCAAATGCGAGGTGCTGGATGGTCGGCAGATTCGTCGAGACATTAACCCAGGTTGCTCCGAATAGACTCCAGTCCGCCATGTAGTAGACGCCCGTCTCGGTTACGAGGTACGCCTCATGTGCGCCGGCAGCCGGGTTCGCGACCGTGCCACGAGTTGGATTCGGAATGATCTTGAGGACCTCTTCGCCGGCGGGTAGACCGTTCGAGATGTTCGTCCACGTCCCTGCCGTACCACCACCGTTCGTGGTGACGAACACGCCGCCGTCCTCGGTGCCGACGTACATGTAGTCGTTCATCGCGGCATTTTCATCGAGCGGAGCACCAAACGCCAGGGCCCGCGTGTAAGCACCGTCTAGCTCCGCAGGCTCGGCCACCACGTCCCAGAAACCACCGGGGCTCGTCGCGTCCAGTATTCGATACAGTCGGCCCTCATTCGAGCCCATGATCACGGCGTTTGGATCCAGCGGGTTCACGGCAAGATTTCGGATCGTGTTGTCCCACTGGCCGGCACCCGTCTGGTCGTCGCTACCGGGTCGGAACAGACCGACGGTGCGGCTGAACGGCCTGCCACCCAACTGCGAAACCTGGAAGAAGTCCTGCAGGTCGTTGGTAATGCCGAGGGGGCTGTTCGGGTCCGGGTTCGCCTGCGAAATATCGTTAATGCGGCGGAGAATGTAGGTCGTCCCCGTGCCGGTCGAATCCGTGGCCACGTAGTTGGCACGACCGATGCGTCCCACGTCGTCCCACAGGAGGTTGCCAGTATCCAGAATGTTCGAGTCGGAGCGTGGCACGTCATTCTGGCGTCGCCCCGCTGCTACCGTGAGGGATTGAGCAATCGTGGCGGCGAGCAAGCTAGGCTGCAGATCGCCCGAGTAGAGTCGTGCGATCTGCAGGTTGCCGTTGCGAATGCCTTCGACCTGCAAGTCCCGCTCTTCGTCGGACTCGTCGTACGGCGTGTATTCGTAAAGAGCCATGTCCACGACCGGGTTCGCCGTCGGCTTAGTCAGATTCACGCCACGCTGATCAAAGCCGATTACCTCATCGAGCGAGCCATCCGAATTATTTACGAATGTGGTGATGCCTTCGTCCGCACCCATCAAAATGCGGGCCTTGCCGGTCAGCGGATCCAGAACAGCGACGAGGGCCGATGCCCAGTTGAACGCAAACGGATCGTCACTCCTCATGTCCAGTTCATCCGGCGACATGCCCGGCAGATTTCCATCCCGCATGATCATCGGGCTGACAATCACGGTATCCTGGGCGTCGTTGAAGAACTTCAACACGTTGCTGGTCTGCAGGGACGTGTCCGTAATGAACGGCTGGAACGGATCGCGGAGCAGGTTCAACTGGTTCCAGAGATTGCGTGGGTCGCGCCGAATCGAGGCATTGAGATCACCGGGGGTCAATGTGCGGATGTAAGGCGCGGGGTCCGGCGAAATCGCAATCAGGCCTCCGCCGACAGCAGCTCGGTCCGTCACGTCGACGCCACCGCGAGTGAGGTCGCGCGT
>SIAJ01000100.1 GCA_009691845.1 Gemmataceae bacterium
CCTCGACCTGCGAAGCCGTGAGAAAACCGCTCCGGAATGCGGCTAGAAATACGGGATCAAGCGTCGTGGTCGATGATTCCATTCGCCGAAGAGACTACCAAATTCCGCTAGAATCCGCCAAGACCAGTTCAGGAGGCTGAAGGGTTACCATTGACCCAGGAGGAGTTCTCAAGACTACTTCAGTCAGCCCGTAGCAGCAACGAATTGATCCAGTGCTACGATGGGGAAACGCGGGCTCGGATCTACACCGGTTCGTATTACACCGGACTCCGGCGGAATGAACTGGCGAACTTGACGCCAGAAAGCTTCGACCTGGATGGCACTCCGCCGACGTTAACCGTTCTCGCGACGGTCTCAAAACATCGCAGGACCGACATTTTGCCGCTTCATCCCGAGTTCGTGATCCTGGTGCGCGAGTGGGTTAAAGGGCTCAGGCACGACCAGGTTCTTTTTCCGACGTTGGGCAAGCGCCGAACGTGGCGGATGGTGAAGATCGACCTTGAGAGGGCTGGAATCCCCTACACCACTCCGGACGGTGTCGCCGATTTCCATGCAGTGGGTCGCCACACGCATGTTACGGAGCTATTCCGAAACGGGGTCACTCTTCCTGAAGCCCAAAAACTGGCCCGGCATTCCGACATCAAAATGGCGATGAAGTACGCCCACATCGGCATCGAAGACCAGGCCAAGGCCGTTGCTCGCTTACCCAATCCCTGTCAGCATATTGGCAGCATTTCGGGCATCCCCGAGGGTCATCAACAGGCCCCGGGTGTCACTGAGAGGCAATCAGACCAGTCGGCAGATCAAATCGCAACCCCTTGCGAGGTGGCATTATCTGGCACGGATGGACAAAAAAAGACGCCACCCGACAAAGGTGGCGTCTTATGGAGGCGGCGGGAATCGAACCCGCGTCCCGTGGCACATCGGTGCCCGCTTCTACGTGCGTAGCCGAACTATGCTTGAGTTCTTCACTCATGTTCGCTTTCCAGGTCCCCGGTCGGCAGGGTACCCGGTTGGCTATCGGACAGGTTTTTTAGCAATCGCTGCCTCCGAATCGGTCCGTCCAATTAGCGACGAACCCCTGGCGATCACGAGCCTGACTTGGCTACCATGCCGAAACCTTTCAGGCGAAGGCTCCGGTTATGGGGTTACGTAATTTTAATTACGCAGCCAGAGAGAACTGCGGTTCAGCAGTTATCATTTGGTCAGCTTTTTACGTGGCCAACTGACCAACCACGGCACGCCACGAACACGTCAGGATACCCGGTCGATACCAGATCGCCCCCGTTTCGGACCTTTGTATTATAGCAGCGACCCACTTCGATGAAGTGAAAAGTCAAAAGTGTGAAGTTGAACGTGGGTCATCTCCTAACTCTTTCGGGTGAACTATGCTCTCCACGACCCTGTTTCTCGCAGTACTTGTGTCCGCGGAACCGACGACCGCACCGCTCTGGGGCGACAAAATCCCCGGACCTGTCAGCAAGGATGCCAAGAATGTTCCGACACTCACAACGCAACTCGCACCGGCTGACAAGGCGAATGGCACCGCCGTCGTTGTGTGTCCCGGCGGCGGCTACAGTGGCCGGGCGACTGACCATGAAGGCAAGCAGATTGCCGCCTGGCTCAACGAACGTGGCGTGCATGCCTTCATCCTGAAGTACCGCACCGCCAACGAATCGCAGATCATTCCGCCATTGCACCCCGGGCCGATGCTGGATGTGCAACGAGCAGTTCGCACGGTACGGGCCAAGGCGAAAGATCTCGGCATCGATCCGAAGAAGATTGGCGTCTGGGGCTTTTCGGCCGGCGGGCATCTGGCATCCACGGCCGCCACGCACTTCGATGCGGGCAAGGCCGACGCGGAAGACCCTCTCGATCGCGTGAGTTGCCGACCCGACTTTGCGATCCTGGCTTATCCGGTCGTCTCGATGGACCCGACCGTGACCCATGGCGGTTCGCGGAACAACTTGCTCGGCAGTAAGCCAGACGACAAACTCGTCGAGTTCTATTCGAACGAAAAACAAGTGACGAAGGATACGCCACCGACATTCTTGTTTCACACGAAGGAAGACACGGCCGTGAAGATCAAGAACAGCGAACAGTTTTATGAGGCGTTGAAGAAGAACAATGTGCCGGCCGAATTGTTCGTCGTCGAGAAAGGCCGACACGGCGTAGGACTTGGGAACGACGCGACGTCCAAGAAGAACTCGCCTGAGGTGGCGGAGTGGCCTGGGAAGTTGGAAACATGGCTAAAGGGACGTGGACTCCTTGGGAAGTAACGAGCACAATCGAAAGCCCAAGGACGGCCGTCCCTGGGCTTTCGTAGAACAGTGTAAATGAGCCTGCCGCTGGTTGAGGAACTGGTTCCCGCCCCCGATCCGTGGGAAGCGGCGCGCCGATTTTCGCATCTGCCACATCTGCTTTTTCTCGACAGTGCCGACCGCCATCCGGAACGTGGACGCTATTCATTCGTCGCGGCCGATCCGGTTCAGTGGCTCACGGATGCTTCGGGCGATCCCTTTGCGGCGCTCAATCGACAATGGGCTGAGTTTCGGCTCGACACGATTCCCGGGCTGCCGCCGTTCCAGGGAGGCCTGGCCGGGTTGTTTGGGTATGGGCTGCAACATGCGATCGAGCGGCTGCCGCGACCGCGCTGCGACGAGTTTGAAACTCCCGACTTGGCCGTTGGCATCTACGACTGGGTGATCGCCTGGGACCACGCATCGAATCGCTGTTGGGCGATCTCGACGGGGTATCCTGAAACCGATCCCGCACGGCGGAACCAAAAAGCGTCGCAGCGATTGGCAGGAGTGCTTCGTGCCGATGGGCCTGCCAGCCTGCCCCTCGAAAAGCCCCGGCAGGCCTGGAGGCCTGCCGCCACGATTGAGCATCCACTCCCAAACTTCCCTGGTGTTACCAGCAATTTCGATCGGGCCAGCTACCTTGCTGCCGTGCAACGGGGGATCGAGTACATTCATGCCGGCGACTGCTTTCAGGTGAACATTGCCCAGCGGCTACTCGCCCCGCTTCGCGATCATCCGCTTGAGCTGTATGGTCGCCTGCGAGAACGCAATGCCGCTCCGTTCGCCGGCTACTTCG
This sequence comes from Gemmataceae bacterium, assembly GCA_009691845.1. Classification (GTDB taxonomy): domain Bacteria; phylum Planctomycetota; class Planctomycetia; order Gemmatales; family Gemmataceae; genus SIAJ01. The sequence goes on from SIAJ01000100.1 coordinate 3,100, forward strand.
ACATGGGTGAGTTCGCCATCGCGAGCGCTTCGCCGGAGCGGTTTCTTCGTGTGATTGATGGCGAGGTTGAAACGCGGCCGATCAAGGGCACGCGGCCACGCGGATCGAACCCCGTCGAGGAACGCGAACGCATCGCGGACTTATCGTCGTCGGCCAAGGATCATGCAGAGAACGTGATGATCGTGGATCTGCTGCGCAATGATTTGGGGCGCGTGTGCGAGTACGGCTCCATCCGCGTGCCGATGGTCTGTCAGATCGAAACGTATCGATACGTTCATCACTTGGTGTCGGAGGTGCGTGGCCGACTGGCGGCAGGCAAGACGCCGCTCGATCTGCTGAAAGCCTGTTTCCCCGGTGGGTCGGTCACTGGTGCGCCGAAGGTGCGGGCGATGGAAATCATCGCCGAATTGGAGCCGACGGCTCGTGGACCTTATTGTGGAAGCCTGGGCTACATCGGCTTCGATGGCTCGATGGACACGAACATCCTGATCCGTACCTTCACATCCGGGAATGGTTTTGTGCAATTCCCTGTGGGTGGCGGGATCGTTGCGGACTCCGATCCGCAACGGGAATATGACGAGACGCTGCACAAGGCGCGAGGAATGTTGCAGTCGCTGGAGTAGGGGCTTCCTCTATTCTCTCGACTTGACTCGCTGGAGAACATACAGCGTGCCCGGCGAATCTGGACTCACTCCGAACGCCATCGGTCGTGTGCCACCTCTTCGGGACATGACCATCGTCATCTGATCGCCTTCGATCTTGAAGAGTCCATGTGTGCTGGGCGATTCCTGAACAGTTGTGTCGGCAATCAAGTCGAGCGTGGCCGGGGACTTCTTGGGATCGATCGTGTAACCCCGAGCGTTGCCGCCAACCTTGCGTTCGCCACGCATGACCACGAGGCTGCCATTTTCGGCGAAGATGTAACGCATCTCTTCGCTTGCTGCATCGGGGGCTTTGACCTTGCCCGTGCTTTTGATGCTCTCGACCAACCACTCGCCAACGATGTCTCCGCCCTTGGCCTTCTCCTTGAGGGCCGGTACCGAGAGTGTCATCGCCAATGCCAGGAGTGTCGCCTGCACGGTTACTCCTTCTTCATTCGCTTCAAGACGATCAGCAAGACGGTCGAGCCTTCGGGTGATTCAAACTTCGTCGGCCGTTCGGCCGCGTCGCGGGAATAACAAAGCGTCAGCGTGTCGCCTTCGACTTTGACAATTCCCGTGTAGGCAGTTGCAGTCGCGGTTGCCGAAAGCTTCATGTCGATGGCGGCCGGTTTCTTCATGGTGTCGATTGCGAACGTCCGCGTCAGTTTCGGCGTGATCTTGGACCTCGCTGTGGTCATGGTCCAAGTGCCTTCGGCTGAAAAAATGTACTTCCGCTCGACCGAGGACTTTAGTGGTTGCCCACCGGTGACCTGGCTCTCGACGACCCATTCGCCGGCGAGCTTGAGTTCCTGCTTCGGCGGGTCCTTGAGGGCGGGAGCCGAGAGAACGAGAGCGGTGATCAGGATCGTTGCGTGCATGAGTTGTTCCCGAGATCAGTCCTTCGCCGTGACGCGTTTGAACACGTACAGAGTGCACAAGGAACCTGGGGGCGAATCGAACGCTTCCGGGCGAGGAGCTTTTTGCCGGCCGACGTTGAGCGTCAAGGTGTCCTCCTCGATCTTGTAGATGCACGGATAGGAGCCGGCCGGAGCATTCGGATCCAGGTCGAGTATGGCGGGTGACTTCCGCGTGTCGATCGAGTATGTACCGGTCACAAGTTGTTGCCCGCCTTTCGAGATCGATCGCGCACCATCGGACTTGAAGACCCAGCGAGTCTCCCCCTTCCACTGGGCCGGCGGCCTGCCAGACACGATGCACTGCTCGGCAACCCACTCGCCGAGAATCGTGGTCTTCGCACCCTTCTCCTTGAGAGCCGGAGCGCCGAGGGCGAGGACGGTGATCAGTAGAGTCGCTTGCATTGGTTCGTTGTCTCCATCCGACCGATATCTCTCGCTCCGCTCCGAAGTCTTCCCGAACAGTCGGGACTAACCGCCCACTGGAACTGTCGCCTGACCATCGCCCACCCAGATCCAGCCGAACTGCGTGTTGCTGGGCCACGGGTTCTTTTGATACTCCTCTTTCAATCGCGTTAGCTTATCCGTTTTGATTGCCTTGCGGGCTTCCTGCACGTCGATGCCGAAAACCTTGGCCGCGTTCAAACCCAGTATCCCATTCTTCACGTCGTCGGTCAATTCCGCGTACTTGAACTTATCCATTAGTCTCTCAGGCATCTTGAGCCGACGCAAGCGTTCAATTTGCGATTGTGGGCTGCCGTTCCAGATACTGTCCGTCCCCCACAGAATGTGGTCGGCCCCGGCCGTTTGCATCATTTGGCCCAGCATGTGACAGCACTTGTCCGGGTTCGAGCCGGAAAGCTGGGCGAAGGTGCTGCCGAGTTCGAAGTACACGTTCTTGATCTTCGGGTTCTTCTTCAGAATGCGGAACAGGTCGCTGATCCACGGGATTTCCTGCGGGTCGTTGGACGACTTGTCCTGGACCTTCTCACCCGTGCCGCTGCCGGCCCAGAACGTGCCGCGGAAGCCGGAGTGATAGATGATGAAATTCAAATCGGGCCAATCGAGGGCGGCCTTCTCCACATCGTGCGGAGTGCAGGCTTTTTCATTGAACGCCCCGAGCGGTAGTCCCTTGTGAACGCAAACATTCTTCACGCCCAGTTTCTTGGTGCGTTCCCAGAACGGGTAGGCAACTTTCTCGTCGTCCAGGAACCAGGCTTTTTCGCCGAGTTCCGCACCGGTGTACATCTTCCAGGCGTCGATCTTGAGTTCTTTCACCTGGCGTTCCATCTCGACGAATTCCTTCTCGCCGAGATTGGGCCGTAGCAGTCCGTGCGAGAGCACCCGTTTCGAACCAGCCAGATCGTTGACGAACTTCCGCGTGGCCACCATCTGATCCGGGGGCAGTGGGTTCTTGTCCCACTCGCGTGAAGGCACTCCGCTGATGACGGCCATCACTGTGTCCGAGTCGCCGAACAACTCTTTCACGTAGTGGACGCGGTTCAACTGATCGAGCGTGTCCTCGATGGTTTTGCCGCGACGTAGCAAGCGAAAGAAGTTGGCCACGGCCTTGCCGTCGTCGCTCCCCTCGTACCACTTCCTGGAAACATCCACATGGTGCGTCTGAATGTCAAAAATGAATTGATCCTTCGGCCACTTCTCCGCGAAGGCATCGGGTTCCTTCGCCTCGATGGGTGAGACATCGAAGAAGTTGCCGAAGACCTCATTCATGGCCAGGAGGGCCGATGCCATGCCCGAACCCGTACGCATGAAGTGCCGGCGATCCATGCCGAGCGAACGAGCATTGCGGTCGCTCAGGTCGCGAATTCGTTCTTCGAGTGCCTGCTGTTGTTCGCTCTGCGGCGGCGGAACGAACTCCTCGTTCGAGGCAATCCGCGTCGGAATCGGCGATGGCGTGTCACTGGTTGCATCGAGTTCGCATTGACGAATCCACATGGCGATTCTCCGGAGAGGTGAGGGGGATTATATTCCGACCCACGTCATTCGTTCGTGCCGTTGGCTCGAACGCTAAACGGAATACTCTGATAGTTCGTGTTCAACGATTTGCCCGCTCCTTGGAGTATCGCATTCATGCTTAGACATTCCTGGCTCCCGCTACTTGGAGCCCTCCTCGTTTCGATGCCCGCGATTGCCGCCGACGAGCCGATCACCAGGGTCGGCACCGTCGAGGGCATCACCGAATACAAGCTACCCAACGGCTTTCGCGTGCTGCTGTTTCCCGACAAATCGAAGCCGTTGGTGACGGTGAACAACACCATCTTTGTCGGCAGCCGGCACGAAGGCTACGGCGAGACCGGCATGGCCCACTTGCTGGAACACATGGTCTTCAAAGGAACGCCATCGTTCCCCGATGTTCCGAAAGCCCTTCGCGATCACGGGGCGGGCAATCGCTTCAATGGCACGACGTGGGTCGATCGGACCAATTACTACGAGACCATGCCCGCAACCGACGAGAACCTGGAGTTCGGCATCAAGCTCGAAGCGGATCGTCTCGTGAACAGCTACATCAAGCGCGAGGATCTGCTCTCTGAGATGACCGTTGTCCGCAATGAATTCGAATCGGGCGAGAACGACCCGGAACGCGTTCTTAGCCAACGGATGATGGCCAACGCTTACGAATGGCACAACTACGGCAAATCGACCATCGGCAACCGCACGGACATCGAACGTGTGCCCATCGAGAATCTTCAGGCCTTTTACCGGAAGTACTATCGTGTCGATAATGCCATGCTTGTCGTGGCCGGTCAGTTCGATGAGAAGAAGGCCCTCGAATACATCGTCAAGTACTTCGGGGCCCTGAAGAAGCCTGACACCAAGCTCACGAACACGTACACCGAAGAACCCGCCCAGGACGGCGAGCGCGAAGTCGTCCTTCGCCGCGTCGGTGCGGTGGGTGCGACCGGGGTCGTTTATCACATCCCCGCCTTGTCCCATGAAGATTTCCCGGCCATCGAGACCCTGAGTGATTGCTTGACCAGCGCTCCGGCCGGCCGGTTGTACAAGGCTCTGGTGGATACCAAGAAGGCTTCGAGCGTTTCCGGCAACGCGTTCGGCTGGCACGATCCGGGCCTTCTTGAAGTGCTCGTGAAAATCGAGGATGCCAAGGGGGTCGATGCGGCACGCGAGGCCATGCTGGCCACCCTGGAGAAACTCCACGAGAAACCGATCACCGAGGAAGAGGTCACCCGGGCCAAGCAGAAGTTCAAGCGGATCTTCGAGCAGCTTCTCTCTTCCAGCGACCGTCTTGCCGTGCAACTGAGCGAGGCCGCGGGTGCGGGTGATTGGCGGTTATTTTTCCACTTCCGCGATCAACTGGAAAAGGTCACGGCCGCCGACGTCAATCGGGTGGCTGCGAAGTATCTGGTCCGGTCCAATCGCACGGTGGGTGTTTACTATCCTGCGACGAAGGCGGAACGAACCAGCATTCCCGAGACGCCGAATCTTGCCAAGATGCTCGAAGGTTACAAGGGCCGTGCGGTCGTCGCGGCCGGCGAGGCCTTCGATCCGACGCCCGAGAATATCGAGAAGCGAGTCGTTCGCGGCGAGATCGGCGGCATCAAGACCGCCTTCCTGGCCAAGAAGTCTCGCGGCGAGATGGTCAATCTGCGTCTGAACCTTCGCTACGGGAACGAGGATTCGCTCAAAGGCCTGACCACCGCTGCCGACCTGATGAGCGAGTTGATCGATCGTGGCACGAAGACGCATTCGCGCCAACAGATTGCGGACGCGTTCAGCAAGCTAGGGGCATCGGTCAGCTTCGATGGCCAGCCGACGCTGCTCTCCGTGGGTGTCAAAGTGAAGAAGGAGAACCTGGCCGCGACGTTGAAGCTGGTGGGCGAAGTTCTTCGCGAGCCGTCGTTCCCCGAAGAGGAATTTGCGAAGCTCAAGACCGAGAACATCGAGGCACTCAGCACGCAAAAGACCGATCCGATCTATCTCGGTTTCATTGCACTCGAACGAAAACTGCAACCTCACCCGAAAGAAAACGTTCGCTATGTTCCGACGATCGAAGAGTCGATCGCCCTCGTGAAGGCGGCAACAGTCCAGCAGGTGAAAGAGGTGTACGCTCAACTCAACGGCCAGGCGGGCGAGTTGACGGCCGTTGGCGATTTTGACGCGAAGGCCGTCGAGGCCGAGTTGGCACCGATATTGGCGAGCTGGAAATCGAACGTCGTGTTCAAGCGAATCAGCAAGCCCGCGATGCCGGTCGAGAAGGGGGAACTCATCAAGATTGACACGCCGGACAAGGAGAATGCCGTGTTCATTTCGGGCATCACGTTCCCGATGACCGACAGCGACCCCGAATACCCGGCCATGCAGGTTGGCAACTACCTGCTCGGCGGAGCGCCACTGGCAAGCCGATTGAGCAAGCGCGTGCGTGGCGAAGAGGGGCTCTCCTACGGCATCCAGTCCGGCACCAAAGCGGACTTCCGCGACAAGGCCGGCTCGATGCGCGTAATGGCCATCACCAACCCGAAGAACCTGGAGAAACTCGACAAGGTCGTCGCAGAAGAAGTCGGCAAGTTCCTGAAGGATGGCGTAAGCCTGGAGGAACTGGATGCCGGCAAAAAGGCGTTCGTGGATACGTTCAAGGTGGGACGAGCCGAGGATAGCTCGCTGGCATCACAACTGGCCAACGGCTTATTCGCGGGCCGAACCATGTCGTACTACGCCGATTTTGAAAAGAAGATCGAAGGACTGAGTCCCGGCGAGATTCAAAAGGCCTACGGCAAGATTCTCGATCCGAAGAAGCTGATCATCATCCACGCGGGTGATTTTTCGAAGGTGAAAAAGTAGTGAGCAGGCGAGCGGCGATGCGTAAGCATCGCCGCTTGCCTCTATCTTTTGCCGCCAAGTAGCTGGCGAGCGAGCGATTTCTGTTTGTCGTCTAGCACGTTCCAGCACTGGCTTTCCACAGCGCCGCGATATTGGTCTGCGACAACTGCGGCAGGAGCAATTCCCCTACCTGCACCTGCAACCGGCATCACATCCGCGAAACTCAATTCACGCTGAATGAGGTCGAAGAATTTTGGTTCCTCTTCTGCGAGTTCACGAAGCTTCTTGAGTTGTTCCTCGGAAAGTCCAAGGCGATTGGAGCGGGCAAGGAACAAGCGAGCAAAGGTTTGGGCGACTCTGGGGGTAGGATTCTCGATCTGTTTTCTGATGTCCCCCACGGATTCTGAGACCGGATCGACCACCGATAGGACCGATTGAAAATCGAACTTCTCGCCCAGAAACTCATCCAAGCCTTTTGATTGCGACTCCGTGAGTACCAGCGAGGCTGCAACGCCTTCCTTGAGTTGCCGCAACTGATTCGGCGTGAGTTTCAACTTCGCGACCACGGCCGGGTATCCGCAGGCTGCCTCGCGGCCTGCAATTAGCATTCGGCGTTGAGCCATAAGCTGGTCGAACCTTAATCGTTGGTTCGCGGTAAGAACGGACTCGAGGGCCTTCGCCGTCTTCTCGTGCAGCTCAGCGACTCGTTCGAGCCGCAGTTTCGCATTGAGCCTTTCGTACTCACTATTCCAATCCGTGATCTTCTCGGTGATCTTGAGTTCGGTGCGGATTGAACCGCTTGAAAACTAGCGGACTTCGAAATCGTACAGGCCGAACAGTTCGGTCGGGTAGGGAGCTTTTGGGATCACGTCCAACGCGGCGCCGGGATTCACTTTCTGGGCAGCAATGTCCACGAATGCTTTTCCCTTCAACTCTTTCAGCTTCTCCACCTGCGTCCGCGTGAGCATCTCTGCCATTCGGTCGAATGAGTCGCCGTTGGTTGCGTCCACTTTCGGCTTTACCTTGTCAAAGCGTTCGCCCGCTGTCACCAACTTGGCGATCTCTTCGACACGCATTCCGCGAATCGATTTCACATCGTCGAGTTGGTCCGTCCGCAAGCCCAGGTCTTTCCCGATCATCGTGAATGTTGAGGGTGATCGCCAGTTCGGTCTGAACCGATCTTTGCTGAAACACGATCCATTCGGGCGAAGAAAGCGGTGGCAGAAGGATCGGCTTCTGCGCAATCGGAAAAAGTGGTTCCCGAGATTGCTGGCCGAGACTGGCCAGGGGTAGCGACAATAGTGCAAGCAGAACGATGCGATTCATGACGGCACCCCCAACGGTACAGCGAATGCGCGAATGTTACGCCGAAATGCTGTGGCAATGCGAGCAAAAGAAACCGAGCGGGAGTTTTCACGTCCCGGACCGCCAACGACCAGGAGTCTGGCGGGTTACGCCAGTAAGGCCAAGGTTTCCGATGACACGGGCCGAAGCGGGTCGGAATCCGGCCAGGGATCGCTTCCGGGATCGTGCCGAAACGGGTAAGATCATGATGTCATTTCTCTCTCCTAGCTTGCGCGAGGGTCCAAACATGGCCCTGACCAATGTGGACCGCAATTTGTTGCAACGCTGCCTCCAGCACGATACTGCGGCCTGGAACGATTTCGTCGATCGCTTCCTGGGCCTGATTTATCACGTGGTACACTACACCGCCCACTTGCGCAGCACGCCGCTCAGCCCGGAGGAAGTCGAGGACATCGCTCAGGAAGTGCTGGTGCAGGTGGTCTCCAACGACTACGCGGTGTTGAAGCAATTCCGAGGCAAGAGTTCCCTGGCCACTTATCTGACCGTGATAGCCCGCCGAATCTGCGTTCATCAGCTGGCCAAGCTCGCCCCGGCCCGCAAGTCGTTGCCGACGGAGAGGAAGCAAATCGAGGAGGACGACCACCCGCGAACCCGCGTGGGCCTGGAACGTCAGGAAGAAGTGCTGAAACTGTTGCGCCGCTTGCCCTCGAAAGAACGGGAAGTCGTTCGCTTATACTACCTCGAGGGGCGAACGTACGAAGAGATCAGTGCCGCCCTGAACATGCCGGTCAACACGATCGGCCCCTTGCTCACGCGGGCCAAGAGGCGGCTGCAGGAATCCCCGAACAGCAAGCCGAAGCCGGAGCCAGCCAAGGGCAAGGCCGCAATATAAAAATGACTTCGGCATGTCCCGATGCCAAATGGGCCAGGCAGTTTGTTCCCGTGGGTTCCTGCTCTTCCGCTATCCGCTCGCTTTCACACTCCTAGAATGCGGTAATCGAATTCACACCTTTGGGAGAGAACCCATGAAGTTTGTTGCGTCCATTGCGGCGGCCGCGTTCTTTGCCGCAGCCTCGCTGGCAGGCGACGTTGAGCTCGGCGGCATGAAGTCCAAGACGCCGGCCGGGTGGAAGGAAGAGGAGCCTACCTCATCCATGCGGCTCACCCAGTTCAAAATCCCGAAAGCCGACGGGGACAAGGATGATGCCGAATTAATCATCTTCTTCTTCAAAGGGGGTTCGGGCAGTGCCGAGGACAACCTGAAACGGCAGCTTGCCAAGTTCAAGCCGCTGGATGGGAAGGACAAAGTCGAAAGCAAGGTCGACAAGATCAAGGTTGGCAAGCTCGAGGCTCCGTACCAGGACATCACGGGCAATTACCTGCTCAAGAAGCGTCCATTCGACCCGGCCGACAAGGGCGTGGAAAAAACAAACTACCGCCAGCTTTACGTGATCTTGCTCACGGACGCAGGTGATTTCTACCCGACATTGATCGGCCCTGCCAAGACCGTCGAGAAGCACAAGAAGGATTTCGAGGACTGGCTGAAGAGCTTCAAGTAACCAGGAGTCTGGGACCATCAGACAGGGACCAGGGACCAGGAGTCAGGAGACAGACCTGTGTTGTTAATTCCTGTCTCCTGTCCCCGGTTTCCTTATTCCTGTCTCCTGATTCCAATCTTCCAGAGAGATTTCCCCCATCCCCTGTCCATTGTGGGTTAGGGGCCTATCTTGAATGTTTGCGACTTTCCAGGCTCCGTTTCCGCGAAATACCGTCATGGCCGTACCGAAACGACGAACGTCACGTTCCAAACAAGGGCACCGTCGGTCCCATCACGCTCTCACGCCGATGCAGGTTCAATACTGCAAGGAGTGCAACGAGCCGGTGATGTCACATCGCGTTTGCCCGAACTGTGGGTTCTTTCAGGGCCGCGTTGTCGTGGCCCCCGAGGAAAAAGCCAAAGAGGGCTAAGCCATGCGGATCGCCCTGGACGCGATGGGGGGAGATTTTGCTCCCGGTCCAATCGTGGCCGGGGCTATTCAGGCCATTGCCGCCGATCCGGACATCACCATTGTCCTCGTCGGCGATCGGGCTCAAATCGAGCCGCTATTACCCCCGCAATACGAGCGAATCGAGATTTTTCATGCCACGCAAGTCGTGAGCATGCATGAGTCGCCTGTCGATGCCCTGCGATCCAAGCCCGATAACACCATCACACGCTCGTGGCAGCTTCTTGTCGGCAAGAAAGTCGATGCGATGGTCGGCGCTGGCAACACGGGTGGCATGGTAGCCGGTGGGCTCCTTTCACGACGATTCTTGAAGGGCGTGCGCCGGCCTGGCATTGCCACCGTCATGCCGACAGCCAAGGGTCCCTGTGCGATTATCGACGTAGGGGCCAACGTACACCCGCGTGCCAGCCACCTGTACCAGTACGGCGTGATGGGCTCGATCTTTGCCCAGCACATTCTGGGCAAGGAGAAGCCAACCGTCGGGCTAATGAACGTAGGCGAAGAGGCAGGCAAAGGGAACGAGTTGGCCGTTGAAGCCTACGCGATGCTTAAAGAAGGCCTGAAAGAACGCTTCGTCGGCAACATCGAAGGACGCGATATTCACCGCGGGGCCGTCGATGTCGTCGTCACCGACGGCTTCGTGGGCAACGTGGTACTGAAGCTGTCCGAAGGTGTTTTTGATTTCATCATGAACACAGTCGCCAAGGAGATTGTCGCACCCTTGCCGAATGATCGGGTTCAGGCGTCGAAGGCATTCAAGGAAATGATTGCCCGTTACGACTACAGCACGTTCGGCGGGGCCCCGCTGCTTGGCGTGGACGGAATTTGCATTATCTGCCACGGATCGAGTAAAGAAGTCGCCATTCGCAACGCCATCGGCGTCGCGGCCAAGAATGTGCGTGTGAAGATCAACGAAAAAATCGTCGCGGAACTGGCCTCGATGCCGCAAGTCAGTGAGGAGTGAGGAGAATGGTCTTTCTCCTCACTCCTCACTCCTTGCTCCTCACTTCCCCCTGGTTCGATAGATGAAAAGTGCCTTTCTATTCCCCGGTCAAGGTGCCCAGTACGTCGGTATGGGTGCGTCGCTCTGCGCGTCGCTGCCGGCCGCGAAAGACCTGTTCGATCGGGCATCGGCGGTCCTGGGTTACGATCTGCTCGACCTTTGCACCCAAGGCCCGGCGGAGCGACTGAACGCGACGGACGTGAGCCAACCGGCCCTGTACGTCGCGAGCCTGGCAGCCCTGGAATCTTTGAAGCAAGCGGATCCGACTGCCTTGGAGGGCGTGATCGCGACTGCAGGCTTGAGCCTGGGGGAATACACGGCCCTGGTATTCGCGGGTGCCATGAGCTTTGCCGATGGCCTTGCGATCGTGCGCGAGCGAGGACGAGCGATGCAGGCCGCAGCACTCGCCACCCCGAGTACAATGGTCAGCGCCTTGCTACTGGCACCCGAAGTCGTGGAGGAGGTCGTCCGCGAGTCTGGTGCGGCGGGCCGAATTTGGATCGCGAACTACCTGTGCCCGGGAAATACCGTTCTCTCCGGCGATGTCGCGGCGATCGATTTGGCTGAAAAACTCATCGAAGCCAAGAGCGGCAAGCCGATTCGCCTGGCCGTTGCGGGGGCGTTTCACACCGAATTGATGAAGCCTGCCGACGATCAGCTGGCTGTCGCCCTCGCGAAAACCGAAATCCGATCCCCTCGAGTGCCAGTCTGGTCGAACGTTGACGCCAAGTCGCATTCGGAACCCGCTGAGATTCGGGATTTGCTGGTTCGGCAGGTTCTCCAGCCCGTTCGCTGGGAAGAAACCATGAGAAATCTGCTGAATGAGGGAGTCGAGAGGTTTTACGAGATCGGGCCTGGCAAGGTGCTGGCAGGCTTGCTCAAGCGGATTAACCGCAAACTGGACTGCCGGAACGTCCCGGCCTAGCAATGGTTGGTTTTTGACGGCGAAATGGCCGCTCGGAGGGTATGGGTTTATCGGGAAGGCCTTTCCGTTCGACGGAACCCCGTATACATTCAGCAAATGTACCGGTGGCGTTGGGCCGCCGGAGTCTTTCCCGCTCCCGGGTTCTGTCGGCCGGATTTTTTCGTCAATCCATGCATTTGGTTGGCCCGGTCTTTTAACCCTGAACCCCCCGGAGGGTCGTCGCGTGTCCGTCGAGCAAAAAGTTATCGAGATCGTTTGCGAGCACCTTGCCGTCAACAAAGAACAGGTGACGCGCTCCACGAATTTCATTGAGGATATTGGAGCCGACTCGTTGGACATTGTTGAACTCATCATGGAGTTGGAAGAAGAGTTCGACGTCCAGATTCCAGACGACCAGGCCGAGAAAATCAAAACGGTAGGCGAGGCGATCGACTACATTGAGCGGGAGTCGAAGAAGAAATGACTCGGCGAGTCGTCGTTACCGGTCTCGGAACTGTCAACCCACTAGCCCACGACACCCCAAATTATTGGTCCGGGTTGCTCGCCGGCCGTAGCGGTATTGCGCCGATCACCCTATTCGATACCGCTGCTTTCAAAGTCCGCTTTGGAGGCGAGGTCAAGAACTGGTCGACCGAAGGCAAACTCGAACCGAAGCTGGCCAAGCATCTGGATCGCTATGCTCAATTCGCGCTGGTTGCTGCTGGCGAAGCCATTCGCGATTGTGGAGTCGACTTCAGCAAGGAAGATCCCTTCCGCTGTGGCTCGATGGTCGGCAGTGGCATCGGTGGCCTCTTCACCTGGGAAGAACAACACGCGATCCACCTCAGTCGCGGCCCGAGTCGGCTGAGTCCCTTCACCATCCCGAAGATGATCGCGAACGCGGCCACGGGAACCATCTCGATCGAATACGGACTGATGGGCCCGAACACGGCTGTTGCGACTGCCTGCTCGTCGGCCGCACATGCGCTTGGCGATGCTTTCCACGCGATCAAGTGGGACATGGCCGACGTGATGGTCACAGGTGGGGCGGAGGCTGGGATCACGCCGATGGGCCTCGGCGGCTTCATCGCCTGTCGTGCTCTGTCGAACCGCAACGATGATCCCCTGAAAGCGAGCCGACCGTTCGACAAGGATCGCGATGGCTTCGTTCTCGGCGAAGGGGCCGGCATTCTGATTCTCGAAGAACTGGAGCACGCCAAGAAACGTGGCGCCAATATTTACTGCGAAGTTCTCGGCAGCGGGAACACGGCCGACGCCAATCATATCACTGCCCCACACCCGGAAGGAGCTGGCGCTTCACGGGCCATGATCAACGCCGTGAAGGAAGCGGGCTGGAACCTGGACGAGGTGGAATATTTGAACGCACACGGCACCAGCACCGAACTGGGCGACCGAGCCGAGACCATGGCCGTGAAACGGGTCTTCGGTGCTCACGCGTATAAACTCGCGATTTCCAGCACGAAGAGCATGGTCGGCCACCTGCTCGGTGCCAGCGGCGGCGTCGAGGCCATCGCCTGTGCCCTGATGATCAAGAACAGCGTTCTGCATCCGACGATCAATCTCGACACGCCGGACCCCGAGTGCGATCTGGACTACGTCCCCAATCAGCCGCGCGAACGACGCGTCAGTCGGGTCCTCTCCAACAGCTTCGGCTTCGGCGGCCACAACGCTTCGATTGCGTTGGGTGCGCTGTAACGGGACGAAGCGTCCCCCGTTTCAAAAGTGAGGCACCGAGAGTGCCTCGCGATCGCTCGAGCTGTCGTTTGAGTCATCCCCTCCTGATATTCTACTTTCGCTGTTAGGAACCCCAGCGAAATAACTTCCCGCTTTCGCCGGCCGCAGGCTACGGATCGCGATCCATCCTTTTCTGGTTACGCAACCTCCTACGTTATGGAGATTCGATCGTTTTTGTCTTCAGTCCGTTGGACTGAAAACAGACGCTTGCTTTG
>SIAJ01000101.1 GCA_009691845.1 Gemmataceae bacterium
CCACCGCCACCACGTTGCCCTTGAACTCGGGAAGCAGCGTCGGCGCGACCTGGGCCTGGCGGAAGTGCATCTGCGGGGCCTTCTTCCCCTCCTGCATGCCGCCAATCCCCATGACTCCAATCACGAAGGGCAACTTCGGCGCCTTCAGATCCTTGCGCACATCGCGGATCAGATGCGCCATCAGTTCCCCGTACTGATCGTACCCGCCGGGCTTCATTTGGTTGTGATAGGTCCAGCTATCGACCAGATCGTTAAACCCTTGGAACCAGACGAAACCGGCCAGCTCGTAGCCTTGCTTCTCATCGTAATCCGGCACTACTCGCTTGATGTCTTTGAGCACCTTTTGCACATGCTCGATCATGTGGCGGTAAAACACGCCGGCTTTCTTGTTGATCTTGGCCGATTCTTGTTCCACATCGAGACCTCGCTTCTTCCATTGACCCACGATGAAATCATTGAACGTTTCCGGCCCGGCACTCGGCGGTCGGAAATCGGTGTGCAGACTTCGACCGCCCCACGAGGTCTTGATGATCAAAATGGGCTGATCATGTAATTTCTCCATGGTAAGGCCGAAGGTGAATTCCGGTCCAATCTTCTTGCCAGACGGACCAAAGCCAGCCGTCAGCTTGCCTTTCTGCTCTCTCAAATCCGAGTAGGCATCGCCGAGGCAGCCAATCGACGAGATCCAAACCTTCTCGCACACCCGCGGCTTGCCGTCGGCATCGCGCATATCCTTGAGGATCGGCGCCGTCTTTGGATCATCGGCCATGGAATCAAACGTCGAAATGTGCGCATGCCCCTGCATGTTCGACTGCCCTGCGAGAATGAACACCTTGACGGGCTTGTCGGCCGCATGCAGGGACGTGGTAAGCAGGAAGCATCCGAAAATCAACACGAACCGGGAAAGAATCATCGTAGTGACCTCCATTAGCGAGCCCACGGATCGGCAGGCACGGGACAAATCGCTAGCGTTCATATACCTTGCCTTAGACATGAGGTATCCTCGCAAGTCTTGTGGATTCGGGATCGAGTCCCAATGCTCTGCCTGCTGGATATATGGATAGTGCGCCGAAGCGACGAAGCCCATGTCGGTTGCTTGCAGCGGGCCAGCGTGCGCGCTAGACGAATTCGACAGGTTGGCTATCATGTCGGTTGGCGTCGTTAGACGACGCCCCTTTCTGAAATGTGATTCTGGACAGTTCGCAGGCTTGCGCGGGGATTGCTCGTGAAAGGTTCGATTGGCACGTTCCTGGCCACGCTGTTGGTGGCGCTATTCACTTGGCCATGCTCCGCTGCGCCCGTTGTGCCTGGGCTTTCGAACAAGCACCCACTTTCAGACTCTCAAAAAGGTGAGTTGTTGCTGGGTGAACTGCGCTGCATCGCCTGTCATGGCCGCAAGGGGGCTCCTGCGCCGCTTGAAAAAATTGCCCCCGATCTATCCGATGTGGGCTCACGTGTAGCGCCGGATTATTTGCGGCGGTTTATCGCGTCTCCTTCGGCATCCCATTCCGGCACGACCATGCCGGATCTGCTGACGGCCGAAACCGTGGACCAACGCACGAAGATCGCCAACGCCATCACCCATTTCCTCGTCGCTGGGTCGCCCCGGAAATTCCAATATGAAGCGATAGAAGAAGTATCCGAGGGCAAGGCTCTTTTTCACTCGGTCGGTTGCATCGCCTGTCACTCCCCGCGTGATGAAACCGGCAAGGAAGTAACGCGCGAAGGCGTAGTCGATCTCGGGCACGTTACCGCGAAATACAGTCCTTTGTCGTTGGGAGACTTTCTTTTTCAGCCTTTGAGCGTACGCCTATCGGGCCGGATGCCGGACATGAAGTTGACGCGGGGTGAGGCCAAGGCGATTGCCAGCTATTTGCTCCGCAAAGCCGACAAGAAGTTCGCGCCGCTTCAAACGCGGGACGAATTGGTGACGTTTGGCAAGAAGTATTATCAGCAATTCAACTGCGCGGCGTGTCATAAACTCCGCGACATTCCCGCTGCGGCCGTTGTCGGCGACTTGCAGGACGCAAACCTGGAACGCGGCTGCTTGGCCAAGACGCCGGGTAAGGCTCCGCATTTCAATTTCAGCAACGACCAGATCAAGGCGATTCGGATTGCGCTTGCGAAGCGGCCCGACCCGATTTCCGATCAGACCCAGCTTGCCACGACGCTGACGGCGTTCAACTGCATTGCATGTCATGTCCGCGATAAATTCGGCGGCGTTGCCGAGGAGCGCAATCTTCTCTTTCAGTCAGATGCAAAGAATTTCGGGGACGACGCCCGGATTCCACCGCCCCTGACATTGGTTGGCGCCAAACTGCAACCGGTTGCGCTGAAAAAAGTGCTTTTCGATGCGGATAGCGTGAGACCGTACATGTTCACCCGCATGCCTCAATACGGAGAGCCAAACCTGCGGCACTTGCCGGAACTGTTCTCTCGCCTGGACAAGGTTGAGGAGGTCAAGTTCTCGATGCCCAATAGCGAAAGCCCGAACAAGAAGGAACGCGAGCGGGCTCAAGAAATGCGCGAGGCGGGCCGCAAATTACTCGGCAACACGAGTTTGAATTGCGTCATCTGCCATAATTTCAATGGCAAAACACCCCAATACAATGGCGTCGAGTTGCTGACGACCACGCAAAGGCTGCAGCCGAGTTGGTTTTATCATTACCTGTGCAGTCCGAACACCTTTCGCCCACGAACCGTCATGCCGACCGCTTGGCCCGATGGCCAAGCGGTGGATAAAACGGTTCTGAACGGCGACACTCATCGACAAATTGAAGCCATCTGGTATTTCCTATCGCTGGGCACGTCGGCGCCGAATCCATCCGGCGTCGAGAATATCGAAACGAAGCTATTCGTGACCGATGCCACGCGCACCTATCGCGGCCGCAGCAGTGTCGCCGGCTATCGTGGCATCGCCGTCGGTTTTCCGGAAAAGTTGAGCTACGCCTTTAATGCCGAGACGGGCACTTTATCGGCGATCTGGCGCGGCGACTTCGTGAGAGTCGATCGAGGCGGGCAAGGGTCGGGAGGATTCCACCCGGCCAGCAAGCACGTTGCACTGGCGCAGGATGTTTCATTCTACACTCTTGAGAACGAAAAAACGCCTTGGCCGCTGCGTCCCGTGATGAACAAAGACCAACGGGAAAATCCCGATCCCCTGTATCCCAAGAATCGCGGCTATCAATTCAAGGGATATTACATGGACGACGCGTCGATTCCAACGTTCATGTACCGCAGCGGCGAAATCGAGATTGAAGACCGCTCAACCGCAGAAACCGGAAGCGAAAAGGGCCGACTGTTACGCAATCTGATGTTCAACGCGCCGAAGGCTCAATCGATCTGGTTTCGCGCGCTCACCGGCAAGGTCGAAGTGGAGTCGAAGCAGCAGTTCAAGAATTCCGAACTCCGGCTGAGCATCCCGCCCACGCAGGCGTTGGTTCGTCCAACCTCGACCGACAAGAGCGTCTCGGAGCTTTTGCTCAAACTAGAAATCCCCCAAGGCAAATCTAAGCTGTCCTTCACCTATGAACTACTCAAATAGCTATTCTTGCAAGTTGCTTTGGCTGCTTGCGGCATGGACGCTCAGCCTATCCACGGCGAAAGCCGAAGAAGTCGGCAGCCGCTGGGGCACGGAAGAGCGCGAGCGGGAATACTATCCGATCGTCAACATCCCGATCCCGCAGAACCTGGTAATCGAGGCTGGCGCGTTTTGCGTACTGCCCGATGGTCGTGTCGCGGTCGGCACGCGCCACGGCGAAATCTACCTCGTGAGCGGCATCGACAAGAAGCGGCCGACGCCGACGTACCATCTCTATGCCACTGGACTCGACGAGATTTTCGGGCTGGCCTACAAGGACGGCGCCTTCTACGTGACCCAGAGTTGCGAACTCACGAAGGTCACCGACACGAAGAAGAACGGCAAGGCCGATCGCTTCGAGACCATATCCGATGCCTGGGGCTACGCCAACTATCACGAATACGCCTTTGGCTCGAAGTTTGACGAGAAGGGCAATTTGCACGTGGCGCTCGGGTTGTCGAACTCCTACGATTCATTCGCGCTCTTTCGCGGTTTCATCATGAAGGTGACGCCGGACGGCAAGACACAGGCGCTCGCCAGTGGCCTGCGCAGCCCAGGCGGAATCGGCTACAACGAGCATGGTGCGTTGTTTTATGTTGAAAGTCAAGGACCGTGGAATTGCTCGTGCAGCTTGAGGGCCGTCACCCCCGGCAGCTTCCAGGGACACCCCGCCAGCTCCAACTGGTACAAGTACGCACCGGAGATGGGGCAGGTTCCAACTATGCCCAAGTCCGGCTCGCGGATTGTCATCGAGAAGGAGCGCGTCAAGCAACTGGTGCCGTATGCAGTGATTTTTCCCTACATTCGGATGGGGCGCTCGATCACGGGCTTCGTGGTGGACCGCACCAAAGGCAAGTTTGGTCCGTTCGAGGATCAGATTTTCGTCGGCGACTACACTCTCTCGATCATCATGCGCGCCACTACCGAACAAGTGAACGGCGTCTGGCAAGGCGCGTGCTACCCCTTCCGCGAGGGACTTTCGACCGGCATTTTGAACTTGACCTTCACGCCGGAAGGCAACCTGCTATCCGGCGGCACGAATCGCGGCTGGCCCGTCCGTGGCATCAAGCCTTTTGCATTGGAACGTCTCGAATGGAACGGCAAGATACCGTTCGAAATCATACGCATCAACATCGAACCCAATGGCTTCAAGATCGCCTTCACGAAGCCGGTCGATGCTGCGACGGGAAACGATCCCAAGTCCTATCAGATTTCAACTTTCACGCATCCCTATCACGGCGGCTACGGTGGCCCCGAAATCGAGCAAACTACGCCCATCGTCAAGACCGCCAAGATTTCCGAAGATGGCATGTCCGCGACCCTGGTCCTGGACAAATTGATTCGCGGCCACGTCTACGATTTCGATCTCGGCAAATTGCGTGCGCGGGACAAGGATACGTTGTTGCATCGGAAAGCGTACTATACGGTTAATGAAGTTCCCGCTGCGAAGTGAGATTTTGCAGATGCCAGTTTTTTTCCGACAAAGGACTTCTCATGCCTCGCCACGTCGTCACGCTCGCCACTCTGGCCTTTGCTTTTCTCGCACTCCAATCGGCAAACGGCCAGCCAGCGACCTCGGCCAAACATCCGGTTCCCGAAAGTCCGCTGTGGCTCACTTATTCGGGGGAGAATGGGCCCGGTAAGGGAAAGCACATCGTCTTCATTGCCGCCGATCAGGAATATCGCAGCGAATTTGCGCTGCCCATGCTGGCCAAGATGCTTGCCAGGCACCACGGCTTCGACTGCACGGTGTTGTTCAGCGTGAACAAGGACAATGAAGTCGATCCGACCATGAAAATTCGCTGGGAAGACAAGACGGTAACGCACAACATCCCGGGCTTGGAATATCTCGACAAGGCGGACCTGGTCATTCTTTTCAGCCGACTGATCTCGCTGCCCGATAATCAACTGCAACACATCTACAAGTATCTCGACTCGGGAAAGCCGATCATCGGTATTCGCACGGCGAACCATGGCTTTCTGGGCTTCGACTACAAAAAAGACGGCAAAAGGATTGACTTTGGCGAACATGTTCTCGGCGGGTCATTCCGGAATCACCATGGCCGCTGGCAACAGGATTCAACCCGTGGCATCATCGTTGAGGAAAACAAAAATCACCCGGTGCTCAAGGGCGTAAAGGACATCTGGGGACTGACGGACGTCTATCGAACCTACAAAGAAGGCGGCAGCCTGCCGGCAGACTGTACGCCTCTAGTCAACGGGCAACCGCTCATGGGCCGAAAGCAGGACGACGCGATCAATCCCAAGCTGATCCCATTGCCCGTCGCTTGGGTGAAGACGTGGACCGGCAACCTGGGCAAAACCGCGCGGGTGTTTCACACCACCATGGGAAGCGGCGAAGATTTTCAAAACGCCGGCCTTCGGCGTCTGACCGTAAACGCGGCTTACTGGTGCTTACAGATTGAGAAGCAGATCGACCCCGGTTCGAACGTCGAAATCGTCGGCAAATACGAACCGTTGAGAAGTGGCTTCGACTACGCTCGACTCAGGGTCGTACCGCGCAAGCCCAGTTTTTACAAATAGAGGATTCGACGACAGCCGGACGAGCGACCGAACGTGGTCAGCCGCTTCGCTGCGTCAGGAATATGTATACGTTCATAAGACGGAAGCTACGCCAACGAACGCGGGCGCCCAAAAGATCTTCCAGAGGAGTGTCACAATGAATCGAACGGACTTGATCCACCTGGCCCAGAGCATTGTCTTCATTGGCACCGTTGCAGGACCAGCCGTGCCTACGGCGAAGTCGGCGACCACCCGGGCCATGGCCAAAACTTCTGAAGAACCAGGTGCCGTGACCTTGGCTGAACTCCCAGTTCATCAATCCTCGAAAGGTACCATCGCATGAACAAAAACATCATCCTCGGAATCTGCTGCTTGCTCGCGACCGTGGCGGTCAGTTTCTCGCCGGCGACCGTCATCGGGCAAAACAAGAAAACGGGGCCGCTCTCTCCACTCACCGCAAGCGGCGACAAGCTCCTCGCGAAATACTCCGGGATGCTCGGGGAGTTGCAGGAAGAGGTCGTCAAGGCTCTGCCAAAAGCCGATGAGCAGAAACGAGCCGCCTTCCAACAGGCCCGTGACGCAGTCAAGGTGGCGGAGGCGGCGGCGAATGCAGCGCAGCAGGGCCAGAAAAAAATTCAAACGGCAAGAGCTTTGGTGGATCACGCGAAGGGTAAGTGGATCGGCGGCGCCGAGAAGGGCATTGCACAGGCGGAGGCGGGGCTGAAGAAGGCGACCACGGAGGCCGCACGAGAAGCGGCGAAGAAAGAACTGGCCAAGTGGCAGGCGAACAAGGAAGACGGAATCAAAGCACTCAAGGAGCGCCAGAAGGCATTGGACTTGGCCAAGCTCGACGAACCGAAATTGATCCAGGCAAATCAGGCGGCTCAAGCGGCACTGGCCCAGGCGCGAACCAATGAACTAATGGCAGCCAAGGTTCTCATGACGAACGTGGAACCTTTGCTGGCGAGCGACAAACTGGACGCGAAGCTGGTCAAGTGCACCGTGCTGGCGAACGCCACGTCGCGCGGCTTGGCCGAGTTCGCCCAGCAGGGCAAGGAGCAGGAGGCCCTGGTGGAGAAACTTCTGGGTGATGACGCCTTGATGAAGCAGATGCTCATCGCGGGCGGCGCTGAGGCCGGCAAATACGGCCAGGCGATGCAGATTTACGCGGCGATCCAGAACGCCAGCCCGAAGGCCAGCACAGGTCTTTTCCAACATCTGGCGCTGGGCGTCAGCCTTGAGCATGCGGTGCCGGTCAAGCAGAGCAACCCCCAGACCTCGACCAATGAGCCGGCCATCGTGGATCCGGTGAAGCGGTATCTGCATTATGAGAAGGCCTATCTCAATGGCGAGTTGGACCCTGCCTTCAAGGATTTTTCCGCCTGGGAATACCGGCTGGTCGTCAACTGCGATGCCCCGGATGATATGTTGGTTTGGGGACGCGAGATGCTCCGGAACTACCGGCCCGATCATATCTACAACCCGAACTATGGCTGGCGCTATTCGGCAACCGTCAAGACCGAAGTCAGATACGGGTCACAGGACACGAAGTATGATCTCCCTTCGTTGCATAACTATCAGAACATCATCATGAATGGGGGCGTATGCGGTCGGCGCGCGTTCTTTGGACGGTTTATTGTGCGGAGTTTCGGCATCCCAACTTGGGGTGTGACCCAGCACGCGCATGCCGCATTGAGTCATTGGACGCCCAAAGGCTGGGTGGTCAATCTGGGCGCGGGCTTCCAGTCGAGCTGGTGGGATAAGAATGGTGTTCCGCGCAGTGGGTCGGACTTCCTGCTGGAGACGCAGGCGAGGGCGGTGCCGCAGGATTACCTGAAGGTGTTGCGAGCACAGTGGGTGAGCCGTGTCCTTGGCGAACAGGCGTACAACGACCGCAAGCATGTTGACGGCGGCTTCTGGAGCAGTATGGCGCATTACCAGGCCCAAGCAATTGCGACCGCAACCAAGGCGGTTGATTTGGGGCCGCTTGGCCAGGAGCTTGCCGAAGCGAATGAGTCGAAAGGAATCGAGAAGGTTGAGCAGGCAAAACTATCGAAAGCAGACCAGAAGACCGTCGTCGGCCCGGACGGTACGATCACCATTCCGGCGGTGGCCAACCGCAAGCCGTCTGGCCACTTCGCGTCCATGAAGAGTTTCTCGGGCGGCATGCAATTGCACTGCACCGGTGGTTTCAAGGCCGAGTACGCCTTTGAAGCGCCGCATGCCGGCAAGTATGTGCTGGCCGTGCGAGTGGTGACGGTGCAAGAGGGCCAGAAGATCCGGGTCCTGGCGAACGATGCTAAAGAACCGGTTGACATCGCTGTGCCCTACACCGTCGGCCTGTGGCAGCAGACCCGGCCGGTGGAGCTCACCCTGGTCAACGGGAAGAATGTGTTCCACCTCACGCTCCAAGACGGAAGCCGCGGAGTGACCATCAAGGACTTCACGCTGACGCCGGTGAAGTAATGATGCGAGAGAAACTGGAAATCGATGTGGCGTCGGCCGGCGTCGGCCCGTGCCAGTTTTGTCAGACGCTGAAGGACGTGAAGCACTGAAAGAACACGAAACAGCCACAACCAAAGGAGCAAGCATGAGCCGGAAGAAGTTATTGGGAATCGGTGCCGCGCTGGTCGGCATCGCCATCGGCGTGTCAATGGTCTCGGCAGCAGAACCCACCGCCCCAGTCACGAACCAGAATCTGCCGAAGCCTGATGGCAAACCGGCGGACATGACCAAGCCGGTCCAGGTCTTCATCTTGCTCGGTCAATCGAACATGGTCGGACTAGGCAAAGTGAAAGGCGGTGAGATCTCACTGGAGCATGCGGTCAAGGAGAAGAAGAAATATCAGTATCTCGTCGAGGATGATGGCAAGTGGACGGAGCGGAAGGACGTCCGCTTTGTGCAGTATATGTCCGGCAAGGGCCCGATAAGAAACGAATGGATGACCGTGAAAGGCGGCAACCTCGGCCCGGAATACGGGCTCGGCCATCCTCTGGGAAATGCGATCGATGCGCCCGTGATGATTCTCAAGTGCTGCATCGGCAACCGGGCCCTGGGCTGGGATCTCCTGCCGCCGGGCAGTGAGCGTTTCGAGTTTGTCATCAAAGACAATAAGGGCGTGGAAAAGAAGATGGTCTTTGCCGGCTACAAGGATAAACCCGAGTTTTGGGAAATGGATCCGGCCAAGGGCCTCAAGACCGAACCCGCACCGTGGGTGGACAAGGCAGGCAAACCGATCGACTGGTATGCCGGCAAGCAATGGGACTACGACATCGGCGACGCAAAAAAGGCTCTGGCCGATCTCGAAAAGCACTACCCAGGAGCCAAAGGCTACGAGGTTGCCGGGTTCTTCTTTTGGCAGGGCGAGAGAGATGCAGGCAACGCCGGCCACGCTGCCCGTTACGAGAAGAACCTCGTGCATTTCATCAAGACGCTGCGTAAGGAATTCAATGCTCCCAACGCGAAGTTCGTGATTGCCACGATGGGTGAGTCCGTCAAAGGCAGCGGTGGCAACGGCGGCCAGATTCTCAACGCCCATCTCGCCGTGGACGGCACCGCGGGGAAGTATCCCGAGTTCAAAGGCAACGTCGCCACCATCTACACCCATCCCATGGCCCAAGGCGGCAGCGGCAACGGCCACTACGGCGGTAAGGCTGAAGTCTACATGGATGTCGGCGAAGCCATGGGCAAGGCCATGGTGGAATTGCTGAAAAAATAGGCCAAGTGAAACCAAGTATGCGACGGGAAGCGCATTTGACGCTTCCCCCGACATATTCCTCGTTCCTTTAACAACACCACGATGAGCCACAGAATATTCTTGAACTCACTCGGACTGACACTTGTTCTACCAGTTCTACCAGCAGTTACTTCAGCGACAATCATCCTGTCGATTGGAAGTCGCGCCTGATAGTGTTGAAACGTATGGCCTCGTTTTTTAGAGATCGCGAACCCATATTACCCCGGCAGCTATAATACGCATGTATAGTAATCGTCTTTTGCCGCAAATGCTGATGTTTTCAGGCTTTATTGTGTGAGGAACTTAATTGCCGGGGTAATATGATCACGCCGTCATCACAGCGCATCGGTATCGTCACCTGCGGCGCCGAAAAGCTGGCAGACTATTTTCCCACCGCCGCGGAGCCGGAGTCCGTACCGACCGAACCGCCGTTTACCCCCGACGACCAATTGCTGGTCGACGAACTTCGGCGACGTGGGCACCAGGTCTCGGCCATAGTCTGGGGAATGGAGACCTCGCGGCTGCCGGATCGCTTTGATCGCATCATCGTCCGCTCTGCTTGGGATTACATGGATAGCGACGAGCAACGCCAGGGTTTTCTGCACTGGCTCGAAAAGCTCGCCGCAACGGGACTGGTCGTTGAAAACGACCCGAAGGTGATGCTTTGGCTCATGGACAAAGGCTACTTACTCGATTTTGCGGCGGTCGGCGTACCGATCGTCCCCACTCAGTTGGTCCCGGTTGGCGAGTCGTTTGATCTTGAAACCTTCGTGCAGCAACACACCGCCGCCGTCATCAAGCCCGCCGTGTCGGCTGCCGGCGCGGGGTTGGAGTTCTTGCCTGATCGCCAGACGGCACGGGCATTTCAGCAAGAGTTCACGGATCGCTGTCGTCGCGGGGCTCAATTGGTGCAGCCCTTTCTGCCCGAGATTCAAACGAATGGCGAATGGTCGCTCGTCTATTTCGGTGGCGAGTTCAGTCATGGCGTTCACAAACTCCCCGCCAGCGGCCAAATCATGGTGCATGCCGAGCGAGGAGGTTCGCTCCGATTCGCCGAGCCGCCGTCGGTCGTGCGTCAATTGGGTGATCGGGCGGCCGCCGCCGTTCCGTGTGCATTTGCTAATCGCGGAGGAAGCTCTTGCCAGATGCCGCTCTATTTGCGAATCGACGTCATCGAGACCGGCACTGGTGGACTCCTTTCCGAGTGCGAGGGAGTTGAACCCGAGCTTTTCTTTCGTGCCCGATCTGGGAGCGCAGCCCGATTCGCCAAGTTAATCGAAAGCGTCGATCTAACGATGAGGTGACCAGGTAATATAATGTGCTTGATCGGAACGGGATCATGCAAGTAACAACCAGAACCCTTTGTTAGGACTAACATCATGAAGATCGTTCGGATCTTTGCCCACCGAGTCGAACTGCCACTTCGGGAAGGCAGTTACAAATGGTCCGGCGGAAAATCGGTCGACGTCTTCGACAGCACGATCGTTGGCGTGGAAACGGATGCGGGTCTGGTCGGCTACGGCGAAGTTTGCCCGTTGGGGCCGTTCTACTTGCCCGCTTACGCCGAGGGCGTCCGGGCGGGACTTCGCGAACTTGGGCCGCACCTCCTTGGGTTTGATCCGCGGGAACTGCTCAAGCTCAATCAAAGAATGGATGCGGCGTTGAAGGGGCATCCCTACGTCAAGAGCGGCATTGACATCGCCTGCTGGGACATCCTCGGCCAGGCGGCCGGCTTACCCGTGTGTACGCTCCTGGGTGGTCGTTTTGGCGAGAATATTCGACTCTACCGCGCGATCTCGCAAGAATCTCCCGAGCAGATGGCAGCCAAGGTCAGCCAGTATCGCAAGGAGGGTTATACTCGGTTTCAGCTCAAAGTCGGCGGGGATCCCGATCAGGACATCGAGCGCATTCGTCAGGTGCGGGCGATCCTTCCACCGACCGATCGCCTCGTTGCCGATGCCAACACCGGTTGGACGCAACATGAGGCGATGCGCGTCGTGCGTGCCGTACGCGATATCGATGTCTATATCGAACAGCCGTGCCTGACTTACGAAGAGTGCCTGGCGGTGCGACGACACACGGACCATCCGTTCGTACTGGATGAGAACATCGACGGAATCGACATTCTGCTGCGGGCCAAGGCTGATCTGGCGATGGATGTTGTCAATCTGAAGATCAGTAAACTGGGCGGCCTCACCAAGACGAAGCAGGTACGCGACCTATGCGTTTCGATGGGGATCGCGATGACGCTGGAGGATAGTTGGGGGGGCGACATCACCACGGCGGCGATCGCACATCTCGCACACAGCACTCCCGAGCCGTTCCGTTTCACCAGCACCGACTTCAATAGCTACGTAACCGTGAGCACGGCGACCGGCGCTCCGCAACGCGAGAACGGCTTCATGAAGGCTGCTGCGGGGCCGGGATTGGGAATCGCTCCGCGCGTCGACGTGATCGGCTCGCGCGTGTTGGAGGTGACGCCATGATGCGATCAAGAAATATGCACATTTGGCTTTTGGGCTTGCTAATAGCCCTGGTCTGCCCCGGCGGCCCAGTCGTCGCCCAGGAGCCTCCCTCGACGGGATCGCTCCTCACCATCGACCGCCTGTTCGGCACCCGGGAGTTCGAAACCGAGTCACTCCCACAGATGCACTGGAGCAAGCGATCCTCATCCTACTTCACGCTCGACAAGGCAAAGGACGAGAAGGGGCGAGGACTCGTCCGTATCGACCCCTCGACGGGCAAGACCGAGGTGGTCGTACCCACTGCCGCATTCGTGCCCAAGAATGCGAAGGAACCGCTCAAAGTGGAGGCGTTTGAATTCTCCGCCGACGAGTCGCGTCTGCTGATCTATACGAACAGCAAAAAAGTCTGGCGTCGCAATACCCGTGGCGATTACTGGATTCTCGACGTCGCATCGCGCGAACTCAAGAAGCTTGGTGGGAACGCCGCCGCGTCCACATTGATGTTTGCCAAACTGTCGCCTGATGCGTCGCAAGCCGCCTTCGTGCGCGATAACAATCTTTACCTACAGGACCTGCGAAGCCTTGAAATCACGGCACTGACGACCGATGGCTCGAAGACGCTCATCAACGGGACCTCCGATTGGGTCAACGAGGAGGAATTGGATCTGCGCGACTGCTTCCGCTGGAGTCCCGACGGCAGCCACCTCCTGTTCTGGCAGTTCGACACCAGCGGCGTTTCCGAGTTCCATCTAATCAACAACGTCGAAAGCAACACGCCGCGCATCACCTCGTTCGCCTATCCGAGGGTCGGCGAGAAGAACTCGGCCACACGGCTTGGGGTGATTCCGATCAAAGGCGGAACGATGCGCTGGCTCAACCTCCCGGGCGACCCGCGTGAGCATTACCTGCCTCACGCCGAGTGGACTCCGGATGGCTCGCAGATTCTCGTTCAACAGTTCAACCGGTTGCAGACGGAACTCCGCGTGTGGCTGGCCGATCCGAAGAGCGGCAAGGCTCGGGCCGTGATGACCGAAACCGACGCAGCCTGGTTGGAGAACGAAAACCCAGTGCGCTGGCTGGATGGCGGAAAGAGCTTTCTCTGGCTCAGCGAACGCTCGGGTTGGCGTCATGCGTATCGCGCCACCATCGACGGATCACCTCTGTCGCCGATCACGAAGGGCAAGTTTGATCTCACCGAAGTCGAAGCCGTCGATAAGCCAGGAGGCTGGCTGTATTATTCAGCTTCTCCCGCGAACGCGACGCAGCGATACCTGTTTCGAGTGAAGCTGGATGGCAGCGGGGCCGAGCAACTTTCACCCGCGAAACAACCCGGCTGGCACAAGTATCAGATCTCTCCGGATGCCAAGTGGGCGTTTCATACCTGGTCGAACTTCACGACGCCACCTGTCGTCGAGTTGGTGCGGTTGTGCGATCACTCCGTTGTTAAGACCCTGACCGACAATAAGAAACTGCGTGACAAATTAGCCGTTTTGAATCGCCCGGATATCGAGTTCCTTCGTGTGGACATCGGGGACGGCGTGACACTGGACGGCTGGAGCATGAAGCCTTCGGGAATCGATTCCTCTGCGAGGTTGCCGCTCCTGATGCACGTCTACGGTGAGCCGCACGGCCAAACGGTTCGCGATGCCTGGCCCGGCCCGCGCGGTCTGTGGCACTGGATGCTTGCGCAGCAAGGCTTTGTCGTGGCCAGCGTCGATAACCGTGGGACCAACGTTCCACGCGGACGCGATTGGCGCAAGTGTGTTCATCGGCAAATCGGCATTCTCGCCCCGCAAGAGCAAGCCAAGGCAGTTCGCGAGCTGCTCCAACGTTGGCCCTATGTCGATCGGGCGCGTGTCGGCTCCTGGGGATGGAGCGGCGGTGGCAGCATGAGCCTCAACGCCATCTTCCGATACCCAGACCTCTACCGCACCGCGATTGCCATCGCGCCCGTGGCCGACCAGCGGCTGTATGACACGATCTATCAAGAACGATACATGGGGTTGCCGACTGACAACGTGAAAGGCTATCGCGATGGCTCGCCCCTCAGTCACGCTCGTAAACTGCGAGGCAACCTGCTGCTCATTCATGGTACCGGCGACGATAACTGTCATTACCAGGTAACCGAGCGCCTCCTCAATGAGCTGATTGCGAAGGGGAAGCACTTCACCGTGCTCCCGTTTCCCAATCGATCGCATGCAGTGAATGAGGGCCCGAGCACGGAACGACACTTGTGGGACACGATGACACGCTACCTCCAGAATAATCTTCAGTCTCCGCACGCGCCTGCTCCGGAAACGATCTCCGAAATACGTGCGCTACGAGGCTGGACCCTGCACGTCAGCCGTGAACTTCTTGCGACCGAACCGAACCTCACCGCGAAGGCGGTCGAACTACTGGACAAGCAACTGGAAGAAATCACGCGAGTCGTGCCGAAGCCCGCCGTGCTCAAGCTGCAAAAAGTGCCACTCTACTTCATGCCCGAGTACCCCGGTGTCGGCCCGCGTGCGGAGTACCATTCCGGTGCCGGTTGGCTCCGCGCGAACGACCGTGACCCGACGATGGTCAAAGGGATTGAGTTCACAAACATCCGCATCTTCGAGGCCGAGATGAAGCGTATGCCGAACTTCGCGCTCCACGAACTGGCGCACGCCTACCATGATCGCGAACTCCCGAAAGGTTTTGGCAACCAAGAGATTCAAGCCGCCTTCGCACGTGCGAAAGATTCGGGGCGGTACGACAAAGTTGAACGCTTCCTCGGCAACGGCAAACCGAATACCGTCGAAAAAGCCTACGCGCTGACGAACCCGATGGAGTACTTCGCTGAAACGACCGAAGCGTATTTCTCACGCAATGATTTCTTTCCTTTCACCCGCGACGAACTGAAGAAGCACGACCCGGTGATGTTCAAACTGTTAGAGAAACTGTGGGGCTCGGCCCCGTGACCTTGCTGCGTACCGCATTCCACCGTCAGGATCGAGGGCCAACATGCCAGACAATTCCATCTTCCGAGGTTGCATTCCCGCCCTGATGACGCCGTGTTCACGCGATGGGACTCCGAACTTCGACGCGTTGGTCAAGACGGCCCAGTCGCTCATCGCGGACGGAATGAGAGCCGTCGTGTATTGCGGCTCCATGGGTGACTGGCCCTTGCTCTCGGATGAGCAGCGTCAGGAAGGGATACGGCGACTCGTCGCAGCCGGCGTTCCTGTCGTCGTTGGTACGGGAGCACAAAGTCCACAGCGAGCGGCGGCCCATGCGGCTCATGCAAAGAAGGTCGGTGCAGCAGGTCTAATGGTGATTCCTCGCTTGCTGTCGCGCGGCACATCCGCCGCCGCTCAGCGGGCTCATTTTGCGGGAGTGCTCAAAGGAGGCGGTGATCTCCCCGCCGTCATCTACAACAGCCCGTACTATGGCTTCGAAACGAAAGCCGACCTCTTCTTCGACTTGCGTCGTGAGCATCCGAATTTGGTCGGCTTCAAGGAATTTGGCGGCGCGCAATCTTTGACCTATGCCGCCGAGCACATCACGAGCGGAGATCCGACCCTGGCGCTCATGGTTGGCGTCGATACGCAAGTCTTTCATGGCTTCGTCCGCTGCGGCGCGGTCGGGGCGATCACCGGCGTCGGCAACGCGTTGCCCAAACCGGTGCTGCGGTTGATGGAACTCTGTGAGCAGGCCGCACGCGGCGACGCTGAAGCTCGACGGCACGCTGAAGAACTCGACAACGCGATGCGAGTTCTCTCGACCTTTGACGAAGGTCCGGACCTCGTCCTCTACTACAAATACCTGATGGTGCTGGAAGGGAATTCGGAGTACGAGCATCACATCAACGAAAAAGACGCCCTTAGCCCCTCTCAGCGTGAATTCGCACGGACACAGTGGCAACTCTTCAAGACCTGGTGGAAAAAATGGTCCCAACGAGAATCTCATGACCTGCGACATTCTCGGAAATAACGATTCGCTTTATCCCTCAATCAAGCGAAGATCGGCGAATGCTCACCGTCTCTTCCGCCAAGCACACCACGAGTTCATCTGGCCGC
>SIAJ01000102.1 GCA_009691845.1 Gemmataceae bacterium
CGAACGCGGTGCAATCACCAGAGCCGTCCTGATGACGATCTTCCGAACCCTCAAACGCCGCAGCCTCGACCCGCTCAAGACGCTGACGGAATCGCTGCGAACCGCCATCACTACAGGCCAGCTTCCACCGCTACCCGTAAAAAACGCTTGAGCCGACTGAAGTGTTACGGGACAACAAAGTCGAGGATGTAGGGGCCTACCGGGCAGAGCAATCTCCGTGCCAATGCGATTTTTTGCTGACCGATCCGACGCTCCAGGCCACTCATTTCTCAACCCGTAGCTGGCTGCAAGTGGCGGATCGGCATCGGTTATCCGTCGCAAATCTTGCTTGTCCCGGCGATCTATCACTTGTCATAATAATTGACAGGTATCGGTCGAGTCACCAGGCTAACCAGAGAATCTGCCGCGTAACCAGGCAATCTGCCGGAAATCACATCAGAGACCTGAGCAGTCAGGATCCTTAACCAACAACGACTCCGATTAGTAGGAGATTGACTGGGCCATTCTATTCGACCACCGAGGAAAATCTTGTCCGAGAGAAAAAAGGCGAGAGCGCGAGGAAGGGAAAAGGCGGAAGGGAAACGGGGACATCGTAGATTTCAATCCATCAGAACGAAATCCACGATGTCCCCGTTTCCCGTCCTGAGTGACCGCCCCCCTACTTCTCCTCCTTCTTCGGCTCCGGATTCTTTTTCGGCTGGAACTTTTTCATCATGCCTTCGACCAGCTTCACGAACTCCTCGCGGTCGATCTTTTCGGGCAATGCCACTCCGGTTCCTGCGAGGAACGGTTTCATCTGGGCCGGGATTTCGTCCTGCGAGATGAAACCGTCGCCGTTGAGGTCGAAGCGGTCGAACAGTTGCTCGGCCATGGTCGGCGGGTTCTTTGCGAGTTGGGCGGCCGTGTCCGGGTTCTCGTACACGTAGGCGACGAAGCCGACCATCATCTCTTCCCACGTTTGCAGGCCGAATTTCACCGACTTCGTGGGATCCGGATTGTACGGGTTGTTCTTCGAGTTATCCCAGTGCGCGACCGAGTGAATCCTCGTTCCCTTGGTCACCTTCAACGGCTCGTTGAAGCGATAGACGTTCTGCCAGTTGAAGTCCCAGCGCGGCACGGACAGCAGCGTCTCCTTTTTTCCATCCGGCTTAATCAACTCGTACGAGTAGTCCTTGCCACGCCAGTGCATGTGCGGGGCAAAACTAATGATGCGGGCATCGGCACGAAAGCGGAACGTTGCCTCAGCTTTGTAATGCGGATGGTTCGGAGCAATATCGAAGGTCATGTTCGCGAACTCGCTCATGAACAGTTCGTACTTCGGCGGCTTCTCCGCGAAGGTGAGGCCGACCGAGGAACGATCCTTGACCTTCATCCCGTTCGGGGTGTAGTGCATTTCGAGACGCAGCTTGGTTCCCTTAGGAATTCGCATCGCCGTGTCCTTCGGGGCCACCAGGCCCAGATCGCCCGGGGCCCAACCGACCAAGATGCCGATCGAGCCATCGGGCCGAATCGGGTTGTTCGAATTCCCATCTTGCAGATAGACCACGATGTGATGAACCACGGCCGGGTTGCTCGGCAGGGCTTCCGAGATTCGCACCCACTTGTCTTCCTTGAACCCCGGGTCGATGATCCAGTTCTTGTACGGCAGCACGCCGTCGGCCGGGACTTCGTACTCTTCGGGCATCGTTAGTACCAGGTCCGGCTTGCCGTGAAGCCAACCCTTGGCCCACTCGACCGGTTTCGGCATGTCCTTCGTGTCACCCTTCGGCATGCCTTGATCGACCCAGGCAGCAATGAGGTCGAGTTCATCACGAGTCAGTCGGCGATCATTCGAAAAGTGTCCGAAACGCGGGTCGGCCTGCCACGGCGGCATACGGCGTTGCGACGTCACTTCACGGACCATTGAGGCATGTTTGACCGCATCCTCGTAGGTCACGAGCGAGAACGGGGCACTCTGTTCGGGACGATGGCAAGTTTGGCAACGCTTCTGCAGAATGCTGGCGACGTGCTTGGTGAAAGTCACTTCGGTCTTGATCGGCGATTTCGCGGCCTTGGCGAGCAGACAGCCATCAGCCTCCGTTTCAGCAACAGTCACCTTCTTCTCGGCGAGGACTTCCTCGATCGCTTCCTTAAGATCATCGCGCGTGGCCTTCGGCTTGCGAGCGGCCGCTCCGTAGCGATCATCGATTCGGCCACGATACTTCAAATTGAACTCGCCATCGAGCACGACGACGCTGGGCACTCGTGTTACTCCAACCGAAGTAGCGAGCTTCTGGCCAAAATCCTTGAGCACCAGGCACGGCAAGTCGCGGTCGCGGGCATGAGCCGCGACCTGATCGAAATCTTCCGGGTCGTTCGGATAGACGGCCAGGAACTGCACTTTCTTATCGCGGTAGGTCTTTTCCAGTTCGATGAGCGTGGGCACATACAGGTTTGAAACGGGACACTCGGCCCCGAGGAACATCAGAACGATGGCCTTTTTCTCGGTGAAGCCATGTAGCGAACGCTTGCCGCCACGCAGGTCGCGAAGCGAGTTGCTATTCGGCACTTTCACGCCGATGGGCGTGGACTGGACGGCTTCGTCGGCCGCGAACAGTAAGCCGCCGGAAAGAAAGAAACTCAGCAGTGCATGTCGGATCATGGACAGTTTTCCCAGGAGGAATGATTCGAATCATACCACCGTTATAACGTCCAGGAGATTAAGAAATGGTTTGTGAATCGTCAGACAACAACCAGAACACCATCCGAGCCACGCACGAAGCGCAGCGGAATAAGCGGGTGCGGCGGCTGGACGCTTACTCCGCTGCGCTTCGTGCGCGGCTCGGATCAATCTCCGTTCGAAGAAGTGCGATCCCACACCACGACCACAAGCAAATCACGGCGACCGTGTCCCACGGATAATAGTCGCCGCTGGCGATGTAGAACTTCGGGGCCGTCTTCTTCGTGCTGCCGTCTGCCGCGGTGATCGTCCTCTTGAGGCCGCTGATGCTCGCCGTCACTTCCACATTCAACGGAGCAGTTGCGTTTTCGATCAGCAACAGCGAGGCCACGAAGATTGACGCCCACGATGCGAACGGCCACCAGGACTTTCTGAAGAATGGGCGGCGATAACTCAGCAAGACGACCACGCCCAATGCAGCCACCAGGGCGTCGTAATACATGAAGCGGTAGGTGCCAAGGAACGCACCGAACAGGATCAGTGCCGGGTACGGACCTTCGAGTGACTGGCCGCGTCGATAACGAATCGCGAGCAAGATCGTCGTCGCGGTCACGCTTCCCCACAGGGCCCAGCCTGCATAGCCCGCGATTGATCTGTTTTCGCGTGCAGTCCCCTCCTCGAAATCGAGGAACATGCGACGTGGGATGCCGAACAGATCGCGGCTGAGGAAGATCCAGTTGCGATCGGTCTGATAGGTTTCCGTCGCCAGGCTGCCGATGTAGAGCCAATCGAACCACGCTTGCACGCCAACGAACGGGATCGTCAGAAGCACTAGGCCTGCCCCCGTAACGCACATCGCGAAGGCGGCCCGCCATTGTCTCAACAGTAACAATGCGAAAAGAAACGAGAGGGCCCAGACCGGCTTGAATGCCAGCAATCCCCAGATCATGCCGCCCCAGCCTGGTCGGCCACGAACAATCAGCGCCCAGCCCCAGATGAGCAGAGTCATGCTCAGCGTGCTGTTCTGCCCGAGGTCGATCCCACCGCGGCAACCGGGAAACAACAACAAGAACGCGGTTGCAGCAGACCACCACCAGCGGCCTCGCGTCATGTAGCGGACGCCGAGACCTGCGACGAATACGCAGCCCAGCAGAAAGAGTTGGGCAACGCGATACGACCAATACGGATCGGAGATCAGCCCGAAGGGAGCCATCACGAAGGCGTGAACGGGCGGGTAAAGCGGGCCGCCCACGCGATCGGTTGGTGAGCCGACGTACCAACTGACGAGTCGTTCCGCATCGTGTTCCGAAGCACTCGCGGCTTCGCGTTCGTGCCGAAAAGACTGCTGAGCTACTTCCAGATGCTTGCTACGAGAATAGAGTTCGCGTCCGTGGCCGAGTACGAGCAGCCGGCCCATCATCCATTGACCGCCAAAATCAATCGACGAGTGGCCATCGTTGCCGGTGGGACGTTCGGAGTCTTCAAAGTTAATCCAGCCTTGCACGCCACGATGGCCAATCGCGGCGAGCAGCACGATCCAGGTGAGAATCAGCCGGCCCCGGCGTGAAGTCAGCATGTCGAGGGCCTGTGCGAACATGGTTCCTCGATTTTAACCTCGCCCGAGCAATCGCTGGGATGGCCAGGCCTTGTGATGAGCTGGAATCACTTCGGCATCGTTGGGTGCTACATAGCCGAGCTGATCGAATTCGCCGGTTTGCGCCCAACGCTCGGCCACGGTGGTCGCGTGTTCGAGATTCGCATTCAGGATGCGAACGTATACTTCGAGTTCTTCCTTGCCAAGTTTCGGGGGCACGTGAATCGGATGGCCGGTCACGCAGCGAACCCGCGAAAACGGTCGCGGAATTGCAAAGCGATCCCAGTTGCTCGCTCGCCAACATTTGCTGTAGCCGAAACCGACCGGCACGATCGGCAGACCGCTTCTTGACGCGAGATAGACCAGCCCGAACTGCGATTTGCGGCGTGGCCCCTTCGGGCCATCAGGCGTGAAGGTGAAATGTCGCGTGCCCTCTCCATCTCGAAGCATTTTCAATAGCCCGGTCGTTCCGCCGCGCGTGGTCGATCCTTTGATCGACTTCAGACCATAGCGCCTGGTCATTTCCTCCAGGAACTGTGAATCCGCGTGCATCCCGGATAGCACGGCCATGTCGGGACGAGCATATAGGTAGGCGGGAACGAAAATATACTCGTGCCAGAAGGCATAAATGAATCGCGAGTTGCCAATCAGGTCCGGACGATCCGCGAGCAAATAGGAGGTCAACGGCCGATACGAGAAGCGAAGCGTGTGGTTCCACGCCTTGAGAAGCACGCCACCGACTCGAGCAAGACGCTGAATCGTTTTGGGATTGCGGATCTTCATTTACTGAAGCCACTCGCCGCTAAACACCTCGACGGCCGGCCCAGTCTTGTAGACGTGGTTGTCCGTGCCCCACTCGATTTCCAGATCGCCGCCAAGCAGGTGAATGGTCACTTTGCGATCGAAGCGGCCGGTCAGAATACCAGCGACGGCCACGGCACAGGCTCCGGTCCCGCACGCGAGCGTTTCGCCGCTGCCGCGTTCCCAGACCCGCATGTTCGCGTCGGTTCGGCTATTCACTTTCACGAACTCGACGTTGACCTTCCGAGGGAAGGCCTCGTGCTTCTCGATGAGAGGCCCGATGCCATGCACCTGCTTGTCGGTGATTTCGTTCACGAAGGCGACGGCGTGGGGATTGCCCATCGACACGCATGTCAACGCGAGAACATCGTTCGCTTCCGTTCCATACCGAACAGTTTGTTCGACGGGCGGATTACCGACTAGCATCGTGGGAATCTTGGCGGCTTCCAGGATTGGCTCGCCCATATCGACGCGGGCCCGCCGGACTTTGCCGCCTTCGATTTCCAGGTCGATCGTGAGTACGCCACGCCCCGTCTCGATGGCGAGACGCTCTTTTTGGGCGATGCCGTGATCGTAAACATATTTCGCCACACAACGCACGCCGTTGCCGCACATCTCGGACTCGGAACCATCGGCATTGAACATGCGCATCCGGGCATCGCCGCGCTCGGACGGGCAAATCAGAATGAGCCCGTCGCCGCCAACGCCAAAGTGGCGATCCGCGATAGCAATCGCGAGCTGGCTAATGTCGCCGGCGATCTTCTCGCGGAAGCAATCGACGTAGACATAGTCGTTGCCGCAGCCCTGCATTTTGGTGAAACGCATCACTTGCCTCAGGTAATCGCATTGACGATTACTATATCGCAGCAACCCCCGTTTAGCGTTCGATCCGTTGGCTCGAACGCCAAACAATGACTCACTCCCACTCAATCGTCGCCGGGGGCTTGCTGCTGATATCGTACACGACGCGGTTCACGCCGCGAACCTCGTTAATGATTCTTGTCGAGACCGTTGCCAGCAGGTCCTGCGGTAAACGCGACCAGTCGGCCGTCATGTAGTCATCGGTCTGCACGGCACGAAGAGCGACGACGTTTTCGTAAGTTCGTCCGTCGCCCATCACGCCGACGCTTTGAACCGGCAGCAGCACAGCAAAGGCCTGGGCCGTCTTGCGATACCAGTCGGAAGCTAGGAGTTCCTCAAGGAAGATCACGTCGGCCTGTCGAAGGACTTCGAGCTTTTCTCGAGTGACTTCACCGAGGCAACGAACCGAGAGGCCAGGCCCGGGAAACGGATGCCGCCAGACGACAGCATCCGGCAAGCCGAGTTCGGTGCCAAGCTTACGAACTTCATCCTTGAACAAATCGCGCAGTGGCTCGATGAGGTCGAAGCCCAACTCCGCCGGCAGGCCGCCGACATTGTGGTGCATCTTGATTGTCGCCGCCGGCCCGTCTTTCGCGCCGCCGCTCTCAATCACATCTGGGTACAAGGTTCCCTGGGCGAGATACTTCGCACCCGGAATCGATTTCGCTTCTTCCTTGAAGACCTCGATGAAGTGGAAGCCGATTAGTTTGCGTTTCTCTTGCGGATCGGTCACGCCCTTGAGGGCATCCAGAAATCGAGTCGAAGCATCGGCCATGTGCAGTTCGGCCTTGAACCAATCGCGGAAGGTGTGGCGAACGCTATCCGCCTCGCCCTCGCGGAGCAGGCCGTTATCGACGAAGATGCACGCGACCTGGGGGCCGATCGCTTTCAGCAACAAGGCGGCAACCACGGACGAATCCACGCCGCCCGACAGACCGCAAATCACCCGCTTGTCGCCAACTTTCTCACGAATGTCCGCGATTGCGCGATCGATAAACGTATGGATTTTCCACAAACCCTCGCACCCGCACACGTCGTGCAGGAAGTTACGAAGCATGCGGCCACCTTCGGGCGTGTGGCTGACTTCGGGATGAAATTGAAGCCCGTAAAAGGGCTTGCTCTTGTGCTTGACGGCCGCGACCGGGCACGTGTCCGTCACTGCGAGCACCTCGAAGTCGCTGCTCGTGGCTTTCACCTGGTCGCCGTGACTCATCCAGACAATCGTCTCGCGAGGAACGCCGGCGAGAATGATGTCCGGATCGATCACGCGAATGGGAGCCCGGCCGAACTCGCGGCGTGTGGAACCTGCAACTTCTGCTCCAAGAATCTGGCAGCCGAGTTGCATGCCATAACACAGCCCGAGCACGGGAATGCCGAGATTCAGAATGGCCGGGTCAAGCTTCGGCGCACCCGTTTCGTACACGGAGTACGGACTGCCGGACAGAATGATCCCTTTCGGTTTCAGTTCGGCAACGCGGGACGCCGAAAGTTCGTGCCGGACAATCTGGCAGAAGACATTCAACTCTCGAACGCGCCGAGCAATGAGCTGGGCATATTGAGAGCCAAAGTCGAAGATGAGAACGAGTTCGCTAGTGGGTGACGACGGCATTCTGGTTCGTTGCTCTTGAAGTTACATCATTAGGTTCAGAGTAGTTCAGTCCCTCTCTCCGCTTTGGAGAGGGGGAGAAAATTTATCGCAGCCCCAATTCCGTCGATCTCCTCGTCGCAGCCTCCACCGCATTCATGATGGCCGCTCGGAAGCCGCCCCGCTCCAGAGCGTGCAGGCCGGCAATGGTGGTTCCGCCTGGGCTGGTCACAGCATCTTTCAAAACGCCCGGATGTTGCTGCGTTTCCAGGACCATGCGGGCGGCCCCATACACAGTCTGAGCCGCCAGCGTCATGGCCACATCACGAGGCAAGCCCATGCGGACTCCACCATCGGCAAGCGCCTCGATCATGACATAGACGAATGCTGGGCCACTGCCACTCAGTCCCGTAACCGCATCGAGCAGCGGTTCCGGAAGTGCGAACGCCTTGCCCACGGCGTTGAAGAGATTCTCGACTAACACAATGTCTTCCGGTCGAGCCCCTGGCCCGGCCGCGAAGCCGCTGGCACTGGCACCCAGGAGGCACGGCGTGTTCGGCATCACACGTACCAGCCGATACTTCCCGAGCAGACTATCCGCGAGTCGGGCCAGGGGAATCCCAGCCGCAATCGACACGATCAGATGTTTCTCGGTTACGACGTGCCGGATTTCTTCCAACAAAGCCGGCAGTGTTTGCGGCTTCACGGCCAAGATCAACACGTCACTCGCGGAAACAACCTCGCGGTTGTCGGCCGTGCTCGGGCAACCTGTTTGTTCTTGAAAACGCGTGCGCGCCTGCGGAAACGGATCGCTAGCTTTGCAGGTGGCGGTGGAGATTAGACCGGCAGCCTGCCAGCCCTTCGCGAGGGCGATTGCCATCTGCCCTGCGCCGAGAAAGCCGACCTTGAGAGGCACCGTGGTGGTGGCCATGATCCGTCCCCAGACCAAAAAATGATTGTACAGCGCCGGCAAGAGTTTCTGACTATTTCTTCACGCGAAGTGAATATTTGATGCTGTCGGCCGGGAAATTGCGGCACCAGGAACGTTCGTACCAGTCCAACATCCCGATTGACGAATTGACAATCTTGGTCGTGAGCCGGCGAATGGGTTTGCACATGATCAGCGTCGGCATCATGGTGATCTTGATCGCATCGGTCGCAAACCGTTCGGGAATGTAAAAGGCCGGCACCTTCCGCTTCGGCTGATCGATCTCGTCCGCGAAGTAATAGAAGGAATAAAGACCGAAGAAGCGAACGTGCGTGGGGTCGGAATAGCCGTATGGGCTCGAAAAATGGGGCACCACGACTTCCACCTGGCCGTTTGGAATCACGACGCGGTGAATTTCCTTGAGGAGGGGAATGAAATTCACCACGTGCTCAAATGTATGGTGCGTGTAAATCGCTTCGACGGAATTGTCCGGCAATTCCGTCAGCGGTTCGTTCAGGTCGGCCACAACATCCACGCCGGACATCTCGATCCAATCGACCCCGTAATAACCCGGTCTGGATCGTCGGCCGACGCCTAAATTCAAGCGAATGGTTCGGCCAGCCGCCAAATCATCCTGCACCTTCGGATTCACAATTCTCACGGAGTGCCTCCCTGCGGTAGGCCGGCTTTTTCGATTGCTTTCAAGTACTCGCGTGCCGTTCGTTGAGCAGGCAGCGGCGTCTTCCACTCAGGCGTTTCCAGCGATTGCTGAAAGTGGTAGGCGGCCTTTGGCACATCGCCTTGCTCCAAGAACGTCATGGCAAGGCGTACCTGTTGCTCTGCGAAAACGCTGGATAGCCCGAGGAGTTGCTCGACCTTGCGATAGTATTCGCGGCGATAGTAGGTCAGGACAGTTAGCGTGGGTTGATACCACAGTTCGAGCGTCAGCTCGAGTTGCGAGGGTACGTTGGTCGAATCGGGCGGTCCCTTGGGAAAATGTGCCGTCCGATACGCATCGAGTTCCTTGCGGGCTAATTGTAGCTGGTGGGCCTGCAACTTGGTGGCACGTTCGAAATTCCCAGTGATCATCGAGACTGCCAGACGCAGCCCGCGATAACGCATGGCGGGATTGGAATCGAGAAAGGTTTCACTCCGACTGCGCGGACTTTGCAGTGCGACGACCTTCCGCCGGACTGCACGATAGGCATCCTTCAGGGGAACGGATTCCATGGCGATCAGCGCCTCATCGTGGTCCATTGTGGA
The DNA here is from genome assembly GCA_009691845.1 of Gemmataceae bacterium. GTDB lineage: Bacteria > Planctomycetota > Planctomycetia > Gemmatales > Gemmataceae > SIAJ01. The sequence continues at coordinate 9,692 of SIAJ01000102.1, forward strand.
GAGAACATTGACAGCTTCCTCAACCCGGCCATCGAAGATCATCAGCTCGACCAATTCCGCATAAACGGCCAAACGCTGTGCCGATTCAGAAAGCGACAACTCCTTGCCCATCCGTTCTGATTCCGATTGTTTCTGGTACTTTTCGTGCGCCTTGTGCAATTCATTCGTTGCCTCACGCACCAGGCCGTACCGGCGAGCGACGGCCGCACGCTCGACGGGCGTACTCAGGGCCGCGGCTTCATTCACATAATTTTCCGTGTTCTTTCGAACGGTCCCTTCCAGGCTTTCAATCTCCCTATCGAGCCTTTTTAATTCCGTGTTGCGGGAATCGATCTCCTCTTGCTTCCGTGCGAGTTCGACGCCTTCGAACCGGCCCAGCGTGCTTTCGACTTCCTCGGTCTCCGCTCGGAAGGATTTCACTCCGCTCCGAATGACGTCGAGCAAAAGATCCAGTCGCTGCGGTACTGCTTCGACATGGGACTTGCCCAAACGCTCCAACAAGTCCCGATCGTAAGGTGTTGCTCGTTTTTGCGTCGGATCTTCCGAAAGTCGAACTCGGCAACGAGCAAGCGAAGCCAAGGTCACGATCTGCTCGAGGTCGCGCAAGAATTCATAGCCAGCAAACGTTGAATACGCCATGGCTAGATAGAAGTAGCCATCCGGATGATCGGGGCTATTGGCGATCGCCCGCCTGGCCGCTCGAACCGACAAGAGGGCCACGGCATTCGCCTCAGGCGGGAGCATCGTGGGAATTGGGCTACGCCGGAGTTGAAACAGATTCGGTTGAATCGGAAGCAGCGTCCAGAGATTGAGCGCCGGCATCTGGCACTGTTGGCCAAAGAAGTGCATAGCAACAAAGAACTCGCGCTGCGTCGCTGCCGACTTCCTGATCACCGTATCCCCATACACCATGAGCAGCAGTGCTTCCTCGCCCTCGGTTGGGGAGACGGCGGGGGCAGCCAGATACCGTTCCCAAACGGTATGGAGAGGAAGGGGAATCTCCACCTTGGCCTCTCCCATCGGTATCGCCTCGACATAGGCGGACCGCAGCGGGTCGAAACGAAGGCGATCGAACGAATCCTTGGCGATTGTTTCCTGTCGCGTCCAACCGAGCACGACCGCACGCCCTTCGATGTGCCAAATGGCCCATTCCGGCCCGCGTCGGTTGCGATCCTCGCCCAACAGCACGACGAGTACGGATTCATTCCAGCGCCGCGAAGCATGCGACGTGACGGCATACGTGATCCCATTTGCCTTGAGAAATTCGGATATCTTGAAACCGTCTTCTTTCGTCCCCTTCGCATTACCTGGAGCCAGGTGCCTGCGCAATGCCGCGTAGTCCGCAGCCTCTTCGCGATGGAAGCGAAGTCGGATGTCGAAATAGGATTTGATCTCCGGGGCATACCACGCGACGTAATGTGCAAAATCCGGTTGAAGATTGAGCAGCCTGGCTTCCGCAGGAAGGAGTCCGTCATTTTTCCATTTCTTCAGTCGCTCTGCCGTTCGCTGCATCGAAGTGTTCGGCTCGACATCCCACGCCCACCGTCGGGGCGGGTGCGTCGAGATATTTAACCAACCCGGATAACTGACCGCAACGAGAAACAAGACAGTTAACACAGCCAGGCCACGACCGACCGAGCGAATGGCCAGGAATGCTCGGACGCTCTGCTCGGAGCGTGAAACCTCCACGAGTCGCCGCAAGGCGTCGGCCAGGTTGATTGCTGCAACCGGAGCGGCCACGCACGCGAGATAGGGAATGGCCCTCAGGTGCAATATTGCCACAACCACAGCACCGGCCCACACCAGAGCCAGCCCGACCGAGATACGCTTGAAGTTCGTCACAAAGCCAATCAGGCTGAGAGCGAGAAGCACAAGCAGACAGTACAGATTGGCCCAATTGTCGCGCTCACCGGCGAAATCCAGGCTTCCCTTGGTGAGGGCACTGCGGAACATGCTGCCCAGTTCGGCGTCATCACCAAGAATCTCCTTGAGCGACGAACTGACCAATTCCGGGGGCAACGTCCAGACCCGAATGTGGTGAGGGTTCACCATGCACGCCAGGATGCCCAGGAGCAACGCTTTCCACAAAGTACCCGAGTTCTCACCCTTAGCGGGGCGAAGCATCTGCCCGACGGTGTAGAGCAACAGGAATACCGGTCCCAAGAAGAACCATTGATCCAGATTGGACCAGAATGCAAACAAGACTGCGATACACACGGGGAATCGCCAGGATCCGGCTGGCTTCGCAACTCGAACCAGTAACCCCATCAGGACGGCAACGCCCAGAATCGATGCAACCGTTGGCTGCAACAGTAATCGCGGAGTACAAGCGACGAGTGCCAGACCGACGCAGACAACACCTGGAAATACGGACTGGCCGGGCCGTCGAGCGAGCAGGAGAACCCCGGCCGAAACCGCAACCGCCACGGCCTTCGCGATCACAACGCCCGGTCCACCCGCGGCAGAATAGAGTCGAAACAACAGCCAGTCGAACAACCAGGAATGATTGACCCAGGTTCGATCCTCCCCCACAAAACTGAACGGGTCCTTGCCGAATGAGTATCCGCCTTCACTCAACAGGCGACCCGTCGCCAGGTGCATGAAAAAATCGGAGTTCCGCACGGAGAACGACGCCACGAGAAATGCGAGTACCAAAATGGCGAGACACAAGAACCAATCGATCCCGACCACGACGCCCGAAGCGGGAAGCGTTGGAAGGCCCGTATCGCCACTTGCAGGAGGAGTCGGTTCGGTCGGGAGAGGTTGCTCGAGGGGTTCCGGCTCCGAAGAGCGATGCGAAGCCATCATAAGCGAATACCCTGCCCGCGACGTGAAGATCGAACGGTCAACCTAGATAATACGTTTGGCGAGGCCAGATGGATCGCTGCCGGGCCGACCAGCACCCTTTACAAATGCACAATCCGAAATTCCGAGCCTTGAGAAGCGCGGACGGTAACATGGAAACAGACTGGTAGCTCGAACAACAGCCATGATGGATATCCCGATGAGACTAGCTGCTTTCCTGATGGTCCTGGTCGCTGCGGCCGCGTCGGCACAGTCTCCTGTGGATTTCTCGCGCGATGTGTTGCCGATTCTCTCGGACAATTGCTTCTTCTGTCACGGCCCGGACGAGAACGCCCGCAAGGCGAAACTGCGGCTGGACACAAAGGAGGGGGCCTTTCGTGTTCGGGATGGCATGGCCGTCATCGTCCCCGGCAAGAGCGACAAGAGCGAACTGATTCGCCGAATTACTTCGCACGAAGCCGAGGAGATGATGCCGCCTGCGAAGTCGAACCGCAAACTCACGGCCAAGCAGATCGACACCCTGAAACGCTGGGTGGACGACGGGGCCAAGTGGGGACAACCGTGGGCACTCACTTCTCTGAAAAAGCCCACAGTCCCCGGGCCTCAATCCGCAGCCAAACCAATCGACCGATTCGTTCGTGAGAAGCTTGAGAAAGAAGGGCTAAAGCCTTCGAGTGAAACCACGCGTGACATGTGGCTTCGCCGTGCCACACTCGATCTGACCGGACTGCCGCCGACGCCGAAGGAGATGGACGAGTTCCTGAAGGACACATCGGCCGATGCTTATGCGAAGGCCGTGGATCGCTTGCTCGCAAGCGAACGCTACGGCGAGCGCATGACGACGGATTGGCTAGACATCGCTCGCTTCGCGGACACGCACGGCTACCAGTTCGACCGGGCCCGTCCCGTTTGGCCCTACCGCGACTGGGTGATCAAGGCATTCAATCGCAATCAGCGATTCGACGAGTTTCTCACCTGGCAACTGGCAGGCGACCTGCTGCCAAACGCGACCAAGGAACAACGCCTGGCCACGGCGTTCAACCGGTTGCACATGCAAAACGAAGAGGGGGGCGTCGTCGCGGAAGAGTTCCGTGTCGCCTACGTAGTTGACCGGGTGACCACCTCCGGCACGGCCTTCCTCGGCCTGACCTTCGAATGCTGCCGCTGCCACGATCACAAGTACGATCCGATCAGCCAGAAGGATTTTTACTCACTCTTCTCGTTCTTCCAGAACATCGATGAATCGGGGCAGACGTCCTACTTCACGGCCGCGACACCGGTGCCAGCACTCCTGCTTTCGACAGACGAGCAGGACACAAAAATTGCGGTCATGCGGAGGGTCATGAGTGCGGCGGAACGAAAACTATTCATGGCCAGAACCGCGGCAACCGCCGGCTTCGAGAAGTGGCTCGGTTCCGAGCGTACCTTGGCCCCAATGGGTCTCGTGGCGCACTTCTCGTTCGACGAACTCAAAGTCAACAAGATCACGAATAGCGTCGATGCAAAATCATTTGGCAACGCACACGATGGCCCGAAAGTGGCGCCGGGAAAGATCGGTCCGTCCGCCGAGTTAAACGGCGAGAACGGCTTCGTCTTCCCCGGTCTCGGTCACTTCACTCGCACCGATCCGTTCACGTTTTCGATGTGGCTGAAGACGGCCAGCCATGCGCCACGTGCCACGGTGCTGCATCACAGTCAGGCTCCGGTCGATGCGGGTTCTCGCGGCTACGAGTTGCTGCTCGAAAATGGCAACCTCGCCTTCGGCCTGCATCACATGTGGCCAGGAAACTCGCTGAAGGTCGCCACGAAGAAGGCGATTCCCATGAATACGTGGGCCCACGTTACAGTCACCTATGACGGATCGAGCACGGCCGAAGGCCTGAAGATTTATCTCGATGGCGAAGCCGCCGACGTGCAAGTCGTTCGCGACAACCTTCGCAAGGACATTACCTATGGCGGCAACGAACCGAACCTGGCGATCGGCTATCGCTTCCGAGATAACGGGTTCAAAGGCGGCACGATCGATGAATTTCGCGTTTACAATCGGGCACTGACATCCGTCGAGGCGGCACACGTTGCCGGGAAAACCGAACTCGGAAAGGTCGAGGGCAAGAACCTCTTCGAGTATTACGCGGCCAACGTGGATGCCGAGTGCGTGAGAGCGACCGATGAATTGAAAACAGCCCGACGCGAGTTGAATCTGCTCATCAATCCGATTGCCGAGATCATGGTGATGGAGGAGATGAAAGAACCGAAGCCCGCGTTCATCTTGAAGCGAGGTGATTACGACAAACACGGCGACCGCGTTAGTGCCGGCACGCCAGCGGCACTGCCCGCCTTTCCTGCCAATCTCCCACGCAATCGACTGGGGCTTGCGAAATGGCTCACGCAGCCCGATCATCCGCTGACGGCCCGCGTCACGGTCAATCGCCTGTGGCAGCAGATGTTCGGCAAGGGCATCGTCGAGACCGCGGACAATTTCGGCAGCACCGGTTCGGGACCGACTCATGCAGAACTACTCGATTGGCTCGCGGCCGATTTCGTCGAAAACGATTGGGACATGAAGCGAACACTCAAGCAGATCGCCCTGTCAGCAACCTATCGGCAAAGTGCGAAGGTCACGCCGGAACTTCTCGCGAAGGATCCGAGCAACACGCTCCTGGCCCGCATGACCGCTCGACGATTGACGGCCGAGATGCTCCGCGATCAAGCCTTGTTCGTCAGCGGCCTGCTCGTGGAAAAACAGGGCGGGCCAAGCGTGTACCCGTATCAACCCGAAGGCCTGTGGAACGAAGCCATGGGCCGGCCCGGCTACCCGCGTTCGAAAGGCCCCGACCTCTATCGTCGCGGAATGTACACGTTCTGGAAGCGTACCGCCCCACCACCCAACATGACTGCCTTTGACGCCGCCGACCGCAGCGTCTGCAACGTGAAAAGACAAAGCACCAGCACGCCGTTGCAGGCGCTGAATCTGCTGAACGACCCGACCTTCGTGGAAGCGGCCAGGTTCCTCGGTCAACGCATGTTGAAAGAAGGGGGTAAGACGAAGACGGAACAGACTGCCTGGGCGTTCCGACTGGCGACTTCAAGAACGGCGTCCGAAAAAGAGACTGCGATCCTGACGAAACTATTTGAAGAGCAAGCGGCCGCCTTCACGAGCGATCCGAAGGAGGCGGAGAAGTTGCTTGGCGTGGGCGATTCAAAGAGCGACGCGGCCTTGAACAAGAACGAACTGGCAGCAGCGACCGCAGTCGCGTTGGCGATTCTGAACCACGATGCGGCGGTGATGCGGCGATAATAGTCCGCACACTCCGTGTGCGGACTTCAAAGACAAGGGCTGCAATATCCTCTTTTCCGAGACGCTATTCATGTCCGCACCCGGAGTGTGCGGACTACTACGAGCCGAATTATGAACCACACCATCCTCCCCCCGACCAATCGCCGCCTCTTCCTCCGCGACTCCGCGTTGGGTCTTGGTGGCATCGCCCTTTCTTCGCTGCTTGGTCGCGAAGCCGCGAGCGCCGCGCCTGCGAATCCCTTCGCGGGCATTCTCGACAA